>JAKEHZ010000258.1 GCA_022614735.1 Acidobacteriota bacterium | reverse complement strand
CAAGCTCGGCATCCCGCGCACCATACTCGATGCCCTCAAGACCAACGACCGGCGGGTGCTTGAGCAGTATGAAGACGTTTACCCGAGCCAAATCAAGCAACGCCTGTCTGGGGCGCCGCAAGCGCCCGATGCGGTTGGTCATATTGCGAGCGAAGTTATTTACAAGTTGCGGGCTGACGCGCCCCTGGCAGCGTTGTCCGATGTAGAACAAGATAAGCGGCAGGAGCCGCATCATTCTGCGGGTCAGATGCCGGGATCGCCACTGAATAAGGCGCCTGGAGAATTGCCGAAGATCGTCGCTGGTTTGTCCGAGCAGAACGACTTCGCCGCTTACAACGCACTACGGCTCGCCGGTCACATTCGGCACCCGGACGAGTACCTGCCTGAGGTGTACGGGCGGAAAGGGACATTACAATGATCGGCTTTTTCCCCGAGCCATACCCGGATGAACTGTGCTACAGCCTTTGCGCTCGTTATTGCCGACGCGCCCGCTATCGCGGCAGAATTTCGACAGTGCGCGATTTGTTTGGTTCGACGGCGTTCAGGGCAATAGTTGATCTACCGAGCCGCCTCGATCAACTCATCGCAGTGCTCCCGCCAGGGCACAGCTACACGGCGGACCGCTTCATCGACCAACACACCTTGCTGCCTTTCTATGGAGCATTTTTATCGCTGGAGCGAGTGGCCCGCGTCCGGCTCGCGATGCGCCAGTCGTCAGGCCGCGCCATGGCGCGCAGCTGCGCAGGTGTGTCGCGGCTCGCGGTGCGCCTTGAGTATTTGCATTACTGCCCGACCTGTGTCGAGGGAGACCGTGAACGATGGGGTGAAGCCTACTGGCACCGCATCCATCAAGCTTCCGGAGTGAAGGTCTGTCCCTCACACGGCATAGTGCTCGAGCCGAGTGGTGTCCATGCTATCTACAGAGCCGATCGAGAAGGATTCGCCACACTTGAAGAGATATTGCCAACGGCGAAGGCACGCATGATTGATTACCCTGTCCAAAGCGACCGGAGTCATGAGTTTCATCTCGCCATCGCGCGCGATGCACAGTGGTTGCTCGACCAACGAGGGCTGTGCGTTGCACGCACTGCGCTCCGCAGGCGCTATTTGAATTTATTGTATGATCGCGGGCTAGCGACCTCGGCTGATCTGGTGCGTTGGCGCGCGCTGCGAGGCGAAGTCACGACTTACTACGGCGGCGACTTTTTAGACTCGCTCAACTTTCCTCTCGCAGATCCCGCGCGCCCCTTTGAACGTCTCTTCCAAGGCGTCGGGCAACGCGCAAATCACCCCGTGCACCATCTATTACTCATCCACTATCTGGGATGCTCAGCGCGAGACTTCTTCATGTTACCGACGGAAAAGCGGCAGCCGTTTGGCGCCCCTCCCTGGCCGTGTCTCAACCCCGCGAGCGAACACTACCGTGAGTTGCGGATTGAGGAATGCACGGTTAAGGATGTAAAGACGAATATCAAAGACCCTCAGCGTAAGCCTCCACGCAGGCCCGTCGGCGAGTTTGTCTGCGATTGTGGTTTCGTCTATCGCCGGATCGGGCCCGACGCCTCGGAAGACGATCGCTATCGGACAGGGTGGATCACCGGATTCGGTTCAGCTTGGGAGTCCAGGCTGCGCGCCCTTCGCTGCGACGGCGTCGCGCACACCAACGAAGAGATCGCGCGTCGTTTAGGCGTATGCACGCGAACATTGCAGGCACAAGAAGAACGGCTGGGGTTGCGCCCTCGCAAGGAGGACGATGGTTCCGAAGTATTCGCACCGCCAACACTCCATCATCGAGAGAAGTCCCGACTGGAGCAACACGAGAAGAGAAGAACATATCGAGAGCAATGGCTGAGCGCTGTCGAAGAGAACCCGCAAATCGATCTGCTCACGTTGAAGACGAAGCTGCCGGCCGCTCATAACTGGCTCCGCATACACGACGATTGGTGGATGCGCGCACACACGCCGCGTCGCCAGAAAGAGCCCAAGACAGTCGGCATTGACTGGGAGGCGCGCGACATCGAACTGTCCGCCGCGGTGAGAAGATCGGCCGCGCGCCTGATGAGCGCGCCAGGACGCCCCGTGCGAGTTTCAGCAGAGGCAATCAGCAGGGAGACGGGAAACCGGTACAAGGTGTTGAGCCACGACAACCGATTGCCGCTGATCAATCAAGCGTTGATCGAAGTTGCTGAATCTGCGGAAGCGTTGGCGATACGGCGCGTCAGATGGGCAGTGGAATGTTACCGCCGCGAAGGGGTGTGTGCTACCCGCTGGGGCGTTCTCACACGTGCTGGTATGAGCGCCAAGCTGAGAGCTAGGCCAGGCGTCTTAGCAACCGCGGAAGAAGGGGTCCGCAGTCTCCGCGCCTTCTCGCAAAAGACCGACTAAAGCACTCAAGTTCTGACTTTATATTGGTATGATTTACCGTCAGGCCGAAGACCGCTGTCTTTGCCATCAGACACTCAGCTAGATTCACAGTTCACGACTTTATTTCCTTGTCATACTGCCTCGAAGCGAAGGACTTAGGCTTCCAGTTCACGACTTTACCGCGCTTTGGCCGGTCAGCCCGCTACGCAAAATCAACAACTTAGCGGCAGGAAAGTTCACGACTTTATTTCATCATTACACGGACACTGCCGCCTCCTGATCCCAATCAATCAGCTCTCATCTTAAACATCTCGCTCAAAGCAGGTCCTGGAACCGAAAAGCATGCTGATCGCAGTGATAGCGAATTACCCACCCTATTTCTAAGACTATTCCCGCACTCAAAGGAACTGAACTTATGAACGGTAATGCGAAAATAAACGACGCGGTCAAAGTATCTGAGACCTTTGTCAATCCTCCCGATTCTTCACAGTCGGCAGTCGCTAATTCTCATCAAAATTCAATGACAGATACGTCTTTCGCGGCATTGCTTAAACAGCTTAGCGAAGGCATTAAGAAGGAAGACATTAAACAGCGTGAAGGCTGGCGCGACCGAAACGGAAAAACACATTTTGTTGACTACGTGGAGTGGCATACTGTTGCCGATCTGCTCGATAAACTCGTTCCTAAATGGTCGCATCGTGTTCGCCGCATAATTCAGATCGGTCAATTCGTCGCTGCTACCGCTTCGATCACGATCAACGGTGTGACGCGCGAAGGTATTGGAACGGGTTCCGCCGACAGCGAGACCGGAATCAAGAAAGCAGAACACGACGCGCTCAAACGCGCAGCAGTCAAGTTTGGCATCGCCCGCGACCTCTACCGCGAAGAAGACAAGGTCGGCGAAAGGTCAAATCGATCGGATAGGGAAGCGCGAGCCACATTTCCCTCTAACCCAATTGCACAAACGGTCGACGAGCTGGTTTCGCTCAAACAACTCAATCTGATCCGCAGACTTGCGGAGAACCTTAAATTTAATCCTGAAGATGTGTGTCACGAACTCTATCGAGCCAGATTGGAGGAGATTTCGCGCAAGGCGGCTTCAGCTTTGATAGATCACCTTAATGCAATGTCCTCGTCAAGCGAAAATCGGTCTTCGAACTATTCTCAGGGTGAAAGGAAGCGAGGATGAACGCGATTGAATTAGAGCGCACCTAATTACACAGCTTGTTGGGCAGCCCGTGCAGGAGAGCGGTAAACACTTGAGGATTCATATTGACAGGAACATGTTACGCGCCGAAATTTAACACTGGCCATCAAAAGGAGAATGGCCGATGAATGACGATGAGTCTGATGAATGCGACGAAATCCAGGGAGATGAAGACCTGAACGAGAGTGAGTTGGCTCAAGACTTCTACTCCTCACTGACTCTTATCAAACCAGAAGAGACCGACGATGATTCAGATACACCTGATGACGACCCGCCCGGCTGGCCTGATTTCTGATAGCGAGTTCACACTGACTGCTTCACTTAACTCGCGATTCCCTGCCATCTGTGTTTGCCTGTCCAACTGATTCTGTCAAAATCACAATATTCACACCATCACAACATCTCAACGGCTCTATCTTCATTCCCGGCTTTAGCTGTCACAACAAGATCGCATCTTGAGCCATGTCTCAACAAAGGAAAGACCAATGGCAAAAAACTACGTACTATTCAGCGAAGCTATTTACAAACTCACCAATGAAGAGCGCACCTGGTGTGAGAAGCGTCTGCAGCATCTTCAACAAGTGCCGCCAACGCTCGATGATGAATGCAAGGATGAAAACGGTGTCCCTGCGCACCCGAAGATGCGCCATTCGTTCAAGAATCTCATATTCGTTTTCGCCCCGATGAATACTTCACGCTGACATGGGCGGAGACTTGTTCAGAATTGCGAATCAGCGAATTTTCAGGCGGCGTAGTCTTCGTCACATCAGATAAGATTGCTTGGAATGGGGCTTTTCCATTTCTCGCCAATAAAATCAGTGAATTTGAGAATCGAAAAGATAAAACCAACCCAGCTAACAACCAATAGCCCTTCAAGCCTAATAACGTGCCATCTCTGCTCTCCCCGTGTATACTATCTTTGAATCGTTGAAGGACAAGGGCTTCAACCATTTGAACTGATGATTCCTGTTGCATCGGCCTTTCACAGTAGAAGCTCAAGGGGAGATGTAGCGTAATGTCTAACCCTACTGTTCAATCAATTTTGCAGCAAATCGCCAAACTGTCAGAGGGTGAGAAGGCCGAGCTCCGTGCACGATTGGATCAGCAATTGATCACCAACGGTCTCGATTTCCCCGATCAATCTGTCTTGAAGATTGAACCGAAAGACGTCGCTTCATTGCGCTGGCTCAATAAACATCGAGACGAATACATCGGGCATTGGATCGCGCTCGACGGCGACCAGCTACTTGCTCACGGCACTGATCTTTCATCAGTGGCCACAGAGGCGCGCGCCAAAGGTGTTCAATACCCATTACTCCACTTTGTGGAACCCGAACCTGAATATCCTTACATCCGATCCTAACAATGCCGTACAACTTCGATTTTGAGATCAAACATCAATATCCCGATCACGAGCCTGGAATTACGATCCCCATTTTTCTGACTTACGGCAGTAAAACTGAAAAAGTTTTAGCCAAACTCGATACTGGGGCAGACTTTTGTGTCTTCACTTATGACCTGGCTCTTTTGCTTGGCGTGCCTCTCACAAGCGGACCAAAGAAAACTTTCGATACATCGGGCGGGCTGGTTGAAACTTATGGCCACGAGGTCACTATCAAGTCTTTTGATTTCGAGCACACTGCTTTTGTCTATTTCGCCTCGACTCTCGGCCATCGTCGCAATCTTCTCGGGCGGCAAGGCTGGATTCGCAATTTTCAAATCGGGCTAACGGATTATGAGAATGTACTGTATCTCAGTCCCTACAGCAGATGACCTGCCGCGGCGTAAGCTGATGTAGCGTCTTGGTGAGCATCCTCTGGCTGACCTCTCCGACGCGCTCACACAACCTGGAAAACCTCAGCTTGCCATCCGTCGCGAGGACCTCGATCACGAGCAATGTCCACTTGTCAGCCATGCGACCCAATATCTCTCGCACTGGTTCCTCCGCTTTTACCTATTCATTCGATGAATTCATTTGTCTTCTTCGATGGTTTCCGATTGGTAACTATAAATCTTTCGGGTGCCTAATTGCTCCAGGATACCAAACTTCTTTAAGATGGCAGCGCTCTCCTTGATCCGAATAAATATGAGAATTAGTAATTGTGAAAAGGAGATTTTCATGGCAACAGACAATCGAATCGAAACCCGTCGACTCGGATCTACAGGTCCAAATGTCTACCTGCTCGCTCTCGGCTGCATGGGCATGTCTGGTATGTATGGCCTGGCAGACGAGAGCGAAAGCATCGCCACCATCCACGCGGCTCTCGATCACGGAATTACGCTGCTCGATACCGGCGATTTTTATGGCATGGGGCACAATGAGATGCTCATTGGTCGCGCGCTTAAGGACCGCCGCGACAAAGCCCTGCTCTCCGTGAAATTTGGTGCGATGCGCTCTCCAGATGGAAGTTGGATCGGCGCCGATGCACGCCCCTCGGCAGTCAAGAACTTCGCCGCTTACAGTTTGACCCGCCTTGGAGTGGACCATATCGACATCTACCGTCCTGCTCGACTGGACCCGCAGGTTCCCATTGAGGAGACCATCGGAGCGATCGCAGATCTCATCAAAGCCGGCTACGTCCGCCACGTTGGGTTATCTGAGGTGGGGCCGGATACAATCCGCCGCGCGCACGCAGTCCACCCGATCAGCGACCTTCAGATCGAGTATTCACTTATCAGTCGTGGCCCTGAGACCGAAATCTTCCCTGTGCTCGAAGAACTTGGCATCGGTGTGACCGCCTATGGGGTTCTTTCCAGAGGACTGCTCAGCGGCTCCACCCCGGCTGGACAGGGTGACTTCCGTGTGCGCTTGCCGCGTTTTAGCGGAGAAAACCTCGCTCAGAACCAGCGGCTCGTCGAAGAGCTGAAGAAGATCGCTGCGGAGAAGGGTATTCGTCCTGCGCAACTGGCAATCGCCTGGGTGCTCGCCAAAGGCAGGTACATTGTTCCGGTGATCGGTGCACGCAAGCGGACTCAGCTTACAGATTCGTTGGAAGCCGTTGATATAAAACTATCATCAGCAGACTTGTCTCGCATCGAGGAAGCCATTCCTGCATCGGCAGTCGCCGGTACGCGTTACGATGAGCACCAGATGAAGATGCTGGATAGCGAGCGGTGATGGGCCTTTGTTTGGTAGGCTGACTGTGCACCTTTAGCTGAGCTTTCTGATGGCCTCAAAGACTTCTTCATCGGTTTCGTCACCAGGCCATTGTCCGCAGATGACATCTGGGAGGGGTTTTCCTTCGGGGAGCGGTCGAGGCGGCCTGCTTTGTGCGAAGAGCCGGGCGCGGGCGGCTTCGATCTCTTTAGGCGTGCGGTTCGTTATTGCAGCGACGGCGCTAGCAAGGGCTTCCGGATCCTCAACGTCAGTGCCCTTAAAGTCGGAAAGGAGTCCGCTCTCCCGCATCTTCTCTTCAAGTAGTGACCCAGCAAGATCAGCCGCATCTTTCCCTTCCTCGGCAGCAAGACTAACTAACTGCCGTTCGACTTCAGGAGATACATTTACGTTCATTGTTTGCACCTCCTCTGGATAAAGTGTCTCGATAGAATATCCGCTTTCGCCCTCAGACATTAAGATTACCGGGAATCGCCGCCGTGAGCGCACATTTTCAGCCCCCTGTAATCAGCGCCTTAAACGATCGCTCTCCAGTTCATCAGAAATCTTGCGATCACTCTCAGGATCGACTGAGCAACAAAAAAAAGCGGCCTGCAGATGGTACTCCTAAACTGATTATGTGAGAAAAGATAATGATTGCCCATAAGCGACGACTATTTTTAGCCTTGATATTTAGAATTATCGATGCCGGCCTCAGTCTATTGCGACACGCTGCGACACGAAGGAATCAGCCGGCAAACGACTCCCTCTTAAAGCTGAAAATGGCAGTAATTGCCCTCCTGCAACAGGCTCTAGCGCAGGGCCATACGTGCCTGCAGCTGAA
The DNA here is from genome assembly GCA_022614735.1 of Acidobacteriota bacterium. Classification (GTDB taxonomy): domain Bacteria; phylum Acidobacteriota; class Blastocatellia; order RBC074; family RBC074; genus JAKEHZ01. The sequence continues at coordinate 13,872 of JAKEHZ010000258.1, read as the reverse complement.
AGAAACTTTAGATTTTCTCTATTCTCGTCACAAAGCTGCGAGTCAGGTTGAGGTCATGTCTGCGATCAAGCAGTTGATTCTATGCGGCGACATCAGGTGCAGGAATGAATGTCTTTTCCTGCCAAAGTCCGCCCGCGCTGAAGAGACGATTGCTCATCGTCTCAACTACATCGGTCATCGTTTACACAAAATCAATCATCCGTATCTTGAAAATCTGATCAATGCCGAAGGAACTGAATTGAAGGATGAACAGCGCGTCGCCGTGAGCGTTTTGGCATCTTCTTCTGTTGCAATTCTGACCGGCGGCCCCGGAACAGGAAAGACTATGACAGTCAAAGCTCTCACAGCTCTTCTGGAACGTGCCGGGTATCACGTTTATCTCACTGCTCCAACTGGCCGCGCGGCCGCACGTCTTGCTGAAGCCACAGGCAGGCCGGCGCAAACATTGCATCGTCTGCTTCACAACAATCACCGTCAGCACTCGCTCAAAGACCTATTCGTCAATCGCTCCAGGGAAGCTGTCATTGTCGATGAAGCCTCGATGTTCGATCTTTTTCTAGCCGAAAGGCTCGTTCAATTTTGCACATCACGAACAAAACTGATTCTCGTCGGCGATGTTCACCAATTACACCCGGTCGGACCGGGTCAGGTGTTTCGTGACCTACTTGAAAGCGGACATATTCCAGTTGTTACGCTGACGCACCATTTCCGGCAGTCAGAGCAGAGTTCCATTACTGTCGCTGCCAGGCAAATCAAATCAGGAATCACGCCAGATTTGATTTCGCCCGGAGAAACGAAATCCGAATGTTATTTCATCGAGGCTGGCAATGTGTTTGAGATTCAGCAGCTGGTTGTAAATGTCGCTACACACAGTATGCCCAAAAGATGTGGCGCCGATCCTCACCGGGATATTCAGGTGTTGGCGCCGATGCACAAAGGGCCATTAGGAACAATCACACTCAACAGATTAATCAGGTTCGCGCTTTATCAGAAAACGGTTAAAACGAAAGAGGAAACGCAATCCTCAGAGCCGGCTTTTCAGCCGAATGATAGAGTCCTGCAGACCAGGAACAATTATCATCTCGGTGTTTTCAATGGTGAATGCGGCATCGTTATAGAAACGACGGGCAAGTCAGTCACAGTCAAATTTGGTGATCGATGCGTCACTTATCATCAAAACATTACGGCAGACTTGACGCACGGCTACGCAATCACAATTCACCGTTCACAGGGTTCGGAATACCCGTTCGTCATCATCCCGATTCACGAGAGCCAGAGTGTGATGCTGACGCGCGAGTTGCTTTATACCGCGCTGACTCGTGGCAAAAAGATGGTTGTACTGATCGGATCACAGCACGCGCTCGCTCAGGCAATCAGCAACACTCGAAGTCATCGCCAGACCGGCCTCAAAAGCTTTCTCGCTCCTTCCAACAATATCTCGACAATGAAGAGAGCAGCATAGCGTATGCGTTGAGTCACAGGCCCTTGTCGCAGGTCAAAGATTGGAGCGGCCGGCATGAAGGTGATAGGCAGCGCCGGGCACGAACGTCCCAATCATATCTCTACAATGCGCCCTTTCTAAACCTGAAAATGCCAGACGCTATGAATGTATAAATGTGAAGAGGAGCGTTTCATGATCAAAGTATTTATAGGTGGGTCTAGAAAGATAACGAAATTGCCTTCATCTATTGCAGCCAGGATTAGCAATATTATTGGGGGTAATTTTACCATTCTTGTCGGTGACGCAAATGGAGCTGACAAGTGCGTCCAAAAATATCTGGCCGAAAAACAGTATGAAAATGTGCTGTTGTTTTGTACGGGCAATGTATGCAGAAATAATATTGGCAATTGGAAAACAAAGTCCGTCTCAGCAGATGCCAATGAGAAAGGGTTCGATTTTTACGCGCTTAAAGATTTGCAGATGGCTAGAGAAGCAGATTACGGGTTTATGATATGGGATGCGAAGAGCAGGGGAACGTTAAACAACATCCTTAACTTGCTGGGTGAAAGTAGGAAGGTCTTGGTATTTTTCTCTCCTGATAAGTCCTTTCATACAATACGTAACGCCGAAGATTTATCTGCCCTTTTAGTCAGATGTGACAAGCAATCTTTAGCAATCTTCGAAGAGAAACTAGAGTTATCAAAGCGCTTAACACGTTCTCGTGGAACGACGAAATCCGTCGCCTAAAGAGATGAAAAATACAGCGCCCGGCTGCATCCCGGCCTACCCTTTGATTCCCTAATTCACTGCCATCGCATCGCCGCGCGAGAGCCTTCGGGAGATGTCGCGCTTCACCCTCCCTTCCGACTATGTCACTTAAGGCCCGCGTCAAATGAAATCAGCGAACCGGGCAACAGTCAATTCTACAACTCTGAGCGGAAGGAGAAAGAGCGATGATAATTACAGTACCGCAGGCGTCAGGTCACACCATCTTCTCGGCACATATCGAAGAGCTAAAGATAGAATTCTTTATTGCCTTCAATGCTCCCGCTTACGTCAACGTTTTGCGTTTTGAAGCGGGCAGACGTTGGGCGCGCGTGTTGGCCGAGACTCCGGAGGGGGCTTTAGCCATTGCCAGGTATCACCACTACACAGCAAGCAATTTTGAGTTGCTCAGTGAACACCCTCAACCGAAGCTGTAACCGCGATCTCCTCATTCCGCTTTTTCCTCTCTTGAAAACCAGGCGGGCAACAGCGGTGCACACAAGCTGATTAGCGCGCAAACGTGACCATCAGGGCACGTGTCGTCATTTCAAATCCAGCCTAAATCAATTATCCACAAGGAGAGTCCAATGTTTGACATCAACATTGTTGATCTGTTTTACGCGATGGGTGAGTTGCTTACGACTACATGGCTGGGCCGTATCGTCCTTGGCATCGCGATCGGCTCGGTGATCGCCCGAGTTGCAAGAGCTTAACTTTGGGCCGGAAGACAGTTTTCAAACTCGGCTTGGTCTCCCCATCAGACTCCTTTTGTCAATCAAAGAATTTAGCTGTGGGTATGAATTTGATCAGCGCCAAACCGTCTACTGGCGCACTCATCATTTCAATTTACACACAAAAGGAGAAAAGCAAATGTTATTCACAAACACTTCGACCAATTCCAACCGCAGCATCTTCATCCCTCGCGATACCGGATCACCGCACGACGGCATGATGAAACACATTTCAGGCCTCGGTCAGATCGCTCGTCTCGATTTCGAGCGTTGCGCAGTCGCGGGTGAAGTGATTTACGCAGTTGAAAGTGATTCTCAGCCTGTCAGCCAACAAGATGAAGAAGCGCGCATCGGAACATTGGCATACGCCTTGAAGAAATTGGGCAATGCGGAAGATGCCGCCGAGTTCACACGCTGTTTGAATTCGATTTGTGAAGACGGTGATGCCAGGTGCCGTCAATCTACAGCTTCTTATTTCTACAATGAAATTGCCGGACGTGGTGCAAGTGGAGTGCTCAAGGAGATGGCTTTGCTCGCGATGCAGCTTGAAAGCCTCAATTCAGCTGCCGAAGTTGTAGAGACCGATGACGTCGATGTGATGGGTTACGTCATAGACTCTGAAGGAAAACACATTGGGTGTGATGAACCTCATCGCGAAAGCTTTCAACTATTCTTTGATCGTGAAGTCGAGTCCATCAAACGAATGATTTGCGGTCGCCGCAAGAGCGCATGCTTTGTCCGTGATGAGTGTGCTGATTGGTTGAACGATCTCGAAGCGAGCGGCGCAAGCGTTGAAGAACTCGATGACGCATTCGCGCTCGCAGAGGAGATGGACCAATATGATGAAAACGGCGCGATCATCGTGATGTCGAGCCATGAGCGCACGACAGCTTGTGGTAGGATCGATCCCGAATACACAACAGAAGACTTGCCTGAATGCGCCCAACATCTCGCTAAACAACTCCGCCGCGATTACGCAAACGGAATCCGGCTTGAAGATATTTGGGAAGACATCAATGCGCAGATTGAATTCACATTCCCGGTCAGCCGCAAATCTGAGGGTAAGGGGAGTTTTTACTCTCACGCAAATCGCGAACTACAACGCTTCACGCGACAAGTTCTCGAAGCGATTCTCGACGAATGCCAGCACGATTTTCATATGACGGCGCTTCGCACGAACCAGGCATATCGCCGGTTTCATAAAGCGATTCGCAGTGCAACCGACACCAGAATGGTCGGTGAAGCGATGAAACAGGCTTACGAAGCACGTCAGTCGGGCGAATTGCCGCTCAAACATTTTGCCGCCCTGAAAACGGCCTCAATTCTTCAACGAGAACGATTGCAGTCAGCGCATCTTTCAAAGACCGCATTCAGACTCATCAAAGAGATCAATGCGGCGTCGGATGCGAGATTGCGTTATCTGTCGTGGGCTTTCTATAGGCACAATCAGCCCAATCATCCAATTCATACTGTGCCCTCTCAAGAAGCGGTGGTCGTTTGGGCAGCCCTCAAGGCTCGAAAAGAGAAAGTCCCCGTTTTCAGAAGAGCCGGTTACCCCATTCATCATCCTCTACACGATCAAGAAAAATTGCGGTCAGTAAGATTTGCTCACGAGGAAAGATCAATCTCTTTCGAGACGTTGAGCATCAACAATCAACTTCAACACCACTAACAAGGGAGATAAAAGCTATGTCAGCCTACGCACAAATCATTGGTCGTCTCGGTCAAGATCCTGAGTTAAACAGCACAAACGGCGGAACGGCAGTGCTCAATATTTCGGTCGCCAGCAACCGTCAAAGAAAAAATTCAGACGGCGAAAGAATCAGCGTCGCCGATTGGTTTCGCGTAACGGTCTTCGGGCGTGATGCTGAAGTCATCGCACAGTACGCCAGGAAAGGGAGCGCGTTGGCATTCAACGGGCGTCTTCAAACAGATTCATACACGGATCGCGACGGTAATCAGCGAACGTCAACTTACCTGGTCGCTGATTCGTTTGAATTCTTGCCCACTGCAAAGCGAGCGGATGAAAACGAACCAGGAAACGGTGAAACGAATGATCGAGTGAAAGAAGAAGCGCCGGATGAGACTTCTACAGCTAAAACCAAACGCAAAGCAAAGAGCAAAGTCGATGATGACTCGATTCCATTCTGATAAAACTTCTCAGTTCTGATCGTCGGCAGCCGAAAATCGTATGGCTGCCGACGGTTTCATTCGGGTTTCAAATCCTTGATTCGATCAGAAGGCGCACTCTGATGTTTTTCAGAAGATACTCCCACACTTGTTCTCTTCACGACATCACCTACTTCTTGAGCTCTCGATACGTTCTCATTCTGATCTGCCTTCCTCTGTAGCCACTGTCTGAATCCTCTATCCGCATCGAATAATCGTTGCATCCCACGATCAACGATCTCGTCCTGAGTCGGTTCGTCTCCCGTCACTTCTTTTATATACAAAACATATTGCTCGATGTTCGCGAGCACGTCTCTGTTCATTTTGAAAGAAGCTTTTTCATAAATGATCCTCTCGATACGAAGAAGCGGTCTGCGGACCTTGGTCTCCACGTTTCTTTTTCCCTTTGGCATTGCATTCCTCCTTTTGTTCAAAAGCCCAACCGATTAACGATTCGGCGACGGATTCGATCGTCGCCATTTGCGACCGTCTTCGTCTTTAGCAACAGCAATGCCAGAGGCAAATCACGGTTGAATTACCGTAGGACCTCCAAACCACACAGTTGGGGAACTGTAAATTTCCACCGAACTCACGCAAATCGAGGGAAGAATCGCGAGATTAGAGCGGTTAACCTGAGGAAAAATCGCGTGCGACAGGATAAGGGCATCGTCGCCGGTTTTCGCTAACCCGCAAGTCCTGTCATCTCAGCCATCTATACGGTATTCAAAGTTAATAACGCCGAAAACACCATTCACCATAATGGCGAAAGCTTTGAACCCGCTACGCTTGATCGAAAACGCACCCGCCCAAATTCCGAATTCACTGAATAAATTCTTGAGAAATATTTTCTGGCCCAGATTTTGAAATTGAGTAGAGCGAAAAGGAGGAACTATCGATGCCGAGAAAAGGGCGAGTCAGACTTATTTCAAACAAGGCGAGCGGGACAAAACTCTTTATCGATGATCTGCGGGAAGTCATCCGTCTCGCCGAACTCGAAGGACGCGGGACTATCAGCGATTGCATCCGGGATCTTGTCCACGAAGCTCTTGCCTATAGGCGAGTCCGGGCGATGGGTCGTGATGCGACGGAAGAACCGCTCCGTCGCATCCATCAGCAAGCTATTTCCGCCGGGATCAATCCACTCGAAATCGAGATTCGAGAGATGAAAGAAATGATCAGAAAAATCACTCTTGGAATTCATTCCAACGGGGATCAGGCCAAGGAAAATCCGAGCAGGATTTCCCCTCCCTTGACCGAGATCATCGGCTTCACGGTGGCGATAGAAATGAAGGTCCATCTGCTGCTGCAAAACTTCCTATTGAGTCGAGGGCTCGGTGAAGAGGATGCGAAGAAATTGATCTCCCAGCACGAAGAGAAGAGCCGCAAGAACGCGGAAAAAATCATCGTCGGGCTGATGAAGTCATAACCATGAAAGGCCGTTTCATATGAGAGTAATTGTTTCAGTAAAACCCACGCCGGGCGGAGGCGAGACGACTCAGGCTACTCGATACATTGCCTATCGCGAGCGGGATGAGGAACGTGAGGGAAAAGAGCCTCGCCCACTCTTTTCCGCCAGTGAAGACAACTTGAGTTTCTGGAAAGCCGAACGCGTTCTGACCGAAGGCCGCACGCCTGCAAAAGATGAGTTGATTCATGTCGTGGTCAGCTTCCGCGAGGATGATTTTCAAGCCCTAGGCAAGGATGAAACGAAGCGCCAGGATGCGCTCAAAGTGATCACGCGGGAATCCGTCTCGCGGATCGCAGATGAACTCAAAACCGACGGGTTGATTTGGGCGGCGGGGATTCATCGCAATACCGATAATCCGCACATACATTTGCTCATCAATCGGAACTATGTTGACCGTGAAACCGGTCGTGAGAGACGTCTCGTGCGGTTACCGGAAGAGATGCTCGCCGGTCGTGAAACAGACGAGACCGGCGTCAAGAAGATCAATCCGGGAAGCTTCGGCCTTGCCTTTGAAAATGGTCTCGATCGAATGCAGAAGAAGGCGCGTGCTGAGAACCCTGCGAGAGCGGAAGCGGCAATGAATATGCCTGCAACTCACTCTGACGAGATGGCGACATCAGGCAATGAAAAGCTGGTAACACACGAAGAAAAACTGCTTGAAGCCGCGCGCCGCAATCCATCGATCGCAGGCCAGGAATTGGTTAAGGAAATTATCCTACGTGGTGCGGGGCCTGAATCTGACGATCGACTGGAAGTGACCGACATCAGCAACGCATTCAGAACCCGGAGCATTGATGATCCTGAGTACCGCACGCAGCCCGAGCATGCGGATTGGCTCGGGCGACACAGCCAGGAATTGCGTGACCTTTACGAGCGCGGGGCGGATATCAAAGGCGATGTTTTCATCATTCCCACCGAAGAATTTGAATTGCCCGAAGACCGTGATCAGCCCTTTATCACAAATCTGTCTTACGCCCGACAGCAGATTCAAAACCCCGAGATCGCAATCGAATTTCACACGCTCGCCAAAACGATTGCAGGGCAGACCGCCGACCCCAAAACCGAGATCGAAGTTTTTCGCTATTACTACGACCGGATCAGAGAGGATCGAAGCGTGGGAATTCCCGGCGACCTTCAATCTCATCGTGATGAGGTGCTGGAAAGAACGCTCGACGAAATGCGGTCGCTCGCCGACGAAATGGCAGGGCTGGAGACGCGGAAAAGCATCGAAATCGCCCACAGCGTAGTCACATTTGAAGGATTGCAGGAAGCAGACCGAGCAGATAAGAACGAAGGAGAAGAACTATCGCTCATTCGATACGAGCATCTGGCCGAAGATTCTTTTGCCCTGACTGAGAGAGACGAAGAAATTGATATTAATAATGATAGAAAAGATGCGATCGACTCCGGGAATATTAACACCGCCGCGCGCAAAATCGGATTGAGAGATGAGTCGCTGCGCTTCCCAGCTTCGTTGAGCTTTGAGACCAGGGAAAAGCTTGTGACCCGCACGCTTCCGGCAATCGATCGCCTACTCGAAACAGGCAGAGATCGCACGTCAATCCACGCCGGAATCGACCTTGCGATCTACAATCATGACTCTCCGGAATACAACGAAGAAGAGTCCCGCAAGATCGGCGGTTTCCTCAAGTCTTATGTTGATGAACGGCTCAGAGACCCGGAGACGAGGGCGCTCAATAGTTCTCCTGCTTTCCGATCGGCTCAGGCTAAAATAACCTCGGCCCGCACACCAGAAGAGATCAACCACGTAGCCGAAAATTTCCTCCGCGAAAACCTGCAGCGCACCAACTCATTTCGTCTGCATCAGATCGATCCCAACCGATACTCTAAGCCTGAAGAAATGCCTCTCAATGCGCGTGAGCGAAATCTGCTCTTCTTCGGTCGGGCGCCTGAACATCACACGGCGGAAATGCGAGAATTACGGCACGCCTGGGGACTCTCACGAGTAGAACGCGCAGAGCGAATCGAAGCATTGCGCGAAGGGCGGCTTGCCCCATCGGACGCTTTGGAAAAGATGTTCCAGGAACTCGAATCGCGCCAAACCTATCAGGCGCTAAATCACTATCAAGCCGCCATTATTAATGAAGAGATGCGCAACCCCGGCAAGCTGAATTTACGGCAGATGTACGAGCGGCTGCCGCCTCACGAACGCACCTACCTAATCCAGGAAATCGAGGAAAGGAAGCGAGTCACCACTAGCAAAAAAACCCCAGTACATGAGATCCCAAAAGTTACGACTGATCGAGTAACGACGGGGCGGGCTTTTGGCGCTGCACCGAGGGAAAGCAGCACATACCGTGAGTATCTGGCAAGCATGGGCGCGATCGAACAGCAATTGCTCAATGAAGCCGTTCATCAAAGGGAAATCCGAACCAATAAAATCATTCTCGACAAAGAAGAATACCAACTATCAATCAACGAGGCCCGCGCCTTATTGCCGCCCCAAGAGCAGATCAAAATACGAAATCAAGCTCGAAATCTTGCCTGGGAAAGTATCACTCCGCCGGAGGTCTTCGCCACGCAGCCAACTCAACCGGCGTTGCGACTCAGCGACACCGTCGCCCATATTCAGGAAGGTCCACAGCAACGCGCCCGCCTCGCTCATCAAGTCCTGGATGGATTCATTAAAGAGAAGTTGGGGGCAAACGATGGAAGGGATAAACTCAGAGAAGAAATGCTTGGCAAACTCACTCCCACCGATGCCCGACGATTGAAGGAATTAGAAGACTACGCCGCCCGAACTCGCGAAGAACTTTATCGAGGATTTGAATCGTTGGATGCGCTCCGACGCGAGTTCGACCAGACCCGCATTACGAATGATATCGATCGGAATTCGCACATTGTTACGTTGAACAACTCTGAGCACAGTCGTGCTCTGGTCATGCTCTCTGAGAGACCTATGATCGAACAGGTTTCACGGTTGGCCAACGGTGGGTATATTCACCCCAACAGTAATTCAACCGTAGCCGGCGAAACGGCGAGCCAATCCGACAATCGCGATCAGCGCACCTGGCAGATTGACTCCGATCAGAGATGGCATTTCGACAGTCTGCCTCCTCCACCGGAAGTAATTGCAACCCGCGAATTCAATGCTGAAATCAAACATGATGACATCGAGCATGAGTTAACTTTTGAAAGGTAAATCTTAGGGTGTCCCCCGATGATGCGATCGGATAATAAAATCGGTATAATACCGGTATCATGAACACCATTGACCATCATTCAATCAATGGCAATCAACGGTTTAGTGAAGGGAAGTTCATATGACTGAAATTACCGTCGAGATAATCCTTGGATATATCCGACAGCTTTCGGCGCCGGATCGCGCGAAGCTGTTTAAGATACTGGTGTCTGAGGCGATAAAGCCAGCAAACGGGACATCGTCCGGGCAGAAGAAATCGAAACCTTTGCCGATCCCTGTCCCAGATCCTGAGCCAAACCGACGTTGGATGGCATCCCACAGAGCAGAATATGCCGGCCAGTGGATAGCGTTGGATGGGGATCGTCTGATCGCATCCGGCGCGACAGAAGCGGAGGTCGCAGATGAGGCGGAAGCTAACGGAGTGTATCTCCCATTGATTGGATACATCCCACACCCGGATGAACCAACCTTTATTGGACTCTAATACTTAATGGCCAAAATCTTAAGATCGACTCTCTTTTAAACGAAACCCACTTAAACAGCTCAATCCGAACGTTATACATCTGCATTGTAAGGTATAAACCAATACAGCTGCGAAGGCGACGTCGATAAAAGGCAGCTGACTTAGCGCTCACTTATAAATAGATTGATGAGTAAAGTAGTCGTTCGCCATTATGATCTTTTTTTTCTTTTTTGAGATAAGGCTCAATTTCCTCATATTTCGCTTTTGTTTCTTCAGACGAGAGTATTGTTATATCTGAGATTTGTGATTTACCAATAGAGTTATAAGATGTCCCAGGTTTAAAACCTTTTCCATTAGTTAACCACCAACGATCATGTATTGGCGACTTACCTGTTGACTTCATGCCAATAATAATGATTTCTGTGTCAGGTGGGTCTTGATCTGAGATATTTAATCTCCAGTAAGTTCTATAAAAGTCATCAATCTGGCCATCGATACCTGACTGATCTTGGTGTTTCTTACTGGTAAGAATATAGACCTTGCAATTGGTTCTTACGGCTAAAAGATGATACAGTAGCTCTAGGTCTTCTACCCCGAAGTATTGATCACAAATAATCAAGTAGTCGTTAACCTCAGCTTCAAGCCATTCTTTGATCACTTGTAGCGCTATGTCACGCTCCCCAGCACCAATTAGATAGCTTGATTGTCCCGACGAGATGGGGGCATTTTGCCGAACATTGCGTAGATACCCCGACGATTTAGCGACAAGTTGGCTGGAAAGCTTTGTTTCTAGGCATAAAACTTCAAAGAGTGGATAAAGATATTTCTTTGATTGGTCTGTAGCGGAGTATTTCTTTACAACACATCCTACAACCCATGCAAATATAGGATATGACATAGTAATTGGGAACCTACTCCCAATACTAACAAATTGACGTAAATATTCATAGCTATGGGGGTTCGCTCTATCAGCATTAAGCGAACCAAGCAATTTCCAAGCCGCAAGTGGTAAATCCTTTTCTTGAATTGTATCGAGATTGCTCTCGGAATAATCTTGGTCAGCTATTTTTTTCTTCAAATCAAGTGTCTTGAGCATTTGACTTAGTTTTGTAGACTCTTTGTTTCTTGCAGCATCAGTATCTATAAGTGAAACGAGAGAGTTAGCATAATCCGGATCTAATCTATGAGCAATGTTAATAATGGTTCCCTGCGAGACAATAGTCTCAGGGCTCGAAGCTCCGACAGTTGCCAATATTGCAAGTTTGAGGCTTTCTCTACACACACCAGTGTTAACTTGCAGCGCATTATTCGCCAAAACCTGATAGCGATCCACCTTATCAAGTGTTATTGGGATAGCGCTAATAATTTCCTTACACTCATTAAACAGTCGTGACTGAAGCTTGGATTCCTTAGCAGGCATCAGTGATGCTAGTATAGAAAGCACAAACGCCCTATCAGAGACATTAGGGATTTTTTTAGCAATATCTATAATATCCTCCCAGCTAGCATTTCTAGAATTACCGAAACGCCGTAATTGGGCTAATGTAAGTATCTTATAGCCGTCATGCCTAATAAAACTTAAATTTGGGAGCCTCGAACTAGAGATTTCTTCTATAAGTCGCGCTATCTCAATTTTTTGCTGCGCCGAGAATTTATCTTTGAACTTTCTTGAACATACAGTTTCAACTATAGATTCAATGCAGCTATATAACGTTGAATCAGTATACACGCAATCTAACATGTCAAAAATATCTATTATTTGATCATACGAAAGATCATAACCTTGCGCGCCGAGACCATCATACGGCTCACCAGGCACAATTTTATATTTCAAAAATAGAATAATACAGCCGATTGCCTCCTCCCTCTGGTAAACTGGGAGCTTAGAGAAATAACCTTTGGCCACACGCTGATGCGAACAATAAAGTGCAGGCGCAACCTCAATTATTGTATCCATAAAACAACACTTATTCAGCTCGGGTATGCTGTTAATAATGGTATACACTCTTTCATTTACTATTTTAGTACAGATTTCTTTTCTGCCATTCAAGTAATAAAGTATAGCCAACTTAGACCATAAGCTTGCTCTTTTCTGCATGGAAGGGATTATATCAATTAGCGATGCTAGCTTGTCTAAATCTTCATCCTGGTCTAATCGCTTACTCAACAAACCGCCGAATGCCTTTATAGCGAGGTTCAGACAGGCTATATAGGTTGTGGCAGCTTCTACTGAATCAAGCACATTATCTTTTCTGAAGTCTTCAATATTTCGCAATATTTCCTGAGCTATTTCTCTAGAGCAAAAAGCTAATCGTTCAACCAATACATACCCAATATCTACTCTCTCCCATCCCGCATCAATAGCCTCCCAAGATTTGAGAATTTGCTGGTTTAAGCGAGCTAATAACTGTTCATAAACCCCAGCATCTTCTGTATACAAGTAGCAAAACATAATTGAGTACGATTTACACCTGCTTCTGGCGTCATCAAGCCGGTCTATATATTCTATAATGGGTAAGAATTTGCTCCCACGCTCTACGTTATACTTCTTTTCTTCTCCAATACGTTCTACAATATCAGTAACTGCTTCATCACGTATTTCAACGTCAACAATTTTGTCAACAATACTAAAAACGAGGAGTGCATCTAATTCTTCTAAACTTTGAGAGAGGTATACTCGTAAGAAATTTATATATGCCTTGTCTCTCCGCACTTCTGTATTAAGCTTAGATATAATAGTTAAAGCCTGCGCCGTCCTCTTTTTGGCTAGTACACGGATAACATTTGATAGTGCTTTGAATTGACGTGCGGAACAAGATAATATTTCATTTATACTTACATCAAGGTCATCGCTTGCAAGTGTGTGAAGGCCCTCTCTTTTTTCCAGCTCCTTGTTAGGGTCAACAGCATCGAGGCTAACCGCTAGTCGAGCCAAGCAAGCAGCTTTAATATCAAGTTCTTGTATAGGTGCGATATTGCAATATGTTTCAATTAATCTATTACAGCCAGAATTTGAATCATATTTATATTGAGCTTCAGTCAGTATCAAGTTAAGCCGAATATTTTCCTCTATCGGCCCGAGCATCTCAATTGTAGATTTCTGACTATCGATCATCCCGATAAGAGCTTTTACTTTATTTTTATCACTTGCATACACTAAAGGAGGGGCTATTTCACGATAGACGCACGCATTTGGTGCATATTCGGTTGTTTTAATTGAGAGCTTTAATGCGTATTCAACAACTTCCAGAGCATCACTTCTTTTATGATTTGACTTGGCCCATTGGCGAAGCATGAAGAGTTTCTCAGTCGTGGATTCAAGTTTTTCAATTTCTGCTATTACTTCTTCTGCTGTAAAGTCGTTCACTAAGAAGTTTATAGAATTAGAGAGCCTTTTAGCCTTAGGATCTCTAATTTTTTTATGAATATGTTCGATTGTATTTGTAATCTGAGCCGGTTCAGTTTGAGGAGAGTCTTTCTCACAAAGGTGGGCTGAAATTGAAAGTCTCGCAAACGCCCAATCAAGCGCGTTTTCCCCTGGCTTAGCTTCAGTCGACTTCTCTACTAAGTCTATCGCTAGATCTGGAGCACAAAATATCAAGTCTGATGCTATATCAATTGCTTTATCCCCAAGCAGAGCAGGATTTATTTGTGTATAAAGATTATATATAT
>JAKEHZ010000257.1 GCA_022614735.1 Acidobacteriota bacterium | reverse complement strand
TTTAACTAAGCCTCACTGGCTGATGTATGCAATCTTCGCTCTTGTCACGCAATTGTTGGCTATCAGCGGCGCCATCCTTTGCTTGGTAGGTATCGTAATCACAGCGCACTTGCCGTAACGATTCCCGCAGTCGCTTACCGCGATATCTTCGGTTTGGCAGGAGCCAGGAGTTACGAACAATTCCCGACACCGCCTCCACCGCCAAGCTACTGGGAAACGCCACCTCAGCCGGAGTTGACGGCAGCGCAAACATCTAGACAGTCGCCAGCCATCATTTGCAGTAACTGTGGCGCCACATTGACCCGCGCCACCAACTTTTGCAATCAATGCGGCAGCCGGTTGGAACTTGGCTGAATGGAATAGTGGACGATCAAAGCTCTTCGCCTCCGGCCATCGAATTTGACGGCGTTACTTATCGTCATCCCAATGGCCCATTAGTCTTGGATGACTTTTCACTCGCCATCGGCCGTGGCGATACCCTCGCGCTCGTAGGCCGCAGCGGGATGGGGAAGACGACTATTCTCAAGCTCATCAATCGGCTCTTACTGCCGAACTCCGGTCTGGTGAAAGTTGAAGGCCGCACAACATCCAGCTGGGACGCTATTCATCTGCGCCGGCGCATCGGTTACGTACTGCAGGAAGTGGGGCTCTTTCCTCACATGTCCATTGCACGAAATGTTGCAGTCGTGCCTCATCTGGAAGGGTGGCCGCAAGAGCAGATCACTCGGCGAGTTGATGAATTGCTCAATCTCGTCGGGCTCGATCCTGCCGTTTTTCGCAGTCGTTATCCGCGAGAGTTGTCCGGCGGGCAGCGCCAGCGTGTCGGCGTGGCACGAGCGCTGGCAGTCGACCCGCCGATCCTCCTGATGGACGAACCTTTCGGCTCGCTTGATCCTCTAACGCGGGCCGAGATGCACCAGGAGTTCCATCGTATTCAATCACAGGTTCGTAAAACTATCGTTTGCGTCACACACGATATGGGCGAAGCCTTTGCTCTCGGCACGAAACTGGGGGTCTTGGCAAAAGGGAGGCTTGCTGCGCTTGCCCCGCCCGCAGAGATCATTCATTCAGACGATCCTGAGGTGAAAGTCTTCCTGGATGCATTACCGAAAGTAGAGATCAGAGAGAACACGAAACAAACGAAATAAGGGTTGGGGGCTGGGGGCTGGGGGCTGGAGGCTGGGGGTGATGACTTGATGAACTCTTTTCAACTCCTCGCCCTTTCACCATGACACCCCAGCCCCCAGCCTCCAGCCCCCAGCCTCTCTCTTCGATATTTATGCGACTCATCGAGTTCTGGCTCAATCACGGCAGCGAATTTTTGAGCGCCATCCTGCGGCACCTTGCGCTGGTCGCAGCTTCGGTCGGAGTTGCGGTCGTCATTGGCGTGCCGCTCGGAGTGTTGGCATATCGCAGACCGCGATTGGGCAGCCCATTGATCGGTCTTGCGAACGTAGTGCAGACGATTCCGAGCCTTGCCATGTTCGGTTTTCTGATCCCGATCCCTTTGATCGGAGGCCTTGGGGCAAAGGCCGCTCTGATTGTTTTGATCCTCTATGCGTTATTACCGGTGATGCGAACGACAGTGAGCGGGCTGAAGGGCATCGATCCCTCAATCCGAGAAGCCGGCCTGGCGATGGGGATGACCGATTGGCAATTGCTCTCGCAAGTCGAGCTGCCTCTCGCGCGGCCAGCGATTCTCGCAGGTGTTCGAGTAGCGACGGTAGTCGGTGTCGGAACAGCGACGATTGCAGGAGTGATCGGCGCTGGCGGTCTGGGCGAATATATCCTTCGCGGCTTGTCGAGCGTTGACAGCATCGTGATTCTTGCAGGCGCAGTGCCGGCGGCGGTACTGGCATTAATTGCTGATTTTGCATTGGGATGGCTGGAAAAATGGTCCGAGCCCGGTCGCCAAAGAAACAGACGGCTTCAGACCGGAGCAGTAGTTTTGGCAGGGATAGCTGCACTGGCTCTGCTGATCGGTGGGTTGCTCTGGTCTGAAAGATCGCAGGGGCGCATCGTCGTCGGCTCAAAAAATTTCACCGAGCAAGTCATTCTCGGTGAGATTATGGCGCAGCTCATCGAACGCAGCACATCGCTCAAGGTCCAGCGTAGACTCAATCTGGGCGATACGCTTGTCTGTGAGACTGCGATGCGCGCTGGCGATCTCGATCTCTATGTCGAATACACCGGCACGGCATTGACCGCGATCTTCAAACAACCCGTCATCTTGAATAGCGACGAGGTCAAGGCGCGTGTCGCTGCGAGCTACGCTGCAACCGGCCGGACTATGCTACCACCGCTGGGATTCAACAACACTTACGTGATCCTCGTGCGGGGTGATGATGCGCGGCGGCTCGGATTGCGAACGATCTCGGATGTTGCGAAATACACGCCAGGATGGCGCGTGGGATTCGGGGCAGCTTTCCTCGATCGTGAAGATGGTTATCGGGGATTGGTGAGTGCTTACGGACTGCGTTTTGCTGAAACGCCGCGCGCCATGGATTTATCTCTGACCTATCTCGCACTCGCTGAGAGACAGGTTGATGTGATCTCAGGTGATGCGACAAACGGGTTGATCGCAAAACTCGATCTCTTCGCGCTTGAAGACGATCGTCATTATTTTCCGCCGTATCACGCCGTCCCTGTCATTCGCACTGAGACGCTCAATCGCCATCCCGAGCTGAAGATAATTTTCGATCGGCTGGCAGGCGTGATTACCAATCAGGAGATGCAGCAGATGAATTACGAGGCTGATGTCGAACGGCGGGATGTGAGCGCTATTGCGCGCGGGTTTTTTGAGAGGCACCCTCAATCGCATCAGCCAATAACGTCGCCCCAATAACACCGGCAGGCAATGAAAGCAGATTGACAACCGGGATAAGCAGTGAGAGATAGGCTGCAATACCAAATCCGATTGCCAGCGATTTGTTTCGCCAGATTACGCCGAGCTTCCTTCGAAACGGCAGCCCGCGCGCGGAAAGCGGCACATCGAAGAAATCCAGTCCGCACGTGAAAATGGCCATCGCGATTCCGAATGGCGCGCCAACGGGCGGAAAGATCAGACCCAGCACGAGCGCAGCGAGCACAATCGTTGCTTGAAACATTACTAGCTTCAGCCCTTCCCACATCGCGCGCGCCCATCCTAAAGGCGATTGATAATTCATCCCCCCACTATTGATAGTGTGAGCCCTGCGACTCAAAGCTTCACTGAAGGGCGCGAGCAACACGCGCGCGACTGGAAGGTAGAAGAAGTAGCCGAGCAGCAGCGCGAGCACGAAGATCAGCGCCTGCGCAAAAGTTCGCAGTTCTCCGCCGAGATCATCTGCAATCAATTCTCCGACCATCCATGCGCTTGCGAGAGCAAGCAGAACGAGGAGCACAACTGTAATCACGATAGGAATCAGCGAGAGGCCAAACAGTGGAGGATGCCTTATCAACATGCGCAATCCGGAGAAGAAAAATCGTATGCCCCAGCCGAGATGGTATAGCGGATTCGCCGTACTCGGATTGTAATTATTATTCAGGTTTATCTAATGGGTTCCTTATTTCAGCTGAAGACTATTTGGTATACCCGCGCCCGTAACGGATAAAGTCATCCCAATGAAACTGGACGACTCAGTTTTTGATTCGAAGAAGAGAAATCCACGACGGTCTTCCTGTGGCCCAATTACGCCGTCGAGCTTCAAGGCGATCGCTTCATAGTTCTCCAGCGTTCGCTGGCGCGCATCCACTCGGTAGAAACTGTAGCCGTCAAATTTCATCACCCTGCTCAGTGCTTTTTTGGGAGGGATTTTTTTGAATTTCGCACCTGTCCCATCGCTCAGCTCGAATCGCAGGTTATTCGCATTGATCGGTTCCGAAGATCGGTTCTGAAGCCGCACGTCTACCGCAATCACACCGGCCAGAGGTAAGTTCGCTTCGAACTGTTCTACCGATTGATCACCATCGAGCGCTGTCGCGCCGAGATTCAATCCGCCGGCACTGTTCGTCGAGAGCTCTGGTGGCGTGCTCGCCGGCAACGGAGCTACTTTGTAAAGTTGCCCGCCGCAACCTGCAACCGTCAAAAGACAGAAAACATTGACGACGATCAGGATTTTTCCAGTATTCATATTCTGAATAGCGCTGCCAGGCGAGATTCAATTTCTCGTTTCTGATTCAGACGCGTGATAGCTAGACGGGCATTATGTTGACCTCTAAAGCAACAATTGCTGCACAAATTAAGTGGGGGGCCCTTTCGGTCCCCCCGATTCAGCAGCGTCCTCAGCCATTAGGGTATTTACCGCTGCTAATTAGGCGAATTATGGTAAATTGCTGCGTCCTTGTCAACCCCCTGGATCGATTAGAATATATTTGTGCTTGTTTATTAGACAATTAATTTAACCAATAAATTAACCAATTTTTAAGAGGGTGGCCTCGTCGATGATACTGATTCCAAGTTCTTGAGCCCTGGTCAATTTCGACCCAGCCTCCTCGCCTGCCACCAGAAAATCGGTCTTCTTGCTGACCGATCCGCTGACACGGCCTCCTCGGGCTTCGATGAAGGCTCTGGCATCATCGCGTTTGAGCGTTGGCAGTGTGCCTGTGAGAACGAAGAGCTTGCCCTCAAAAACCCGAGACACCTGCTCGCCACCAGCCCTCGTCATCTCCATCTTCACACCGGCCTGGGCCAGTCGTTTGATCAGTCTCTGGTGACGTCTCTCTTGAAACCATTCGTATATTGATGCGGCGACGACTTCGCCGATCTCATGAATCTTCGATAATTCTTCGGCAGACGCCGTAGAGAGCCGCTCCATGCTGCCGAAGTGGTTAGCGATAATCGCGGCTGTGCGCTCGCCGACGTGACGGATGCCAAGGCCATAGATCAATCTCGCCAATCCGGCCTCCTTGCTCGTTTCGATCTGCGCGAGCAGGTTGTCGGCAGATTTCGTGCCCATTCGTTCAAGCGCAATCAGCTCGTCTCGATTCTCTGCGAGAGTGTACAAATCGGCGATACTGCGAACGAGCGGCGGCAACTGGAGAGGCTCACCGTTCTCGCCACTCACCACCTGGCCCTTCTTGTCGCGTTTCACGCGCGGCGAGGTCAGCTGATCGGTCAATGCTACGCCCAGACCCTCGATCCGCATCGCTCGCCGCGCTGCGAAATGCAGAAGACCTTCACGAAGCTTGGCAGGGCAATCGGGGTTTGGACAGCGCGTCACAGCCTCACCTTCCGGTTTGACAAGCTTTGTCTCGCAGACCGGGCAATGCGCGGGAAATTTGAATTCGGTCTCTTTGCCTGTGCGGCGTTCCGTGATGACCTTGATGACCTGCGGGATAATCTCGCCACTCTTCTCGATAAAAACCCAATCAAGGCGCATCACACCGAGTCGTCTCATTTCGTCGGCGTTGTGCATACTGGCGCGTGAAACCGTGGTGCCCGCAAGCTGCACCGGTTCGAGCACTGCAACCGGTGTGACCGCGCCTGTGCGACCGACCTGGTAAATTACGTCGAGCAATTGCGTCGAGGCCTGGCGGGCCGGGAATTTGTAGGCGATCGCCCAGCGCGGCGATTTTGATGTTGAGCCGAGCTCGTCCTGGATGGCGACTTGATTGACTTTGACGACGACTCCGTCGATCTCGTAATTCAGATCGTCGCGCTTTTCTCCCCATTCTTCGCAGTAGGCCACGACCTCGTCAATACTCCGACATTCTCTTCTGTGAGGATTGACCTTGAAGCCATGTTTCGCCATCCATTCGAGAGATTTGAAATGTGAGTTGAAGGCAGGATTACCATCGAAGAGCAACTGGTAGCAGAAGATATCGAGTCTCCGTTCAGCGACTATTTTCGCATCGAGTTGTCGCATGGCGCCGGCCGCGGCATTGCGCGGATTGGCAAACAACGGCAGTTCTTGCTCCGCTCGTTCTCGATTGGTTTGCTGGAAGACTTCATTCGGGAGAAAGACCTCCCCGCGAACTTCAATTTCTTTGACGGATGAAGTGTCTGAAGGTGACGGCCCTTTTTTCCCCCGCTCTCCCGCTCTCCCGCTCTCCCGCTCCTGCTTTATCCGCAGCGGTACCGACCGGATCGTGCGCGCATTGTTCGAGACGACTTCGCCCCGAAAACCATCTCCACGTGTCACAGCGCGAACTAACCGCCCGCCTTCGTAAATCAGGGACATGCTCAAACCATCAATCTTCAACTCAGTGACATAATCGAAATTCCGCCCGCCTGCAAGCTTCTCGCATCGACGCGCCCAATCGCGCAGATCGTCGATGCTGTAGCTGTTGTCGAGGGAGAGCATCGGACGTTTGTGGAGGTATTCTTCGAACCCGGCGGCAGGTTGTCCTGAGACGCGTTGCGTGGGGCTGTCATCCGTGATGAGGTCGGGGCGCCTCTCTTCCAGCTCTTGCAAACGCTTCATCAACGCGTCGTACTCGGCGTCGGAGATGATCGGTTCGTTGAGCACGTAGTAGCGGTCATCATGATCCAGAATTTCGCGACGCAACTCTGCGATTTCCCGCTCGATTGATTTTACTTTTCGTGACTTCTCTGCCATTCCTCAACTCTGTCGTAACCATTGCCTGGGTACTTGCGCGACTTTTTCGCGCCCGCTCGGTTGATAGATAGGCTTTCCAAGCTGGCGATATCGCAGCTTGCCCGAATAGAGATCGGTAATGCGTTGTTTGGCGATCTCGACGTATTTTTCTTCCTGTTCGCACCCAATTGCCCGGCGGTGATGCCGTAGCGCAGCGAGCAATGCCGATCCTACGCCGGCGAAGGGGTCTACTACCCAATCGCCTTCATTGGTCAAAGCCAGCACACAACGTTCGACAAGCTCGATTGGGAATTGGCAGGGGTGAATCGTTTTCTCCGGATGATTGGCTTTCACATTTGGAATCTCCCACAACGCTGATTCCCAATCGTGCACAACAACGCGCCAGTAGTCTGATGGGTTTTTGCCGAGCGGATTGCCCGAAGGCTGGCCATGTTTTTCGCCTTTGAAATGGGTCTTACCAGGATATTTCGAGGGAATACGCACCGGATCGAGGTTGAATGTGTAGCTGTCCGTCCTGGTAAACCACAGCAATACTTCGTAGCGTCCTGAGAATCTCTTTGTTGCGTGCAGCCCGTGTTCAAAATGCCAGATGATACGATTGCGCAGCTTCAAGCCGCGCGATTTAAAAAGCGGATAGTAGAAGATGTCGAGCGGAAACAGTTCCCCTCGCTCAACATAATTGCCGACCTGCCAGCACAGCGATCCCTCGGTTGAAAGCACGCGAACGAGTTGATCGACTACAGGGCTGAGTGATTCGAGATATTGTTCAAGCTCTGTTGTGGTTTCGTAAACCTTGCCGAGATTGTAGGGCGGCGAGGTAATGATGAGCTTCGCCAATCCATCGGGGAAATTCCTCAACGTGTCCAAACAATCACCCTGCGCGATCACAACTTCGGCTTTGGGATCGAATGAGTCGGCAATTTCAGGCATTGGTAGCTCCACATTTATTCGTGGGGAACGATCGATGAATGGAGGAGAGAAAACGGAACAAACGGAAATAACGGAACAAACGGAAATTCTTCAGGATTTTTCCGTTTGTTCCGTTATTTCCGTTTGTTCCGTTTTCTCTCTTCAGCTTGGTCTAGTGCCCTCCACGTTATTCAACCTTCACACCTCTCCAGAATGCGACATAATTCTCGATGCTCTTCGCCGCTTCTTTCGTACTGGGGTAATACCACGCCGCATCTTTGATCACGTCGCCGTTGACGATGATGTTGTAGTAACTCGCCGTACCTTTCCAGGGGCAGACAGTGTGCGTGTCGCTCGGCTGAAAATACCCTTTCTCGATCGAATCGTGCGGGAAATAGTGATTGCCTTCGACGACGATTGTTTGATTGCTTTCGGCGAGTATTGCGCCGTTCCATACTGCTCTCATGATAATGATTCTCCTTATTTCTTCAGAACATAAACGGTCGAGCTGAGCTTACCGAGCAATTGATAGATACCCCAGTGATAGAGCGCCAGGGCTGTCTGGTAACACTCTTCGCCCATCTCTCTGACAAAACGCTCTCTTTGCCTTATCATTCGCGCAATCCGAATCAACTCTTTCGAATAACGGCGATCGCGCTCTTCCAGGAATTCTATCTGTTCCCCTCCCATCATTTCGCGTATCAGGATCTCGAATCCGGCATCGCTCATCGCCTGCTCAAAATAGTCGGGAGAAAGATTTCTCATAATGATGCCCAGTGGGTCGCACACTCGCGCCATCTCTTTCATCTCCAGCCATTCAGTCCGAAATGTGGTGTAAATCAGCATGGTGCCCCCGGGTCTTAAGACGCGAGAGCATTCCTTGAGCCCCTGCTTCAGCTCAGCCACATGAATGAGCATATCACGGCACCAGATATAGTCGAATGTCTCGTCGTCCGCAGGAATAGATTCGATCGATCCCTGTCTGAAGTTGACTCTACTTGTCAGTCTTACCGCAACTGTCGCCTTCCTGGCCAGCTCCAGGTTGCTTGCCAGCAGGTCTATCCCGGTGATGTTGCAACCGAATCGATCGGCCAGGGCAATTGTATGGTTCCCTCGACCACAGCCTATATCGAGCAGAGAGGAATCCTCGTTCACCCCAACCTGTCTGATAAAGTCGAGCATAAAAACCGTCGAGGAGCGAGGGTTGAGACTTCGGTCAAGAAGAGTGAACGGAGCTTCGTCGTGAGCAGCCCATAGATACTGATAAATCTTGTCCAATTTAAAGCTGTCTGTATCCTTGTCCATTATTGCCCGCCAACCTCAAGCATTACGAAATCACTTCGTTTCTCACCGTCAGCGCTGCAATCCGCGTTTCATTCACTTCGTATCCGATTCCCGGATCACTTCGTTTGATAATTGTGCCGCGCGGAGTAACTTCTACCGGTGGGATGATGAGATCTTCTTTCCAGTAACGTTTTGATGCCGACACATCGCCCGGCATAACAAAGCCTGGCAGAGTGGACATGGCGATATTATGCGCTCGACCGATGCCCGCTTCGAGCATCCCACCGCACCAGACCGGCACATTTCGCTCGCGGCAATAAGTCTCGATCCTTCGCGCCGCAGCGTGACCGCCAACGCGGCCAAGTTTGATGTTGATGATCCTGCACGCGCCGATTGATAAAGCCTTGCGCGCGTCTTCAACGCTCAAGATCGATTCGTCCAGACAGATCGGCGTGCTGATCTGCCGCTGTAATTCCGCGTGATCGATGATGTCATCGTAAGCGAGCGGCTGCTCGATCAGCATCAGGTCGAACTCGTCGAGCCGCCGCAACATTTCGACATCTTGCAAAGTGTAAGCCGAGTTGGCATCAACTGTCAGTCTGATCTCCGGAAATTCTTTGCGCACGGCTCTCGTCATCTCGTAATCGCGGCCTGGTTTGATCTTGATCTTGATCCGCTGATAGCCTGCCGACAATTCGGTCTCGATCTTTTTCAAGAGGGCTGAGTCGCTCTCCTGCAAGCCGATCGAGACGCCACACGGGATCTCTTCCTGTGCGCCGCCGAGCAGTTGCCAGAGCGGGATCCCACGACGGCGGGCTTCCAGATCCCAGACGGCCGTTTCAACAGCAGCGCGCGCCATTTTGTTGCCGCGGATACCTGCAGTCAACGTTGAGGCCTCTTCAGGTGAATTGATCTCTTTTCCGATCGTCCCCGGCGCAACATAATCGCGCAGGACGATCCAGGCAGTATCTGTCGCTTCGTGGTTGTAGAAGGGCCCCTCATTGCACGTGCATTCGCCCCATCCGTGCAAGCCTTCGGCGAAAACTTTGACGAGAATAATGCGACGCCCGGTCGTAACGCCAAAGCTCGTTTCGAACGGCGCGACGAGCTGCAGATGAACCTCTCTCAGTTCAATTCTCTCGATTTTCATAAGATTTGGTTTTTGAAAAACAGATAGCGACCGTTGCCGCCGCCGGGATCAGCCTCGAAACCAGCGCAATACAACCCCTCACCCAGACAAGCTTGAAACCCTGCCCGCAGCTTCAACTGCCAATGACGCGCTTCTTCTATATCTCGCTTTTTGATTACTTCGATGTTACGAGGAACTTCCAGAGCAGCTTCAGCCCTTTCGCTTCGACTTTTCCCTGAGAGGATATCGATGACATGCACCGAGTTCACCCACCACTCGACGAACAAACGATCCGTGTCCAGTCCACGATGAAGCGCGCTTGTGCTCTGGTTGCCGTAGTAATTAACGAAGTACTTCCGCACCACGCCGGCGAGCTTGCCGATATTCAAGTATGCATTGCGAGATTGCAGCGGATCGAATGTCCAGGTCATCAACGAGACACCTCTCTTCAAAGCATGTTCCCGCTGCGCGAGTTTCAATTTGATGCCGATGCCCGCATTTTGTAGCGCCGGCTCGACTGCGAGCATATTTGAGTAGTAATAGGGCATCAGCTTTTCATCGAAGGCAGCTAATGCGTGCGCAAAGCCCGACAGTTTACCCGTTTTGTCAAATGCGCCGAGCGTGAATCCCCCGTTGCGACGCGCGCTGACGAATGATCGCAGTGGTGTGATATCCAGATTGTCGAATTGCCAGACGACGCGCTGCAAATCTATGCATGCCGCGTAGTCCTCTAAAGTTGTGCATTCGCGGATAGTGAATTCAGGCATTTTGGTATCCGCCCTGTTTCCTGAGGTCATAACCTCTCTACTGATGCGCTGAATCTAAACGAAGCCACACAGGATTGGGACAATGAGTTACGTGAGTCCCGTAGGGACGTCGTGAAAATAGCCCAGCGATTTATCGCTGGGAATGCACGTCAAGAGCTGAACGAGTCCCGTAGGGACGGCTGAAACCCTGCGCGGGGCGGACGCATTCAGCCGTCCCTACGGGACTGACGTGGTGTGCACACCGGATACCCAGCACTGGAAGTGCTGGGCTATTTTCAAACGTCCCTCCGGGACGCAGAAGCGACAGTGTCCCAATGTCGCGTGTTCTCGTTTAGAGAATCAAAGCGGGAATATAGCAGTGGGGCTGAGGCCGGTCAAACTGTAGTAAATGAAGAGCGGGAGGGATGGGGGGACGGGGGGGCGGGGGGGGGGGGGGGGGGGGGGGGG
>JAKEHZ010000256.1 GCA_022614735.1 Acidobacteriota bacterium | reverse complement strand
TCGTGCAATTCTGACTATTGACTATTCTCCCTAATTAATGATTAACTTGAGCTGTAGTTGTGTTAAATCTGACCAACCCTCGTGAGTAATTCTTTCCGCAGTGCCCCACCAGCGCGTTCATTAAGTAAGAGTGAAAAGCAAAGAGTCGTTGCCATGCGTCTTATGAATCTATCCGCTCTGTCCCCGGACGGCGATTCCTCACAAAATTGATATCGTGCGATTTCTGATCGCTCGCCATCGAGCCGTAGCTCTATCTCAATCATTCTCTATCTACGCTGGTCTGCGTCTTATTCTTGATGCCTGCAGACGGGCTGTGAATGAAACGCGAACGTGAGAATTGAGTAACCTGGCGGAGGACGGATTTCACCCATAACTGTTAAGGAGTTGTACCCATGCCTAGTGATAAGGCCAATAAGTTCGAGACCGAAGCGAAAGGTTTCTCTTCTGTATTCTCATTCGACGAGCGGAAAAACGTAGCCACAGGGAAGAACCATAGCAATGTGCTGCCGCTTGAATCCTCAAAGCATAGCTTCAATGCGATGGAACACGACGATAACAATGAAGGGCATAGAGAAGCGGCAGACACTGCTGGCGAACCTGCTGGGGGAGCAACGGCGGAGATCAAAACACGAATAGAGGCTGTGCTCTCCCGCATCAGATCCGAGGTTTCGGCGAGCGAAGTGGATCTGACGGAAGTGTCGGACCTCAGGGGCGACGATACGTTAAAAGGTGGAGAGGCAAAAGGGTCTTATCCAACTGAGCAGTCTGGCACAGCTACCGCTTCCCACATCAAGAGTTTAACTACGGAGTTGGAAAGACGGCGGGCTGAGCTCTTCTCTCTCGCCCGCGGTGCAGAAAGCAAAGCCCGAGAGGCAGAGGATAAGTGCAAAGAGGCTGAGGTCAGGCTAGAACAGGAGATGTCTCAGCGTCGCCTGGCTGAGCAGCGGCTCAGGGAGCTGGAAGACGAATACTTGCAGCGGCTCTCGGCCGCAGAGGAAGAGGAGCTGAGACGCCTGGATGCAGAAAGTGCGCGTGAAAAAGCCGAAGCTCGCATGAAGGAGGCTGAAAACCGCGTCAGAGAAGCCGAGGATCGCCTGAGAGAGGAGGCCGAAGCGCATATTCAATTCGAAAGAGCACTGAACGAGGCTGAAGCGAGAGTCGAGGCCGCCTCTTTGGCGGTGGCTGAGACTGAGCGAAGGAGAGCTGAAGCTGACTCCAGGGCCCGTGCCGCGGAAGAGAACGCGCGGGAAATCGAAGGGCTTATTGATGAGGCGGAAGCGATCGCGCAGGCGGCTAAGGATCGATACAAAGTAGCCGAAACCAGGCTGCAACACGAAGCAGAACTGAGAGTTGCGGCAGAGCAAAAGCTCAGAACTTTAGAAGACGAGTTAAGTTACTATCTTGAAGTCGACTGGTCGAAGATCGAACCCGATGTCCCTCAAGTCAGCTATATACCGGCTCACGCCGTAACTGAAGAAGCCACACTTCAAGTCAAGACGCAATTTGAAACTGAGCAAAAGGAGCGGATCGCTGCAGAGGAGGCGCGCGCTGCAGCGGAAGCCAGAGTGCGTGAAATAGAAACGGAGCTATTAAAGGCGGAAGAGAGACATCGACAGACGGAAGATAGACATCGACAGGCAGAAGCCGGTTTCAAGAAGATTTTGCGGAAACAGGAAGCGGAATTACGCTCGATGTCCGAACAGGTCACCCGCGCAAATTCCACAACCACCGAACTCACTGTAGTCAAATCAGGCAATGGCCCAACCGCTCAGGGTATGGCTGAACCAGTGGTGATGAAGACCAAGATGAAACTGGTGAGCTACGGTATGGTGATTACTCTCTTACTGCTAGCATTGGGCTGGCTGGCCGTGCAGGTCTACTTCCAGCTCTGAGACGACGACTCAATTCTCTTTTAATTGTCTCTTTGATCCGGGTATGAAAAATCGAAAAACCATTCCGATTCTTTTTTCGATGCTCCTGCTCTCTGCTGCCATGGTGACCATGGCTCAGCCTCAGGAACCGCTCCCCGCTGAAAAGAAGAAGGCGCTGCATAAAATCGATCCCGCAGACATTTTCACTGAGGAGAGAGAAGACGCACGTGAGAAAGGCAAAAAGAAACCCGCGCAAAATGCCCAGCCGCCTACTGTGGCAAACAACCCTGCGACACCTGCCGCAACAGATGACGGGGCGTCACAGCGGAGAGCGGGTCGATTGGGTTCGTCAGGATCATCTCTCTCGTTGGCTACCGGAGATCCAATCGCGCCGACTCCAACACCTTCGATGGCCGTCGTTCGAGCGGCCAATCCGGTGCCAACACCCACTCCGGTTGCGACACCACCCTTACAGTCCAGGCAATCGCCCGCGTCCACGAGCGAGCCAGCCTCCACACCGGTGGCAGTGGAGGTATCTCAATCATCACCTCCTCAATCAGGAGATCTGACAGCGTCAGTCTCGACTGGCAACCAGTCAATCAGCAGCACCTCTGGGAGAACCACTAGCTTCCCATTGGCTGTCACATTCACGCTCCTCGGGGTGATTTTGCTCGCTCTAATTGTCGTGGTAGTCAGTCTGAAGAAGCAGCTCCGCGCTCCATAGGGCAAGGAGACCTCGAAAGACGCGAAAATTACAGCAGGTCGCCTACCGTCCCATAATACATCTTTCGCGTTTTTCGCTTTCACAGATCAGTTTTGCCAAGATTGTGTCGAGAATAGGCCAAACCGGCAAGCACGTTGGTCTCGTAGTATCTGAACGAATACACAATCGAAGGAGTTAAGAAGGAAGGAGGAGAGATGATAGCCAATGCTACGAGTTTAAAGATTGAAGAACAGCCTCGTGTGCTGATTTTCTCGAATCTCTTAAATCTTCCTCACATCGAACGCACCTACTGGCGAGGGATGACGATTTACGGGCTCGAGGACCAGGCAACACAAATCTATCTTGTCCTAAAGGGGAGGGTGAAGATATCGCGTACTTCGTCAGCTGGGCAGCAGAAGATCATTTCGATTCGTTATCGAGATGACATCTTCGGCGAACTGGCCCTGGCCGGAGGGGGAATTGAAGAGCGTCGTAGTGATGAAGCTGTTGCACTCGACACGACACGTGTCGCTGTTTTAAGAGTGGCGGATTTTTTGCAGGCGGCGCGCCGCGATCCGGGAATGATGCAGACCGCAATGCAATATCTGACCGGACGTTTGGCAGAAACCCATCGCCAGATTGAATCTCTAGTTTTTGACAATAATCATCGCCGTTTGGCTCGGGCATTGTTAGATCTTTCAAACGATGCAGAGCGAGCAGACGAGTCCAGCGTGAGGCTGACTCACGAAGAGCTTGCAGAACTGATCGGTTCCACGCGCGAAGTAGTTACGGGAATGATGATCGAATTTCGTCAGCAAGGGTTGATTGATTATAAACGTGGTGATATTCGCCCGAACTTACCGCTACTGGCGCAGTTCCTGCGAGAAAACCCGATGAATGGGGCAGAGTAGTAAATTGGTTTAGTGAAAAATAAATAACCGTACTACCAGCCCCGGTTCTGGGTTCCCCGGAATTCAAGACCTGTCACAATTTATCCTTGCCTCGGTATATTTCTCGCGTTACAATCGACGTTCGGAATGCGGGTAAAGAGCCTGCTTCCTCTCAAGATTTTGGCAATGATCAGGGCAATGATCAGAGCATTGATCGTAATCAAAATCAGTTCTTTAGGCGTTAGCCAGACACTGCCAGTTAATGTCAACCCCGTGCAACAATCTGGCGTTTCTAGTAACAAACCGGCCAAGCCTTCCAGTGTTCACAGCGAACAGCCGCGCGCCCCGCACGCCATAATCATGCGAACCGGGTTTTGATTGTAAATGTGAGCGCTGGAGTTTGATGCGGTCTCAATACGTGCCTGGAAACGGGCATCTGAGTGGGGAGTTTTAGGATATGAAAGTTATATGTCCGAAATGCCAATTCGAGAATCAAGCTGATTCATTACGAGTAGTATGCGCGCGCTGTGCAACAATAATCGAAGTCAGTATGGACCAACCATCTAGTTCGGATAGTAATGGCAAACGTCAAACAGCACGGTTACCCTTTGCAGCCAGCCCTGGCACCAGCCAAACTTCGAATAGCCAAGCTTCGGACAGCCAGCAGTTGAATCAGCCTCCTGACGCTTATGCAACACGCATCGGCGATGAATTCGATGATGTGCTCGATATCCCGCGTCCGGCACAGTCGAACTATCAAACAGGCTACGAATCGTCGGGTGTCTATGACGATGTCTTTACGACGCCAGGCTACGACTCAACTGCAGCTTACGATTATTCAGCTACCGAGAGGAAGCCTACTACGCCAATCGAGAGCTTTCGGACGGGCACGCCGCGCCAGCGTGAGACTCAGGATTATGTAACTTCAGCGGAGCCGGAGTTTATGGGGTGGCCCGTGCTGCCGGAAAATTCGATCGAGGAAGAAGAGCAGGCAAGTGGGTTCTCAGGGGGCCGCGGCGGGTTACTTGCTCGCATCTTGGTAATCGTCCTCATCTTCGGGGGGCTGATCTCCGTTGCCTACTATTTTCTTGGCGATATGATCGGCAAGCGCAAAGATCAGGCGACAAATTTGGTTACAGGTGGACCTTCGTCAGGCAATCAATCAGGGGGAAAGGCAGGGGAGAAGGCGCCTGCTGCTGCGCCCGGTGCGGCGGTCAAATCTGGCGAAACCGGCTCGCAACCGGCTGATTCGGCGAAGACAAATCAATCGGCTACAGCCAATGATCCGAAGACTACCATTACGCCTCCGGTCATCAATCCCAAACCTTCCCAACCGGTAGATGACAAGAGTCAACCTGCGAATACTGACAAGAGTGGAGCAAAACCTGTTGATATCCCTCCAGTGCCAGTGACTGGACCCTCCGGCCCGTCGCAGTCCCCAATACCGGCGCCTGCACCGGCCACGCCGAACAAGGGTAATATCACGATTCAGGTTGCCTCTTACAGCGATAGAACTCAGGCGGATGAGCGAGCGAATCGTCTGAAAGCTTCCCAAATCGATGCACGCGTGGTGAGAGCCGAGATACCCGGCAGAGGCACCTGGCATCGCGTGCAGATCGGTGGCTTCGCCACTCGCGAGGAGGCGACGACCTATGGCAACCAGCTGAAATCCAAAAGGATATTGGAAGATTTCATCGTTACTACTAAATAGGGCAGAAAAGTCAACGAAAACTTTTTTACATTGAGAAGAGTTGAATCTTGAAGACTGAGATTATCGGTTTACAAGGCCAGCGATTATCAAAAGAGCGGGCGAAAGACAGTAAAACAGGCGCGGATCCGGCACAAGTCTACGCGAGGGTCGTCGAGCGCTATGCTATGCTGTTTGATCGTCCAGAGGTGCGTCTCCGCTTTCTCAACAATACGATTGCCAAACAGGTGGCACGGCACAAGCAACTGCAATATTCGCTTCGTCATTTCCGTTTTCTCCAGCGAACGCGACTGTATGAATGGTTGCTCGAAGCGCGTTTCTATAAGGCAATTATGGAGGAATTGCGCGCGCTGGCAACTGCTGTGCCTAATAGTCGGCGCCATTATTTACAGAATATTGAAATGCCCCTCACGGCTCGGACCTGGCTCCTGATTTATCAAATTCGTCACGCATTTTATGCGGGTGGGGTAATGGTAGTCGGTCTCTTGCTCTTCGGGTTATATTCGCTCGCCATCTGGTCAGCGGGGCATGTTAACACCTATCTTGCGCAGAAGTATCAGCGTGGGCGTGGGCCGATCGTTGTTACGGCTACCGGACAGGGAGCGGGAACTGCCTATGCCGCAACAGGGGTAAAGTCTGTGCAGGGCTACAAACCGGAAAATGTCTGGCTTGTCGAAACGACTAATGAGCTGGAGCGTTATAGCAATGGCGCGCGGATTCTGACCAAATACGAAGTCGACAACCATCCCCGCGGCTATTATGCAATACCGCGCGGATCTGACACTGAGGGTGATCAACCGCGACATGACATTGTCGGCATCGTCTATCATACATCGGAGAGCGACATTGTCCCATTTACCGCTGATAATAACCTGGGGATACAAAAACGATCACAATGGCTGATCGAGTATATTCGACGCACTAAGGCGTACAACTACTTGATTGACCGCTACGGCGAAATCTACCGCATCGTCCGGGATGACCAGGCGGCCCATCACGCAGGCCATTCGATCTGGGCGGATAGCAAATATACCTACATCGGATTGAATGAGAGCTTTATCGGGATTTGTTTCGAATCGAGCGTCAATGCCGACTCGCTCGAAGAGACATTGACTGAGGTCCAGCTCACCAGAGGGCGCGAGTTGACCCATGTGCTGCGCAGCCTATACAACATTGACGATGCAAATTGCACAACACACGGGATTGTGTCGGTCAATCCCGATAAAATGTTGATCGCTTTTCATCACGACTGGGTTCGCAACTTCCCGTTTGAAGCGATGGATTTGTCTGATAAGTACAAAATTCTCCCGCCGAACATCAGCGATTATGGCTTCACATATGACAAAGAGATTCTGGAAAAACTCGGTCATAAGTTGTGGGAAGGCGCAATCAGAGCTGATCGAGAGTTCATGGAACAGGCTGAGCGCGCCCGCCTCGATCCGGAACTCCTGCGGCGCCAGCTGCGTGATCGCTATATGGCGCAGCTCGAGAAAGTGCGCAAGCTCCGCGCAGCGCAAGATGAATCCGGCAAATCTTCGTTGACGGTGCGATCATCCGTCACCAATAGTCCGGCCAATTCCGGCAATAATTGAATGGCTGAATATAGAAAGCAGAAGACGAAATTGCAGGACGTAGAGCCGTGAGGCTGAGTACTCGGGCAAATTTTCTGAGGAGTCGTTCGTGTCGTTCTGGACGACGACCGGAAACATTGACAACTACTGGGAGCGCTTGCGCTCCCAGTAGTTGCAGAGGAGTAAGCGATTTTCATTGTTATTGCCTGGGTACATAATTTGAAAACCCGCCCCCCCGAACGCTGCATTGCTGCCCGATCGCCAGCCCTTTTTATTCAGCGTCCTGTATCTCTGCATTCTAATTCCAATGGTGCCTAAACAGCATTTCGCAGAAAGAGCAGATATGGAGGAATAATGGAAGAGAACAAGACAATGACGAGTACGGTCGAAAAAGACCACGACATCGCCGAAATCGGCGCTGTGGGACTCGACGTTGGCACAAGTCGTGTTGTGATGGCTGGTGGTCCGAGTGGTCATAAGGCATTTTCCCAACTCAATGCCTTCGTCGGAGTCCCCTACTCAAAAATGACTGAAGCCATCTTGCAGCAGAACAAGATGGTTTATCATAGGAACGGCAAGGAGCTTTTCGTTTTCGGTAACGACTCCGAACGTTTTGCGAGTTTTTTCAATGCGGTTCCGCGCCGACCTATGCAGCATGGCGTGCTCAACCCGCAGGAACCGATGGGACAGCAGATCATTCAGGCGATCATCGAATCTATCGTACCGCGTGGGCGCAAGAACGAGTTACTGTGCTTCAGCGCCCCGGGCAAAGGTGAAGGTGCAGACACAAATCTCGTTTATCACGAAGCTGTCTTGAGAAGCTTCCTGCAAACACTCGGTTACGAAGCGAAGGCTGTCAATGAAGGCCTCGCCGTCGTTTTTGCTGAACTGCAGAATGAGAACTTCACCGGCATCGGTATCAGCTGCGGCGGCGGCATGTGCAACGTCTGCGTGGCATTTCTCTCCGTCCCGATGCTCACTTTCAGCCTTCCGATGGCCGGCGATTACATTGATTCGAGTGTTGCTGGAGTGGTTGACGAGCCGGTCACCCGCGTCCGTTTAATCAAAGAAGAGTCGCTCGATCTGTCGCGCCAGCCGAAAGATAAAGTGACGAGTGCGTTGCACATCTATTACGAAGAAGTGATCAATTCGCTCGTCAGCAAACTACGCGAAGAGTTCGAGAGTTCGCGCCAGCTTCCGAAAATCGATCGCGCAGTGCCCGTCGTGCTTTCGGGAGGTACCGCCAAACCGCGCGGATTCCTCCATAAGTTCGAGACGGCCATCAAATCGGGTGGCTTCCCGGTGCAAATCTCTGACGTTCGTATAGCAAGCGATCCCCTCACCGCAACAGCACGCGGTTGTTACATCGCCGCCATGTCTGAAGTTCGATAACCTGGAGTGGTTGACGAGCCGGTCACCCGCGTCCGTTTAATCAAAGAAGAGTCGCTCGATCTGTCGCGCCAGCCGAAAG
>JAKEHZ010000255.1 GCA_022614735.1 Acidobacteriota bacterium | reverse complement strand
TCGTGATGGCAGCCGTCAAGGTCGTCTTCCCGTGGTCAACGTGCCCGATTGTTCCCACGTTGACGTGCGGCTTATTGCGGTTAAATTTCTCTTTCGCCATAGTTAGTCATCGCTCCTCGCATAATAAATTGAGATTCGAAATATGAAATTTGAGATCGATCTCAAATCTCAAATCTCAAATTTCAATTCTGAGCCCTACCTCGTGGCTCCTTGAACTTTTGCAATAATCTCTTCGCTGATGCTCTTCGGCGCTTCTTCATAACGGGCAAAATGCATCGTCGAAGAAGCCCGGCCTTGTGTCATCGAACGAAGATCGGTCTCGTAGCCGAACATCTCGGCGAGCGGAACCATAGCAGTGATAATCTGTGTCCCGGGACGCGTATTCATTCCTTCGATGCGTCCGCGACGCGAATTGAGGTCGCCATTGACCGCGCCCATATATTCCTCGGGCGTGACCACCTCGACTTTCATGACAGGCTCCAGCAACACTGGATGAGCCTTCTTCGCGGCATCCTTGAAGGCGATTGAGCCGGCAACCTTGAAGGCCATTTCCGACGAGTCGACTTCGTGATAGCTGCCGAAGACCAGGCGCACCCGGATATCCACCAGCTCGTAGCCGGCCAGAATGCCGCCTTCCATTGCCTGGACAATGCCTTTTTCGACAGCCGGGATGAATTCCTTGGGAATGACACCGCCAACAATCTGATTGACGAACTCGAAACCCTCGCCCGGCACATTCGGCTCAATCTCCAGCACGACGTGGCCGTACTGGCCGCGACCACCGGTCTGGCGAGCATATTTCTCTTCGCCCTTCGCCTGCTTGCGAATCGTCTCCCGGTAAGCGACCTGCGGCTTACCGACATTGGCTTCAACGTTGTACTCGCGCTTGAGGCGGTCAACGATGATCTCCAGGTGAAGCTCACCCATTCCAGAGATGATCGTCTGATTGGTCTCCTGATCGGTAGTGACACGAAATGACGGATCTTCCTGCGCCAGCTTGCTGAGCGCGACGCCGAGTTTCTCCTGATCCTGACGCGTCTTCGGCTCGATCGCGAGCGAGATCACCGGAGCCGGGAACTCCATCGCTTCGAGGATCACCGAATGCGATTCAGTGCAGATCGTGTCGCCGGTCGCACCGTTTTTGAGACCGGCAACCGCCACGATCTCTCCGGCATAGGCCTCATCCACGTCCTCGCGCTTGTTGGCGTGCATCCTCAGGATGCGGCCAACACGCTCTCTGGTCTCCTTTGTTGAGTTATAAACATAGGAACCTGACTTGAGCGTGCCGGAATAGATGCGCGCGAATGAAAGCTGGCCGACATGCTTGTCGGCCATGATCTTGAAGATGAGCGCCGAGAAGGGCGCCTTGTCATCCGCTTTGCGCTCGACTTCGTTATCTTTCTTGTCTGTCCCTTTAACCGCCGCAATATCAATCGGTGAGGGCAGATAATCGATCACCGCATCGAGCAACGGCTGAACGCCTTTGTTCTTGAAAGCCGATCCGCAAACAACCGGCACAATCTTGATCGCGATGCATCCACGCCGCAGCGCAGCGCGGATCTCGGCCTGGCTTACCTCCTGGCCTTCAAGATATTTTTCCGCGACCTCGTCATCCGCGTTCGCAATCACTTCGATCATCTTTTCGCGCGCAGCGACCGCCGATTCCTTCATCCTGTCCGGAATATCTTCGACCGTATATTCGGCACCCTTGGTCTCATCTTTCCAGGTGATCGCTTTCATCTCGATCAGATCAATAACACCCTTAAACTGATCTTCCGCACCGATCGGCATCTGGATGCTGACAGGATTTGCTGAAAGTCGTGTCCGGATCGTCTCAACTGAGTGATCGAAGTCCGCGCCGGGACGATCCATCTTGTTGATAAATGCGATGCGCGGGACATTGTATTTATCGGCCTGACGCCAGACCGTTTCAGACTGCGGCTGCACGCCGGCGACCGCATCGAAGACTGCGACCGCTCCGTCGAGCACACGAAGGCTGCGCTCGACTTCAATGGTGAAGTCGACGTGTCCGGGTGTGTCAATGATGTTGATGCGATACTCTTCGCCGTTCCGCTTCCAGAAGCATGTGGTCGCCGCGGAAGTGATCGTGATGCCACGCTCCTGTTCCTGCGGCATCCAGTCCATCGTCGCGGTCCCCTCGTGCACCTCGCCGATCTTGTAAGAGACGCCCGTATAGTAGAGGACGCGCTCAGTAGTAGTCGTTTTACCGGCGTCGATGTGCGCCATAATTCCGATGTTGCGGAAACGACTGAGTGGTGCTTGTCTTGCCATAACAGTAACCCAAAAATTTAAAGGTAAATATTTAGAGGACTGGTCTTCCTGTCCTGCCGCGTCAGCGTTTCATTAATGTCTGTCGCTGATCGGTTACCATTACCATCGGTAATGCGCGAAAGCCTTGTTTGCTTCGGCCATGCGATGCACGTCTTCCCGCTTCTTGACCGCATTACCTTTATTTGCAGCGGCATCCATAATCTCCGCTGCGAGTTTGTCAATCATCGTCTTCTCGCCCCGGTCGCGGGCATAGGCCACAAGCCAGCGCATCGCGAGCGCCACACGGCGAGCCGCATTGACTTCGACCGGAACTTGATAGTTAGCGCCACCGACACGCTTTGATTTGACTTCAACCTTGGGTTGAAGGTTCTCAATCGCCTTCTTAAAAATCTTAAGCGGATCTTCCTGTGAACGCTCTTTGATCTTGTCGAGAGCTCTGTAAATGATCCCTTCTGCAACCGATTTCTTACCATCCCATAACATCGTGTTGATAAATTTGGCGACGAGCGGGCTGTTGTATACCGGATCGGGCAGAATTTCGCGTTTGGGAATTTCTCTTCTTCTTGGCATAGATCACTTCTTCCCCTTGGCTGCGCCGGCAGCCGTGCCTTCCTTCGGACGCTTCGCGCCATATTTCGAGCGGCCCTGCTTGCGGTTCGCCACACCCACCGAATCGAGCGTGCCACGCACGATGTGGTAGCGCACGCCAGGCAGATCCTTGACGCGCCCACCCCGCACGAGCACGATTGAGTGCTCCTGCAGATTGTGGCCGATGCCCGGGATGTAGGAGGTGACTTCAATCCCGTTGACCAAACGCACCCGCGCAATCTTGCGTAGGGCCGAGTTCGGCTTCTTTGGCGTTTGTGTCTTAACCTGGACGCAGACGCCACGACGCTGCGGACAGGATTGCAATGCAGGACTCGAGGTTTTGTATTTGACCCTCTTGCGTCCCTTGCGTACTAGCTGGTTAATAGTCGGCATAGTTTCAAAATAATTGAACCATCTCTCGGAGGAAATTATGACAACAACTTACCTTGCTCCCTCCGGGAGGATTATCGATCACTGGGCTAGTGCCCGTTGGGGGCATCCATTCCAGCAAATAACAGATGTTGATTTTTTTGGGAAATCCGCGAATGCGTGCAGATCTGGCGTCCCAAATCGCCGAGTTTTTCTGTGGCGTGATTTTCGATTTAAGGTCAGTGTTGCCCGGCAGCAACATTACTTAAGGAGGAGTCCGCTCATTCCGCAATACCTGCTGTGAGGGGAATCGCAACGCCACAATACATTCTCAATTGATCCACCGAGAGGTCTTTAACAACCCTCCTTCACCCGAACCCGATAGCACCTCTGCACTTACGAGACCCGCTAGTGCTATCTATTTTACTAAAACCATTATTCACAAAGCTCGGAATATAATGTATTAAAATGTGACTTGTCAAGCTGTGTGCCAAAATATCGCAAAAAATTTTAAAATATTTTGCGATAGGTCTAAGATTTCTTTTATGACCCCCGGAAAGGGGTAAAAATCAATATAAATCAAGCAATTTCTTCCCAATAGTTCAAGTCAACCATCAATTTTAACTCTCTTCGAACCTTTGCGCCTTTGCCTTAGATTTCCTATCATCACTATTTCAATCTGCCTACTTTCAACATATCGTGGGGGTGAGGAGAGATGGCTGACGACCCATTGTTCGAGCAAGAACTTCCTGAGTCTAAGTTACGCAAAGAGGCCATGAAATGGTGGCAGCGCGGTTACAATGCCCAGACGCGCAGCCAGCTCGATGAGGCCATAGAACTTTACACCAGGTCAATTGAGATCTTCCCGACCGCGGAAGCCTACACTTTTCGAGGTTGGGCCAAGAGTTTTCAGGGCAGAATCGATGAGGCGATCGAGGAATGCCACAAGGCGATTGAAGTTGACCCTGATTACGGCAACCCATACAACGACATCGGCGCCTACCTGATCCAGAAGGGCGATATGCGTGGCGCAATTCCGTGGCTGAGGCGCGCCTTCGACGCAAAACGCTACGAATGTCCTTTCTATCCGCGGTTTAATCTGGGGCGGGTTTACGAAGAGCTTGGTGATTTGATCGGGGCTGCGAATTTGTACAAAGAAGCTTACGATTTAAATCGCAATTATGAACAGGCATTGAGGGCTTTCCGCCGCCTCCAGGCAAAGCTGAATTAACAATAAATACATTTTCCATTTGTAACTGTCCGCAACGCCACCCGTACCGTATTGCAATGGGCCTCAACCGTATCATTGATATCCTTTGCGTAACCTCCACCCATCGTCGTCACCACCGGTATCCCACGTTCGCGGCAGCTTGAAATAACGAACTCATCACGTCGCCTCAAACCTTCTATCGTCAGGCTCAATTTGCCCAACCGGTCACCCTCGAACGGATCAACGCCGGCCTGGTAAAAGACCAATTCAGGCTTGAACTCGCTCAATATTTGCGGGATGTGTCGGGCAAGGATGGACAGATATTCTTCGTCGCGAACACCGTCCGACAGGTTGATATCGAGTGTGCTTTGCTCTTTAACCGAGGGGAAGTTTTTTTCACCGTGAATTGAGAAGGTGAAAACATCCGGATCGCCTTTGAAGATCACCGCTGTCCCATTGCCTTGATGCACGTCACAATCGATCACTGCTATTCGTTCGGCCAGGCCATCGCGCTGCAGCACGCGTGTGGCAATCGCAATATCATTGAGCACACAATAACCTTCGCCGTGATCAGGATAGGCGTGATGCGTGCCGCCTGCGAGGTTCGATGCCACGCCATCACACAGCGCATTTTTCGCTGCCATGATCGTCCCTTGCACCGAGGCGCGAGAGCGGCGCACCAGGGCTTCCGACCAGGGGAAGCCGATGCGGCGAACTTCCTGCGTCATTAGCTCTCCTTTCACACAGCGGGACCAGTAGTCCGGGGTGTGAACTAGCAGGATGTCTTCATCAGCAGCTAAAGGCGGTTCTATCAAATGCCGGTAAGTTATCGAGCCTTCAGATAACAAACGATCGCGTACCAGCCTGTACTTTGGCATAGGAAACGGATGCGTCGACGCAAGCGGAACAATATAACGATCGGAGTAGCAGATGCGCATATTGATTGCGGATTGCGGATTGCGGGTTGCGGATTTGAAGAAAGGTTTCCAAAATCAATCCGCAATCCGCAATCCGCAATCCGCAATAGGAATGGGTCTTCGATTTTCATCGACCGCAACGTAAACAGCCTCGGCTTCCATAACGCGCACGACTTCGTCGCTGTTCCGGTAGCGCATGGCTTCAACAATGACACCAACAGTGACAGATGTGCGGCCGACCTTAATTGTTCGTGTATAGAAACTTACAACATCTCCGACGAAGACGGGAGCGATGAAGTCTATGCCTCGCATGGCGACTGTCACGAAGAGTCTGTCGGCTTGTTTGCGAGCTTCGATTCCTCCCGCGACGTCAAGGTGACTAAGGATCACGCCGCCGAAGATTGTGCCGCCAGGATTTGTGTCGCGCGGGTGCATGGCAACACGTATGGAAAGTTCACCAGGATCGATCTGCTCACTGCTCATAACGCGTGATATGGTAGCGCGCTGTAGCGCAATTTGCCAAATTGAGCCACAATCTGCTGATGGACCAGGATCAATCGATGAGAAAGAGAACGCGAGAATTTTTCTCTCACCTCCAGGAAAAAATCTGCCGCGCCGTTGAAGAAGTCGATGGCGAGGCGCATTTCCGTGAGGATCACTGGCAACGTGAAGGAGGCGGCGGCGGACGAACACGTGTCATGGAAGAAGGCGCGGTTTTTGAAAAGGCAGGAGTGAACTTTTCAGCGGTCGAAGGCATTCTGCCTGAAGAATTCGCCAAAAAGATCGAGTTGGGTGACGGTTTAGAGTTTTTCGCCACAGGCATTTCGCTCGTCCTTCACCCGCGCAATCCCTACGTTCCGACCGTCCACGCAAATATCCGTTATCTCGAAAAGGGAAATGCCCGCTGGTTCGGCGGCGGCACGGATTTGACGCCCTACTATCCGTTTCGCGAAGACGTCGTCCATTTCCATCGAACATTGAAAGAAGCCTGCGATAATCACGATCCGGCCTATTATCCACGATTCAAAAAGTGGTGTGACGAATACTTCCTCATCAGGCACCGTGGCGAGGCGCGTGGTGTCGGAGGGATCTTCTTCGATTACCTGCATGGCGATCCGGAACAACTCTTCGATTTTGTGCGCGACGTGGGAGAAGCTCTCCTGCTTGCCTATCTGCCAATTGTAGAGAAGCGTCGCAACCAGCCTTATGGCCAAAACGAACGCGAGTTTCAACTGATCAGGCGCGGGCGTTATGCTGAGTTCAATCTGATTTATGACCGCGGCACAGCCTTCGGCCTGGAAACTCGCGGTCGGACTGAATCAATCCTCATGTCGCTGCCACCTTTGGCTCGGTGGGTATACGATTACAAACCTCAAGAAAATACGCCGGAAGCAGACGCCTGGACTTATTTCAAAGCTCAGGATTGGCTCGAGCTTGAATCATAAACAGTTTTCAGTTTTCAGTTTTCAGTTTTTAGATGTAACTATTCAGCCGGTGGTGCAGTACGGGGAGCGTCAGCGACCTGAGTCAAGAGGCCGTTTATCAAGGCTCAGGTCGCTGACGCTCCCCGTACTGCACCACCGGCTGAATAGTTACATCTGAAAACTGAAAACTGTTCCGCAGGCTGAAACAGTACGAGACTTTTCAGTAACGGATTTGTGGTGACGAGTCATCCATGAGCCACAAAAATGAAGGATTATGGTAAATTGCAGAGCATTTTATGGGGCTTTCTTATCTATGTTATATAACATTTCTCTAAAGCCATCTCCGAAAAATTGAAGCCCGCATACGAAATTCTGGATAAATTACGACTATCTTGATGTGATTTTCAAAGATGGTTTATCGCTAAATCAGAGGCTTTCAAGGCAATTAGCGGATAACGATAAATACCAATTGTCGTGGCATCAGGCTTGCACTGTTTTACTGCGTGTGCGAGATGGTTTCTTGCACCATTGTCTTCCAAGTTTTCATCCCAGCAAAGCTAGCCTTTACAGGAGAGACTGCAAAGTCTCTCCTATTTTTTTATCTCATCGTTACGCGAGTTTCTTCCTGCACTTGTAACAGTCTGAGACAGATTGATTGCGGATTGCAGAATGCGGAAGAGAGAAAACGGAACAAACGGAAATAACGGAACAAACGGAAGATCAATAAAATTTCCGTTTGTTCCGTTATTTCCGTTTGTTCCGTTTTCTCTCTTCCGCATTCTGCAATCAATGAACTTCCAGCAGAGCGCGTTCGAAATCGCGCAGCATATCGATCTCATCTTCCAGCCCCACTGAAATCCGTACCAGACCTTCGTTGATACCGGTCGACTCTCTCAGTTCACGCGAGAGTTGCAGACTCCACATCGAGGCCGGATGCACGACGATAGTTTCAAAGCCGCCGAGACTGGCTGCGCGAGTTCCCAGTTCGAGTGAAGAGATCAATTTCTCAGCCGCCGCATAGCCGCCGCGCAATTCGACGCTTAACATCCCGGTGAACCCGCTCATTTGTGATTTAGCGAGTTCGTGCTGAGGATGTAATTCGAGGCCGGGATAGTAAACGCGCGCCACCTTGGGATGCTTCTCCAGAAATTTTGCCAGAGCCATCCCGTTTTGATTATGTCGTTCGACCCTCAATCCCAGAGTTCGCAATCCCCGCAGCAATAACCACCCATCGAAGGGGCTGAGCGTTGCACCCGCGACCAGCGCGAATTTCCAAACATCCTCGACAAACTCTTTTGAGCCGACAAGCACGCCTGCTGTCACGTCGTGATGTCCCCCGATATATTTGGTCGCGCTGTGAACTACTGCGTCGATGCCGAGTTCGAGCGGTCGTTGATTGATAGGCGTGGCAAACGTGTTATCGCAAATTGTCGTAATTCCCTGCGGTCTGGCCAGCTCGGCGATGTAACGTAAATCGGTAATCTGCATCAACGGATTGACCGGTGATTCGACATAGATCAGCCTGGTATTCGATCGGATGGCATCAGCGAATTCAGCCCTTTGAGTTTGATCGACAAAGGTGACCTCGATGCCCCAGCGCGGCAGGAACTCTTTGAGCAAGGTCGTAGCTCCGGCGTAATGGTTGCGCTGGGCAACGACGTGATCGCCTGTGCGCAGGATACCCGC
Source organism: Acidobacteriota bacterium (assembly GCA_022614735.1). GTDB lineage: Bacteria > Acidobacteriota > Blastocatellia > RBC074 > RBC074 > JAKEHZ01. The sequence goes on along the minus strand of JAKEHZ010000255.1, from coordinate 5,575 downwards.
GATTCCGGCGAAGATCACGCCCATTCCCGAGCTTGCGACCAGCGCCGCTTCGCCGCCTTCGAGCGCTGCCACTGTCGCTTCGACCATCTCGTGATTCGGATTGCCGTAACGTGTGTAGAACTCGGCTGGTTTCATCGCGATCGCGATTTCGGCGAAGTCTTCTGCAGTCTCCGCGCTGAAAGTCGTCGTCTGCCAGATCGGCGGGCTGATCGCTGACGTCTGGTTCAGTTTTTTTGATGTGTAGACGGCTTTGGATTGCAAGCCTTCTAAATCGATACGCTCTTTTGACATAACGTTAGTGCTGTAGAGATAAAGACAGAAAACGGAACAAACGGAAATAACGGAACAAACGGAAATTCTCGAGGATTTTTCCGTTTGTTCCGTTTTCTGTCTTCCGTTCTTATAACAACCTCTCAGTGTTGCGCCAGATGTGTGAACCGCAATGTGACCAGTGCCTGTTTGACCGCGGCGACGGCGTCATCGAACCTCGATTCGTGAACGAAGACGGCATCTGTGCTGTAGGTCGAAAGACTCAAGATGCTGATGTCGACATCGGCCAGCGCGGTGCTGATTTCCGAGATGAAGCCGACCACGGAGAAATCGAGCACTATATCGAAGCGAATCATCCGCCGCTGCCCCTGCGACCGCGCTCCGGGAAAACGCGCGGCGAGCTTCTGCCAGACCTCCTCGGCGACGATGAGAGTGATCTCGTCTTTGTCGCTCGTCATTGAGACGAAGCCTTCGACCTCGCTCAAACAGGAGACCAGTTCGCCGAATTGGCCGAGCGGTATGCTCGCCACAGCAAATCGCGTTTCTGGCAGATCAAGACTGATTGACATATCGTCTCTCGTAAATGGCGCTATCTTCTCTTTGCGTCCGGGCGTGAGTCTATTCACTTCATCGCCACAGGCCAGCCCGATTTGCGAAGTTCCTGTCTCAATCGCGCCATCGTTGATTCAACATCTTCCAGCCTGGACGGGATGGCCGCAGACATCACCTTCGGCTCGCCTTCGGTAACCAGCACGTCATCTTCTATCCGGACTCCAATGCCCTTGTACTTCTCAAATGCCGGGCGTACTGCATTGATGAAACGTTCGTTACCAGGAGTTTTTGCCAGCACTTCGAGCGCATCCGGCCGAATATAAATCCCGGGCTCAACGGTCAACACCATGCCCGGCGAGAGAGGTTTCGCGTAATCCCCGACATCATGAACATTCATCCCAAGCCAATGACTGGTGCCGTGCATAAACCATCTTCTATACTCGTCATTATCCTTCGATGTAATTAAACCCAGGCGCAGCAAACCTTCCTTGATCACCTCGACAGAGCGCCCGTGAACCGAATTTGGTGAGATCTTCGGATCGCGTCGTGTATTGAGAGTGTTGCCCGGTCGAACGGCGTTGATCGAGGCAGTTTGCGCTTCGTAGACAATGCGGTAAATCTCCGCCTGCTCTTTGGTGAATTTTCCGTTGACTGGCAGCGTACGCGTGATGTCTGCGGTGTAGTGGTCAAATTCGGCTGCGCAATCCATCAGTAATAAACTGCTGTCATCCAATCGGTCCTGACTGGTTATGTAATGTAATGTAGTGGCGTTGATCCCTGCGCCGACTATGCACGGATAGCCCCAGTTGTCCGCGTTGCGGCGGCGGAAGGTGTACTCAAACTCAGCCTGAATTTCATACTCATACATGGCGGGCCCAGCGGCGGCGAAGACGCGATGGAAAGCCTCGCTTGTAATGTCCACTGCGTGCTGCATCAATTTCAACTCCAACTCTGATTTACGATGCCGCAGCTCGGCAAAGATCTGATGTGCGGGCTTGATCTTTAAGCCGGCAGATTGGCCTGCCGATGGCGAAGAGATCTGATTGGCGAATTCGTGCTCCTGCCTGTATTCCCGCAGATCGCTGCCTCTCGGAGTGAGTAAGTAGAGCTCGGCCTGATCCGCTTTCACCGCTTCGATCAGGGTTTGAAAATCGTCCTTCCATTGCTCGGTCAGCTTTTCATCGGGGGTTGCCACATTGCCGCGTTTAGCGATGGCTTTCTCTGCGCGCGGAGCGATGAATTTGAGGAATCCATTGAGGAGCTTGAGATCCCAGACTTCCTGAATACCGCTGCGCGCCTGCGCCTCGGCGAAGCTCATCATCCGGCCATTCCACGTCTCAAACTCGGGATTGCGTGCCGGCACAAACAGAATCTCACGTGTCTTCTTCCCGCCGGGGATCAAGACCAGAACGACATCCTGCTGCTTGATGCTCGTCAGGTAGTAAAGATTGTTCTCCTGCCGATAGTGGTAATCCACATCCCCCGTGTAGACGCGCGGCTCGGCGCTGAACAAGACCATCATTGCGTTGTTGCCCATTCGCTTCATCACTTCGAGCCGTCGCCCACGCAACTCAGTGAGGCGGTCAGCCTCAGCGATCGTTGGCGCAGGCGGCGCAATGCGCCAGAGTTCTGCCACGGGGTTGATCGCTTTCTCAGCCGCGACTTTGAGTTGGGAATAAGGCAGAACTAATGAGCCCCAGGAAGCGAGTGTCAATACGGCAGCGATAGCGCCAAGCCGAAATCGGCGAGAATTAACCTTCATATATCACCTCATTTTTGTTCTGGATTCTTCAGAGCACTCTGATCAGCAGCCACAACAATAACACGTGAAACGACCAGATCGTAAGCGCAAATGGCAATTGAAACTTAATCACGCCGTACTGATCCCTCATATTGAGGAGCGCCGCGGGCACGATGTTGAAATTCGCGGCCATCGGCGTCATGAGCGTGCCGCTGGACCCTGCAGTCAGTGTGATGATTGCGGCCATGGCCGGATTCACGCCATAAGGCTTGATGATTAGCGGCACAAGCACGCCTGTCGCAATGACCGGGAAAGCCGCAAATGAATTACCCATGACAATTGTGAAAAGCGCCATCCCCAGGCAGTTCGCCAGAACAAGCAGAAAGAGATTATTCGCCGGGATGATCTGTTGAATACCGCTCGCAATCAGATCGCCGACCCCTGCGGCAGTAAAGATCACGCCGAGCGAGGCGAGCAATTGCGGCAGGATATTTACCGCGCCCATTGCCTCATTGAGCCTGCGCCCTTCCTCCATCATCATCCGCGCCGTTCCGCCAGTGAGTCGCAAACCGATGATCATGGCGGCGATCCCGCCGAAACCGAGGCCGACCAATGCTCCGCGACTGGCATCGAGGCCTCTCAGACGAAAGATCAGGGCAAAGGCGAAGGTGACGATTGGAATGGCGAGCACGGGGATGAAGATGCGGTCACCCAGTCGTCGCGCGTGTTCAGCCTGATCCTTCTGTTCGGTCTCCCGGCTTCCGCGACTCACTTGCCCCGCGCCATCGAGCGCAACGAGAAACAGCACGAGCAAGCCTGTTAACCAATGCGGCATCAGACTGCCCAGAGTGAAAATGATGCCAAGTACAAGCCAGAAGACTCCACTGCCGAGGCGACGCCTATTGCTGCGATCAACAAAAGTCAGCGAAGCGAACACTAACAATACAAGGCCCGTGAGCAGATAAACAAAATCGAGCGTGAAGACGCGGCTGAAGAGCAATGATAATGAAACGGCAGGCATCATTGTCATCGCCTCACCTCCCGATCTCTCCTGAGACGATGATCGAACAATGAAAACTGTATGATGGCTAAGAGGATCGAAGCCACGACAATCGGTATCGTGTAAAACACGAGGTCCCACACGCCGACAACATAGCCCAATCCCTGCATCACGCCGAAGACCAGCAAAATTCCGGCTTGTACCGGCGAAAGGTTCTGCCCGTAAAAATTGCCGTAATTTTCCGCAGCAGCATTTGCAGCTTTAATCTTCTCAATTGTCTGTGATGGCACTTCGTGCGGATTTGATTCCGCCCTGGCCGCACCCAGTGACATTGGAAAGATCAGAGGCCGCACGAACGACGGATGGCCATTCAACCTGATCCCCATCAAGCCATTGAGCACACGAAAGAGCTGATAAACGATCTGTAATCTTCCTACTGTTGCCGCGTGCACGCGACGGATTAACGCTGCAGCCTGTTCCTGCAGACCATACTTCTCAGCCAGACCGATTGCCGGAAGGGTGATGATGAAGAGTGTCATCAGGCGGTTATCGGCAAATGCGCGGCCTAGAGTATTGATAATCCCGGTCTGTCCCGGCTTCGTCAGATAAGGCAGGTCCTGAAAGAAACCCTCGTTTGAAAACAGCGGCAACCCGGCCAGCAGCCCTGTCACCAACGCAGCGACCACCACAACCAGGGTTGTCCGCAATTTCAGCGCGAGGCCAATCACAACGATGATAACGCCGCTCAGCTTGAGCAAATCTTCGAGATGCAAGGCAAGCCTCCTTTGATTGCGGATTGCGGATTGCGGATTGCGGATTGAAAAGGAACTTCGGATTATCAAATCCGCAATCCGCAATCCGCAATCCGCAATCAAATGGTTCTTGACAATCGAACCTCTAAGGTGAATAAATCCCGCCGCTATTGATAACACTTTCTCTCAACGAAATCGAAGCAAGGAGCCACTATGAAATATCGGACTCTCGGAAGGACCGGCATCAAGGTGTCTGAGATCGGCTATGGCGCCTGGGGTATAGGCGGCATTCAATGGACTGGAGGTGATGACGAAGAAGCGAGCCGCGCGTTAAACCTGGCGATTGACCAGGGACTGAACTTCATCGACACCGCGCTGGCATATGGCGATGGACACAGCGAACGTCTGGTCGGCGAAGTCGTACGTTCACGCCAGGAACGAATCTACATCGCTACGAAGATTCCCCCAAAAAACCGCCAATGGCCTGCGCGCGATGTGCCGTTGCGGGAAGTCTTCAGTCGCGACTACATCATCGAATGCACCGAGCAGAGTCTGAGCAACCTCGGTACAGACACTATCGATATTCAACAACTGCACGTATGGCATGACAGCTGGGCGGATGAGACCGAATGGATCGAGGCGCTGACGAAACTGCGCGAGCAGGGCAAGATTCGATTTTTCGGCATCTCGATCAATGATTATCAACCGTGGAATGCGATGAAAGCCCTGCGGCAAGGTCACCTTGATACGGTGCAGGTGATCTACAACATCTTCGAGCAGGCCCCTGAGAACCAACTCTATCCCCTTTGCCTTGAACTGAACATTGGTGTGATCGCGCGCGTGCCCCTTGACGAGGGCGGGCTGACCGGTACGATCAAACCCGACACCGTTTTCCCAGACACCGATTTCCGCACCTGGTTTTTCCGGGGCGAGCGCAAACAGAAAGTCTTCAATCGAGTCGAAAGATTGAAATTGTTGCTCGGCGCTGAAGCAGAAAACCTGCCCGAACTTGCGCTGCGCTTCACGCTCAGCAACGATGCGGTCAATACAGTTATCCCTGGCATGCGCAATGCCAAACACGTCACAGCCAATATTTCCTATTCGGACGGTAGAAGATTGACACCCGGTATGCTCTGGCGGTTGAAACAGTTTGCGTGGGATAGGGCGGAGGAGTGGTGATTGCGGAAGAGAGAATACGAAACAAACGAAAATAACGAAACAAACGAAAAGAAAAACCGCCAAGACGCCAAGAGCGCCAAG
>JAKEHZ010000254.1 GCA_022614735.1 Acidobacteriota bacterium | reverse complement strand
GCGGATTGCGGATTGATTGCAGATATTCCCTCTTCAAATCCGCAATCCGCAATCCGCAATCCGCAATCAGTAATCCTCATCCTGTTCAATCCTGTAAATCCTGTCTATTCCTCAATCCCGAAGGGCGAACATCACCACCATGGCAAATCCCAGCAACAGATTGAACGACATCAGCGTCATCGAAAGTCTGTGCAGATTGTTGAACTCGACACGGCGCGGGTCGTCTTTCGCTACGTGGTCTATTCCCGCAGGCATCCGCGATCGCATTCTGTCGAGTTTGCGCGAAATGACCACTCCTGAGAAGAGCGAGATACCAAGCATCAAAAAGGCGATAATGTAGCGCGTGAATTCCGAGGCGTTCAGGCGGTGATTGTAACTTCCCGCCCATCGCATCGCTCCTGCAAACAGGATCACCACGCCGCAGATGTACATCACCGGATGAAATCTTTTCAAAATCAACCCGAAAGTCTTGCCGGCGCTTTCACGTGTAATCGCAGTTTGAAAGATAACGGGCGCAGCGATAAACGCCAGCGCAGCCATTCCCCCAACCCAGATTGTGATGGCCAGGATTTCAATAATGGCCGAAAAGGTCACGAGATTTCGCACGGGTGGTTCCTTTATTGACTTTGTTTTTCATACTCTATCCTTTCATTACACTTTAGCCAAGTCTCATATATTTTGTAGACTTGCTCACCTTCAACCCGGTTGCGCATTTTTATTATTCGCATAAGAACGCATATAATTCGTGCGTTGTGCTCACAGAACTGTCGAGAGAGGACACCAAGATGAATCCCAGAAATCATACTCTAGGCGGCAAATTTCAATGTGGCCGTGTTGCTGCGGTCATCATCACGACTATCTCCTTGTTTATCGCCTTCGGTGCGGCTTTGGTTATTGCTCAGGAACAGAAGCAGGGTCAAAAGCCGGATGCGCCGCAGGAAGGAAAACCCATGGAACAGAGCAAGAACAAACTCTTCGAAGGTGAGGTCAATGCACCTGATATTCCTGCCAGCCTCGAATGGCTCAACACCGAAAAGCCGCTCAACATCCGCGAACTGCGCGGTAAGATCGTGCTGCTCGATTTCTGGACTTATTGCTGCATTAACTGCATGCATATCATCCCGGATCTGAAGAAGCTCGAAGCGAAATACGCCAATCAACTGGTGGTCATCGGGGTCCACTCGGCGAAGTTCACGACTGAAAAAGGCACGGACAACATTCGCCAGGCGATCCTGCGCTACGAGATCGAACATCCTGTGGTCAACGATCGCGATTTCGAGGTCTGGCAGCAGTACGGCGCGCGCTCGTGGCCGACGCTGGTGCTGATCAATCCTAAAGGCAAAGTCGTTGGCGCGCATTCCGGTGAAGGCATTTTTGAACCTTTCGACCAGATCATCGGCGAGATGGTGGCTTATTTCCGCGCGCAGGGCGCGCTGGACGAAAAGCCTATTAACTTCAAGCTCGAGAAATTCTCCGCGCCGCCCAGCCTCTTGAGCTTTCCGGGCAAGGTGCTGGCAGACGAGAAGAGCAAGCGGTTGTTCATAGCTGATTCGAACCATAACCGAATAATCATCACGTCGCTCGATGGGATGGTGATGGATGTCATCGGCGATGGCGCAATCGGCACAAAAGATGGAGCGTTTGCTGAGGCTGAGTTCAATCATCCGCAGGGAATGGCGCTGGATGGCGAGACCCTCTACATCTGCGATACGGAAAACCATTTGATACGCATAGCCGATTTAAAAGCGCGCACAGTTGAGACGCTCGCCGGCACAGGCCAGCAGGCGCGCCGTTTCAACGAAGCAGGTGTTGGAACAAGTGTCGCTTTGAATTCCCCCTGGGATGCGGTGATGCATAACGGAATGCTCTATATCGCAATGGCCGGGCCACATCAGCTCTGGGTCGTCAACCCGAAGACGCGCGAAGCGAAACCCTATGCCGGAAGCGGACGCGAAGATCATACGGACGGGCCTCTGCGCCAGTCCGCACTGGCACAGCCGAGCGGCATCACGACCGATGGCAAATCGCTCTTTTTTGCCGACAGTGAAGTGAGTTCGATCCGCACGGCGTCACTCTCTCCCAATGGTTCGGTCGGGACGATCGTCGGAAAAGGATTGTTCGATTACGGCGATATAGACGGTGTAGGCGATGTCGTGCGACTGCAACATCCCCTCGGTGTCGTTTATCTGCGCGGCAAGCTCTATGTCGCCGATACCTACAATCATAAGGTCAAGATAATTGATGTTGAGAAGCGCGATTTAGATACATCATTTCTACCGAATGATATCCAGACTGCGCGTACACAAACACCCCAGAAGTTTGAAAGCAGGACATTTGCCGGCACGCGCGAACGCGGCACGCGCGATGGCGACCGCAAGCAAGCGCAATTTAACGAGCCGGGAGGCATATCGGCCATAACAAAGGCTCTTTTCGTCGCCGACACAAACAATCACATTATCCGCCGGATTGATCTCGATAGCGGAAAGGTTTCGACCGTTGAATTGAAAGGACTGGAGACGCTGACCAAACAGATGGTGCGCAAGTTCCGTGGCCGCGTGGTCGATGTATCGAAGCAGGCAATCGCTCCGGGTCAGGGCACGATCTCGCTCTCATTCGCTTTGCCCACAGGTTACAAATACAACGAGGGCGCGCCGTTTTATATCGCTTATCGCGTTAGCGATGACAAAGCGGTGATGATCACCGACAAGGAGACCGCGCGCAATTTCACCGAGCCGAAATTCCCGTTTGAAATCCCGATCGAGGCCAAACAGGGTGAGAGCATGGCGACGATTGAAGCGGTGATCTATTTCTGTAACGACGAGAAGGACAAAGTTTGCCTCGTCGACAGCGTGCGTGTGAATGTGCCGCTGGAAGTGAAGGAAGGCGCGCCGAGGCTGGCGAAAGTCGAAGTCGCGGCGAAAGCGAGAGGCAAATGATTGCGGATTGCGGAAGAGAGAATACGAAACAAACGAAAATAACGAAACAAACGAAAAGAAAAACCGCCAAGACGCCAAGAGCGCCAAG
>JAKEHZ010000036.1 GCA_022614735.1 Acidobacteriota bacterium | reverse complement strand
GTGGTCTCGATTCCATCTGACGGTGTCTACTATCTCGGGCGCGATCTGGTTCAGGGCAAAGATCGACTCATTCAATTGATCGGTGATCGGATGAGGTTGCTCAAACCGAGTGACCCACACGTGGTTTACATCAAAGGAGGAGTTAATGTGAACTACGGTGAAATCGTCAACGTTATCGATTCGATTCGCGAGGCCGGATATGACCAGATTGGTTTGGTAGCGGAGAAAAAGAAAGCGGGCGAGCAGTAAGCTCCAGATTCGAAAAGTTTGCCGAAAAGGAGACAAAGTTATGGCAATGGGCGGTGGGGGAAGTAGGACTGAAGCCTCCCCCTATATCAACGTGACACCATTGATTGATGTGTTGTTAGTGCTGCTGATCATTTTTATGGTTATCAGCCCGCAAAAGCCACATCGGTTCGAGGCGAAGATACCGGAAAAGCCACCTGAAAACCAGCCGGATGTGCCTCCCGATCCTCTGGCCCTTCTAGTGACGGTGCCGATGACAGGTGACGTCTACAAGCTGAACACAGAAGAGTTGAAGGGGACGGTTGCACTCTATGATCGCCTTTTTGGTGCAATCGATAAGCGTCCGGCAGACCGCAAAGCGGTTTTCATCAAGGCCCCGAAAACGATTCCTTTTGGTGAGATCGTTAAGGTCATCGATGTCGTTAAGCAGGCCGGCGGGCAGCCCATAGGTCTTCAGATTGAAGGCCTCGAGCAGTGAGACAATTACGGATCTTTGGTGAGGGGGTCGTCTGGTAGCGACCCTCCTTGAATTCGATTGGCGAGGCCGCCCCTCAAGTGCGGTCAAGTCGCACTTATCCTTTGTCAAAATCCTACGGGAGGAATTCATAATAAATATGAGACTCTTGCGAAATTTAACAACCGCCCCCATTTTCATTGGGATCGTCGCCATAGCAGTGCTCAGCTCCGGATGCGAGTATGCCCGGAAAATAATTGCCAAAGATAAGCTCAATCAAGGAGCGATACTTTACAACCAGGGAAAAATAAGAGAAGCCAGGGAGTTCTTCACAGAAGCCACCAATATTGATAAAGATAACGCGACGGCGTGGCTCTATTTGGGTGCCACTCTGGTGAGGGACTACAAAGAGGAGGAGAATGTAGATAAGCAAAAACAGATGGCGAACGATGCGCTCAAGGTATATGAGACAGCCCTCAGCCTTTCCGCTAACAACTGCACGAACAAAGATAATGCCATCAGTTATATTGCGGTCATCTACGATGATTTGAAGAAGAAAGATGAGTGGCGCATCTGGATGCTGAAACGTGCCGAGGATGAATGCTCCAACAAACAGGTCAGAGCAGTGAGCTATTACTCCGTTGCGCAAGATTACTGGGACTGCGCTTATACTCAGACCACGCGCTACCAGGACAAGACCAATCTCAAGGATGCATGGCACTACCGGAACATGGATTATTCTCCGGCGGCCCAGGCTGATAAGAAGATGACAGATGAATGTGTTACAAAAGGGCTCGAATACATCGAGAAAGCTCTCAAGGAAGATCCTGAATATGTTGAAGCCATGTACTATCAGGGCCTGCTTTATCGCGAGCGACAGAAATTGACAAAAGAAGAGTCTAAGCGCAGAGAACTGGATAAACTCGCGCTTAGCATTGCTGATAAGGCGAATGCATTACAGAAGAAGAAACAAGCCGAAGAGCAGCAAAAACAGGGTACACCTCAAGGATGATTGGAGAATTTTGTTATCAGTTATCTACGTTGTTTTATTCGCAAGATTAAGACAGCCAGTGCTGGTAGGTGAGCGCTGGCTGTTTTTGTTTCCAGATGGTATCTGCTCAGCTGCGAACCGGGAGTTGCAATGATCAACATAATGCTAGCAGATGATCATCCCATCGTGCGTCAGGGTCTACGGGCGCTTTTGGAGAGTGAGCACCATTTTCGATTGGTCGGTGAAGCGGGAGATGGACTGGAGGCAGTGCGTTTAGCCACCAGGTTGAAGCCGGATGTGCTGATAACCGATCTGATGATGCCCGGACTGAACGGATTGGAGGTGACGCGACAGGTCACCAAAAGTCTGCCACAGACAAGAGTGATCATTCTCTCAATGTATACCAATATCGCCTATGTTCTGGAGGCGCTAAGGAAAGGCGCTTCTGGTTACGTGCTCAAAGATTCGCAGGCCGCAGATCTTGTGCTGGCAGTACGTGAAGTCGCAGCAGGCAGACGATATCTCAGCCCGCCACTCTCGGAACGAGCGCTTGAGTTGTATACCCAAAGGATGGAGGCAGTGCCTGATGATCCTTATGAGCTTTTGACAAATCGTGAACGTGAAATCTTACAACTGGTCGCCGAAGGTCGCACCAGTGTTGAGATAGCTAATCAGCTCTTCATCAGCCCTCGTACTGCTGAAGGGCATCGCGCGAATTTGATGCGTAAACTCGGGTTGCAGAATCAGGCGGAAATTGTTCGCTTTGCTTTAAACCGCGGCATTCTCCCGCTTGATAATTTAAACGATAAATAAATGGAAAAAAGGAAAACGGAACAAACGGAAATAACGGAACAAACGGAAAAATCCTAGAGAATTTCCGTTTGTTCCGTTATTTCCGTTTGTTCCGTTTTCCCTCTCACTTCCGATAAGCGCAAAATCCGTATGAAAAAAAATTGGTAAAGGGGGTCGCGCTACGATGCGTACGGTAAAGACTGCTCTGATCGGCGCGGGATTCGTCGGCCCGCACCACATTGAAGCTGCACGACGACTCGGCTTTGTCGAAGTTGTTGCTGTTGCCGGCAGTTCGCAAGCTTCAGCGGAAACCAAAGCCTCGAAGCTCAATATCCCAAAATCATATGGGAATTATGAGGCTCTGCTCGATGACCCGGAAGTTGAAGTCATCCACAATTGCACACCGAATGAACTGCATCTGCCGGTGACGATGGCGGCGATTGAGCGGGGCAAACATGTCATTGCGGACAAGCCTCTTGCATTGAACTCAGCGGATGCCAGGACGATGTTGGAAGCCGCTCGGAAAAAAGGGATCGTTCACGCGGTCACTTTCAACTACCGCTACAATCCATTGATGCAGCAGGCGCGCGTTATGGTTGGGCGTGGCGACCTGGGGCAGGTCCACTTCGTTCATGGTGGCTACCTGCAAGACTGGCTGCTCTTCCCGAACGATTACAATTGGCGGCTGGAGAAAGAAGGCGGGCCGTCGCGCTGTGTTGCCGATATCGGATCCCACTGGTGTGATCTGATCGGCTATTTGACCCGCTCACGCATCAGCGAAGTTCTAGCAGAGTACACGACCGTTTTTCCGACCCGCCAGAGACCGAAAGCTTCGCGCGAAGCCTTCGCGCAGAGCAGCGGAAGTGAAGAGTTCGAAGAGTACCCGGTTGGCACTGAAGATTTTGCCAGTGTGCTGCTGCGGTTCGAAAACGGAATGAGAGGGACCTTTTCAGTCTCGCAGGTCAGCGCGGGGCACAAGAACGGCCTTGAGCTTGAAATCAATGGTCGCAGAGCTTCGATCGGCTGGAAGCAGGAACGTCCGAACGAATTGTGGATAGGGCGGCGAAACGAGCCGAATGGCTGGCTTCTCAAAGACCCGTCATTGCTCGATCAATCGATTCGTCATTATGCCGCTTTGCCGGGTGGACACGGCGAAGCCTGGGCCGACGCTTTTCGCAACCTTCTTCGGAACGTCTATAGCTTCATCGCTGAGGGCCACTCGATGGAAGCGGACAAAGACAAGATCGAGTTCCCGACTTTCGCGGACGGCTTTGAGTCCAATTGCATCGTTGAGGCGATTACGAAGAGCGCCAGGGCAGGTGGTGTCTGGACTAAGGTCCTACGGTAAACCTGAAGACAGTTTTCAGTTTTCAGTTTTCAGTTTTCAACGATATCTCGACCCAGCTGAAAACTGAAAACTGAAAACTGAAAACCGTTTTCTCTCTTATTTCTTCTTCACCACGACAATCGTCCCAGCCATTTCATTGCCGCCTTTGCTCCCGTGGAAAGTGCAGTGGTAAGGATATGCGCCGGCCTTGGTAAATTGATAGGTGAATTTTTCACCGGGTTTCATCGTTTTCGAGGCGAACGCGTCAGAGTCTGATTTGACTATGTGAACGCCTTCTTTATTATCCCATGTGATGGTCGTGCCCTCAGCCACTGTCAACTTTTTCGGCTCGAACTTGTAATTGGTAATTGTGATTTGATTGTTGGATTGCGCCGACACTTCCGGACTTGACATGCCTTCGGAAGTCGCCATCGTTAAACAGCACAGCAACAACCCGATCAGGAAAAGTAATATTTTGTCTTTCATCCTCACGCCTTTTTTCTGGTGAGACTACCCAATGAATAAAAAGCGCGCGCTCTGACGCAGATTAATGCCTTTGCTTCAGAGCGCGCGCAGATACAGGTGAGCGCGTGCTTCACCTCAACCACGGAGGGAATGTGGATATTATTTCTTGTCTTTCTTGGCCTTCTTGATCTTTCTATCCTTCTCACCCAGAGGAGGAGCAGGGTCGAACTTCTTTGGCAGCTCAGTGCCGGTTGCCTGAGATTCGACTTCAACGATCTCAGCCTTCATCCCGCCCAGAGCTCCGAGCAGTTCATTCTTTTCCCGTTCCGGGACTTTGTATTTATCGAGTGCCTTGACCAGGTCTTCGACCAGGGCATTGAACTCGCCCTCGGTTACACCCATGGCTTTGTGCGCGATCTTCATATCTCTGCCGTTATATGCGCATGGTCCACCAGTCGCCTTACAAACAAATGCCTTGAGGTTTGAGACAAGGCGATTGGCATCGCTCTTGGCGAATTTTTTGTTGATGCGGTCATCCTTGAGGACGATACCAGCGAATTCTTCAACTACCAACGAAATCGCGGACTGTCCGCCGAGACGCTCAAAGAGAGATTTATCTTGGGCCAGCGCTGAAACGGAGAAAGCCGTCACCAATGCAAAGCTCAAAACCAGAGTCTTAAAATTCTTCATCTGTAATTGCCTCCATGTGGGGTTAGACTGTCCACACTGATAGCGCAGACAGCGCTAATCGAGTTTGTTAGTTCGATGTTAATTTTAGAATTGCTGCAAAGCTTGCAGGCAAACCTAATCGCACATCAGTGTTTACGGGTCGGAAAACTTAATGGATTGCAACTATCGAAATTTTTCTACCGCTTCGGTTGATTGCCGCCGCTGAGCTTCGCGGCAGAGGCTTTCAAATCCCCTCGCCATAGCCCATCCGTGATTCCACTCGAAGATAGGTTTGAAGAGTGGCGAAAGCCATCGCAAGAGCGGTTTATCGGCAAGAATCTGCCAGTCGAAGGTGATGTGGGTGCCCGATCCATCGAGCTCCAACCTCCAGATACCTCGTCCGATAAAATCGCCGGAAGCCGTGATCTCAATGGTGTGCGGATGTTCGTGACGCACGACGCAGGCTGTCCATCGCAGACGATATGGCAGCCGGCCTTTGGTCAGAAACTCCACGCGATCGCCGACTCGATCAGTTCTACCTGATGGTCGAAAGCTCGCGCCCAGATAGACCTCGGGCCACCACCCTGGATAGTCCTTGCCTTCCTTGAGAATTTCGTAGAGCAATTCGCGCGGGGCGTCAACGCGCCACTCAGTTATGAAGTGGTAGGCGTTCGCGGGCATTTCTTAAGCTGACCTCCGTTCGCATTTACGCATGAGGATATGAAACGGATTACTCAGCTTTCTTCGGGGGAGTCATTTTCATTTGTGGGCAACAGCAGGTAGAAAATATATACGAGAAGAGCGCAAAAAGCCAGAATGATTATAATTTTTACAATGCCTAAAATCGTCCAAAATATGATCAGACCACCCCGCACTGCCTGGACGATGAGGAAGATGGTAGTCACTAAGGATGTGAGCATAGTGAGAATTTTGAGTATCAGAGCCATTCGATCACCTTAATCATCTTCGCGACTGGCCAGCGCCTGACCGGACGATTGCACTCGGATCTCGCCTTCGTTCGAGCGCAGACTGACAAGATGCGCAGATTCTGAAATATGATAACCTGAAGCCACCGATCTTTCTTTGCGTGGGAGAATGAGCTGGTCGAAACCTCTCACTCGAACACGGCCATGCTTCGACACAGCATCGATACGGAAATCACTATCTTCAGGCATGGAAAGACTAATCCGGCCTTTCTGGTTCACAGCTTTGACTTCGCCGGCGATCTTTTCATCCGTCGAGAGTTTTATCGTTCCATCCTGTGTGGTGACATCGAGAAGGCCACGGAAATTCCGCACTGAAACATCACGTGTCGCCTGGACAGTCGTGATTCCACGTACATCTTCGAGTTCGACAGCACCATCGTTAGCTTTGATTCGAACCGCGCCTTCGATGCGATGAGCTATGACACGTTCGTCGGAATTATCGACAGTCAAATCGCCTTCGATCTTCTCAGCTTCGATTCGGGAACGCTCTGCGGAGATTGCGACAGCGCCTGTGATCTCTCGTAGATTTATCCGGCTGTCTCGTACATGGAGGCTGACATCGCCACGCACTCGGTTGAGTTCACCCGAAAAACCACGAGGATTTTCGATAGTGATGCGACCGAGATTATCGATTACTTCTATCTTCGACCCATTACGGATTATGTGGTCGCCACGAAGGCCGGCCAGTTTAACCGATCCGAGACAATTCATGATTTCGATTCCGGCCTGGAGGTTCTGTGGCAGTGTGAGGATGATTGACGTGCTGAAATCCTGTTGCACGCCGGAAGCATTGACATTGAGTTGAAAATTATTCCCATCGGGCGAGATTTGCAAATGAATATTTTGCGCAGCCTTTTTCGCTTCCTCTTCTTTTAGAGCGCGAATGCGTTTGATGATTCGCGCGCTGGCCTCTGCTTGCGGCGCTGCGGTGATTTCGATATCACCTGTCGAACTATTGATGATTAATCGTGAATTGGGGAGAAGGGCAAATGTCTGTGGAGGTTCGTCTTCGATTGCAAGCTGATTGCCGAAGACGTAGTCGCCCAGGTCTCCGAACCTGCTGATTCCCAGATTCAAGCCCGCCAGGTTTTGGTGCTTTTTCGCAAGGTAATTTGCTGCCAGCCCGCTGCTGGCGATAAGCAGCATTAAGACGATGGCGCCAGGTGAGAATGCGCGTGGACACGAGCCATCTTCGAGCCGATGGGTATATTGCCGCAGGACACGTCCAATGACCAAAGCCAATAACAACCAAAACCAGTAGTCGCCGAAAATCCGAATGATTGAATGATCACCACGCAGATTAACGGCCAGAAGTATTCCGCCAATCGCCGTGAGTATCATTCCGCCAACCGGGGAACGCGGGTGACGATCAATCAGATAGCCGGCGACACGGACCATACCCGCAAGAACCAGAAATAATGGCCAGAACCGCGTCAGAAGTTGGACGATGAAGACTCGTTCCGGCGCAACGAAGAAGAGCACGCCAAGACCGATTAATCCGATTCCAAGCAGCAATGTTGCGATTCGTTTGAACATCTCTTGATTGCGGATTGCGGATTGCGGATTGCGGATTGCGGAATCTTCTCTTCAAATCCGCAATCCGCAATCCGTAATCCGCAATCCTAAGGGTCAAACCTGCTATCGGCCTGCGCGAAATCACTCGACGAGCCTTCATAGCTCGGTGGAATGACAGAGGGTGGTGGTGTGCGATAAACCGTTTTTTCCCCGGATCTTTCGCGGAGACGCTGATAGCCGCGCAGGATGAAATAGATTCCGGCAGCAACCAGCAGCAAAGGCCAGAGTGGCAGGTGATAAGGAAAGACAAAATTCAAAATCGCAAGAGCGCCGATGCCGACCAGTAAGCTGCCCCAGACATGAGTGCGCTCACGCAGGAAGAGGCGGAGCCGATCTTCTTCAACCTGCAAATCTGCCCCGTCGCGCTGGCGTTTTGCGGATGTAAAAGCATCGTAGAGTGAGAAAAAGTAAAATGCCACGCCGGAAAGGGCGATGATTATATCAAGCGGCGAGCGAAAGATATCGGATAGAGTCCATAATCCTACTGTAACAACGAAATGGACCAGGGCTTTGACATTCTGTCCGTTATAGACCGCACCCAATCCCGGAATCAGGCCAAGCACGAGCGCGATCCAGGGCGTTTTCTTTTTAACCCCCGCTCTTGCCTGCTGACCGTTAGCGGCGCTTCGTCGCAACATATCAATACCTGCGACGATGCAATCCTGGCAGTAGGGAAAACCTTTTATCCGGTGATCACAGGCGGAGCAAAGGTTACGCTCGCAGGAACTGCAACGCACGCTCGCGATGTTTGTTGGATGGTAGGCGCATTTCATCTCAAATTTTCTCAAATAAACTCTGATCCTTTTCCTGCCTCAATTTATGGTGAAGCTATTTTTTGTAATTGCGATGACGCGTTTTCTCTTCGTTCTTATCTCTCACCGGTGCCTCTTCGGACTTATCACGTTGTGGTGATCCGGATTGTGATTCGGGATTTTGGGGGAGGGCAGGTTGGGCGCCTGATCTGTTCTGAGGCTGATTAGGAGGTGTCTTGATCGACGCCGGTTTTTCCACTCTACCATCAAATAACAGTGTGTTAACACCATATGAGACTCGTTGAAGGCCCGTGCGCGCCATTGCCCCAGTATTATTGATTGCCCGATGTCCCTGATTGACCAACATCTCCGCCTGCGTCCCGGCGTGTGAAGCCATTCCACGAACGCT
>JAKEHZ010000253.1 GCA_022614735.1 Acidobacteriota bacterium | reverse complement strand
GGGGATGCCTATGCTTTCAAGTCTTGTAACATCGTGCAAACTGCACGTTGTGCATGACCCTCAGTCTGCAAGCGCTTCAATCACACCATCACATTTCGCATGCACGAGACGGTCGATGACCTCATCAGGTGCAGGTTTTGTAAAAGTCGGCTTGGATTCGCGCACGACACTACCAGCGCCGCAGCGTTCCTTCAGAAGTCGCTCGAGATGATCAAGGAAAAAACTTCCCCCAGGTTTGCTGATATCGAGCAGCCCTATTGTCTTGCCTTCAAGACTCGCAAGTCTCGGTGCGGCTCTTCGCTGCTCCCGATGTGATTCGTCAAATGGGTTGATAATTATTGTGGGCATTTCCGTTTGTTCCGTTCACCTCGGTGGTGCCGTACGGGGAGCGTCAGCGACCTGAGCCTTGATAAAACGGCCGCTCGCCGAGACTCTCGCTCGCTGACGCTCCCCGTACTGCACCACCGGCTGAGTAGTTACTGAATATTATTCGATCGGATAGGTCACGACCTGAGAACCACGCGGCCCGGTCGCCCAGCTTCCGATAACTGCTGAAAACTTTCCGGCGGTTCCACCGGCAACGACAATTTTGATCTGCTCAGGCGCGCGGAACTTGCGATAGCACGGCTCGCCGTCAATCAAGATCTTATCGTACAACGGTACATACTGTGTCCCTTCACCACCGTCATCCTCGTAAGCGCGTTGTGGGATGCCGGTGTTTTCATAGAGAAACTCACGCACGCGTGCTTTGGTGAAACCGTCGCGATGGAGCGTCTTCACGTGCTCAGGACAGAGAATCACGAAGGCTTCAAACATCGCACAAACGCGATAAGACCAGATCGTCGCCAGAACCCGAGAGATTGTCTTCAGGATTGTCCGGCCACTGCGTGCAGTATGCTCGCTCACGCCTCGTGGAGGTTCGGCGGCGAATAGTGTAACAGTGCTCTGTTCCGGCTTGAATCCGAGTTCGACGTGAAGCGGCTCCCAGGGATTCTCTTCCTCGTTTTCGGCGATGCAGTAAGCGAACTTGCCGGGATTGCCCAACGTGGACATATCGATCTCACCGGGCCGCGCACCGCCTATGTTTGCGAGTATCAACTGCAGTGCTCGCCCAAGTGTGCTGTTGGCGCGCGTGACGTTACTGAAGACATTGCTGCCAAAGGCGAATCCAAGCTCACCTCGAAGGGGACCGTTAATGATCACCAACGGCGCAGCGAAGTGTGTTGTTGCCTGAACACCGTGCAGATTGAAGCGCTCATCGCACGCCGCCCTCACCAGTGGAATCAGTACGCGCATCATCTCCGGCTGACAACCGGCCATTACCGCGTTGGCCGCAACCTTCTCAACAGTAGCCTGCCCATAGTTTGGCGGGACCTGCGCCACCACAGCATCAGGCGCCAGCGAAGCGGATCGCAACATACGTTCTACTCGCTCTGGCGTGGGTGGAACTACCGGCAATGGATCAAACCCCGCGCGCAGACAGTATTCGAATGGATCAATATCATCTGCGAGCTCGATACGCGAGGCTCGTGAGCCCGCTCGAGTATAAAGTTCGGCCGGTGTGGCTGAAGCGTCGGTTGTTTGCGGCTCCAGATGTCGCGAGACGCAACCGGGCTTGGTTTCCGGATTACCATCGAAAGGTTCGGCAATTACGAATTGCTCTTTGCCGGTAGCTGCACTAATTAGCGCCGCCATGTTGTTCAATCCTGTTTTGTCAAAAGCAACCTGCGTGCAAAAGATCTTCCCCTCTCGGTCGATTAGAAAGAGAGTTGGCACTGCCATGGGATCATACTGACGCGTGACATTCAGGTCGTGATCAAGCACCACCGGAAATTTCACCGACAATTGCTCGACAAATTCTCGCGTAGATGCCTCGTCATCCTGCGAGATCCCGATGATCTTCACCGCATCTGCCCCTGTCTTGTGCATAACCTGGCTGATGTAGGGGAACGTCAGCCGGCAGGTCGGACAGTCAGTCTCAAAGAAAACGATCAAAGTAATACTGCCGCCGGCTGCGTCAGGGTACTGATGCTTCCTT
Organism: Acidobacteriota bacterium; assembly: GCA_022614735.1. Classification (GTDB taxonomy): domain Bacteria; phylum Acidobacteriota; class Blastocatellia; order RBC074; family RBC074; genus JAKEHZ01. The sequence continues at coordinate 2,306 of JAKEHZ010000253.1, read as the reverse complement.
CCGTCGAGCTCGTAGAGTGAAAAGCGCGGGGCTTGCTCGCCTGTTTTCAGCATATTGGCTTCCCTGTGGAATTACGCAACAGTGTCAGAAAGTCGCTATCGGATTGAGTGGTGAACCCGTCCCACCTGTGATGGGAATCGGCGCTGCGGTGAGAAGGAAATCCCAGCGTTTTCGTTTTGATGCTGCTTCACTCAACGCCTCCAGGTCACAGTTGTCGAAAATATTCACGCCCATCGCTACCAGCACGATTTGATGAATCGGATGTGAAAGACCTTCGATCCCGGATGGAAGAAGATCACTCGCAGCATCGCTGCCGAGCAGAGCCACATCGCGTTGTTTAAGCCACTTCGCACAGGAAGCGTGGAGCCCGGCCGAATTCTGCGCGATATTCCAGGGACCTTTCTCCGCGCGGCGCGCCCAACGCCCTGTGCGTATGAAGACAGCATCTCCGGGTGACAGCTTCAGACCGGCTTTCTTCTCCCAGGCTTCCAGATCTTCGGGATAGATCGGTGTGCCCGGCTCGAGATATGGGACACCTTTCAGTCCGGGTATATCCATCAAAATACCGCGCGTGAAGATACCCTGACGGAGATTGCTGATGGCCAGCTTTTCTGCGCCTTTCTGTGTGACCTCTTCCTGTGAAAACCCGTTGTACATCTTTCCCTGCCAGAACATATGACAAAGCGCATCGAGATGTGTGTGTTGATAACCGTGAAACGAGATTCTGAAAGCATCGGCACTGAATTGCCCGCGATTGTTTATCCCGCTCAGCATCATGGTATGTTCATAGGGGCTGGGATTGTCATCGGCTTTATCTTTGTTCGTCTCGCGAGCGAGTGAGACTGAAAAACCTTCTCTGACCAAACTGGCAGCCTGTTTACGCTTCGCCGTGGTAATCAAATTGAGGGCGCCGAGTTGATCTTCTTTCCCCCAGCGTCCCCAGTTGGAAAGCTCTTTCATCCAGCGGTCAGTGTCGGATATCGTCAAATTGTGTTGAGACTGTTTGGGCGTCGGGCTATCCATTGATAGGACGACTCCGATTGATATGAGGACAGTCATCAACGCAAGCATCAATGCGAGCGGGCCCGCAGCGAATATCTTCATTTTCGTTTTCTCCGTTGCTTTATCGTCCGGTGAATCTGGCCTCACGCTTCTCCACAAATGCCCGCACGCCTTCTTTATGATCCTCTGTCATCCCGCAACGCAGATGTGTTTCAGCCTCGCGGTCAAGCATCGCGCGGAAATCGGTCGTCGCAGCAAGGTTTACGTTGGCTTTCATATAGCGATAGCTTGTCAGCGGCCCGTGCGCAATCCGCCCGGCAATTTCGGTGACGATTGACAATAAGCGATCAGGCGCGACTATGCGATTGACCAGACCTATACGATGAGCTTCAGAAGCATCGATAACTTCAGAGAGAAAGAACAACTCCTTCGCCTTCGGTGCCCCGACATACTGCGTGAGTAGCCAGGTAGTTCCGAAATCGCCGCCGAATCCAACCTTCGCATAAGCAGTGCCGAATTTCGCCTGATATGATGCGATGCGCAGATCACAGGCCAAACAGACGCCCAGCCCTGCTCCCATGGCGTGTCCATTCACCGCCGCAATCGTTACCTTTGGCAAGTTGTAAAGCAACCACGACAGCTCTTGAGCCTGCCGAAGATCATCAATCTGTTGCTCCAACGTTTTCGGCTCGACATCTTCCTGCGCCATCGCCGAAACATCACCCCCTGCACAGAAAGCACGGCCCGCGCCGGTAACGACGATTGCGCCAATCTCCGGATCGCGCGCCCATTCCTTCAAACAACCAATTGATTGAACGATCAGGTCGCGGCTCAGTGCATTGAGCCTTTCAGGGCGGTTGAAAGCCAACGTCGCAACTTTGTCAGCAATAGTAGTCAGAATCACTTCGTCAGCCATTGGTTTCGCCTTTCAAATGTTGAATGTCGGGATAAGAGAGGTGGCTAGAGCCTTCCTCGAAACCTGCGAAACAGTGACATCGAAATTAACCGCGGATTGACACGGATGCGACGGATTAACGCGGATAAAATCCGTGCAAATCCGTCGCATCCGTGTCAATCCGCGGTTAATTTGCATCAATCTTATGTGCTTTTATCTAGCATGAGTTTCAAACCAAATCCAGCTAACGCCCCTTGAAATTCGGTTTGCGCTTTTCGTGAAATGCAGCCGTTCCCTCTTTAACATCTTCACAGTAATTTGTCACCAGCGTTCCGAGCGCCGCGTCCTCGAGCGCATTTTCAAGGTCCATCATCGTCTGCTTGTACATCATGCGCTTGGTGATCCTGAT
>JAKEHZ010000035.1 GCA_022614735.1 Acidobacteriota bacterium | reverse complement strand
TATACATTCACAATACCGATAACAAATTCCGAACTGAACGAATGGCTGACGTTTACCGTAGGTTTGGACGCGCGGGAGATTTCAAGGCGCAACAAACTGAGCTCTCAAGCACGGCGCTGGTTGCGTGGCTTTCGTCGAACTAATCAACCAAAAGGATAAGATGCCTGATAACGATAATCAAAATTTAAATTCGCAAACTTTAGTTATTGACGCAGATCAGTTCACATTCGAGACTGTAGAAGACCAAAATGGTATCGCCACTGTGGTACGGTTCAAAGTTGAAAACCCGGAAGTCAAAGCCGGTGACGTACTCCTCATCCTTTCCGGTTCAGACATACATTTCCATGGATTGATCGGTAAGATTGAAGAGGGATGGGCGATAGCATCAGACCGTCATGGCTCGATGCTGGCTGCGAGGATACATTAGGAGGATACGAAACTAGCTAAAAGTTTCAACACAAAGGGTCAAAGGGTCAAAGGGTCAAAGGGTCAAAGGGTCAAAGGAGGATAAATGCTTGATATATTTCTCCTTTGACCCTTTGACCCTTTGACCCTTTGACCCTTTGACCCTTTGTGTTGAAACTTTTAGCTGGTTAAGGAATGACCGAAGATTGCAAATCATACACCGCATAGATCCCTATCATCAGTGCAATGATCAATCCAACAACCCACATGAGGACCGATCTCCATCGTCCACCTTTAGCAGAGCTATTAACAGGCGCAACCATTCCTCGCCATCCGCATTCACTGCAACGATATGATTTATAGCTGGTTATCTTCTTGATGAATGACTCGCTAAAATTGCGAGAATGCGACCGATGTAGGTGCTCACCGCATTGGGGGCAAACCATAGTCCGTGTCTCCTTTTTCCATAGCTTTACTCCCAATTACAATCAAGTGATGATCTGCTCAATTATCCTGCCTCCAAAATCTGTCAAACGTTCGTTGCGGCCATTGTGCAAGTAGGTCAGTTTCATCTGATCGAGTCCAAGCAAATGCAGTATCGTCGCGTGAATATCTCGCGGGTGGTAGCGTTCACCGACAGTTCGGAACCCGATTTCGTCAGTCTGCCCAATCACCTGTCCACCCTTGACGCCGCCACCGGCCATCCACATCGTGAAGGCTGTCGGATTGTGATCTCGTCCTTTGCCGTTTTCTGAGACGGGAGTGCGACCGAATTCAGTACCCCAAATGACAAGCGTTGAATCGAGCAAGCCGCGTCCCTTCAAATCCTTAAGCAATCCAGCGACCGGTTTATCGGTCCAACGGCACATTTGCTCATGATTTGTCTTGACGTTGTCGTGCGCATCCCATTGGATGCTGACCGGACCGCCACCGGAAAAGAGCAAGAGAAAACGAACGCCACGTTCGACGAGCCTCCGCGCAAGCAGACACCTCGTTCCGAATTCAACCGTCTGCGGATCGTCAATACCGTAGAGCTTCTTCGTCTCTTTACTCTCTTTGCTCAGATCGACTGCTTCGGGTGCGTGTTGCTGCATGCGAAAAGCCAGCTCATATGACGCCATGCGAGCTGATAATTCGCTGTCATTCCTCTGCATCCCCAGTTCATTCATCCGGCGCATGAAGGCAAGCATTCGTTGATGTTGTTCACGGCTAATCTCGTTCTGCCGAGCTAAATGCAGGATCGGCGTTGAACCACTTCGCAGCTGAGTTCCCTGATATAGTGCAGGCAAATAACCCGCACCCCACATCGGCGACCCGCCTTCGGGCAGACCCTCAGGTTGAGTCATCACGCAGTATGCCGGAAGGTTCTCACTCTCGCTGCCCAAACCATAAGTTACCCAACTACCCAACGACGGATGAGCTGGAAGCAGACGACCCGACATCATCTCGTACATTGCAGGCGCATGAACAAAACTCTCTGTATAACACGAACGAAGCACTGCAATGTCATCGACACAGGTCGCAGTGTGGGGCAGCAGGTCGGAGACCTCGATACCTGATTGCCCGTACTTATTGAACTTCCACGCGCTACCCATCAGCGGAGTGCCCGGCTTGAGGAATTGGCTTTTTATTTCGCCGAAACTCGGGGGCAATTGCTGACCGTGAAGTTTATCGAGCACCGGTTTCGGATCAAATGTCTCCATTTGACTTGGCCCGCCGACCATAAAGAGAAAGATCACAGCCTTGGCCTTCGGGGGATAATGAGGCCGTTTGGGCGCCAATGGATTGGATAGCTTCGGCGATCTCTCTTTCTCCAGGGCCTCCGCATCACGCGCGAGTAAATACGAAAGCGCCAGTGCGCCGAAGCCGTTACCGGCCTGAGAGAGGAAATCGCGACGCGTGGCGGCTACAGGAAAATGGGAACGGTCTTTTTTCATAAGGGCATCCATTTAAGATATTCAAAACCTCTATTTCAGATAGACGAATTCATTCAGATTCATCGTCGCCAGGCACAGATCTACCCAGGCCGCCGCCCTCGCCTGATCAACAGGCTTCGGCAATTCTCTCAGCTTCACAACTGGTTCACCGCTCACAATGCGGCGGCGGATGATTGCCGTTTGATCATTGAGGAAACCCTGAGTGGTGCGTATTTCCGCAGGTTGCGCTCTGCGTCCGAGCACCAACTCATAGAGCATCGCAATCATCAGATGCTCGTTGCTTGCGGTCTCCCGGAATAAGCGTTGAACCAAAGTCTGACTCTGCCGCAACATAAACTCACTATTCATCAGCGTCAGGGCTTGCAAGGCATGGACGCTAACGCTGCGCGCCCCGCAAGAGCTCATCAAGTCCGGCGCATCAAAAGCCACCAGCATCGGTAATCGCACGTTGCGTTTGCGGACCAGATAGAGGCTGCGCCTCATATGCTGGCGCGGATCGGGGTGGGCAGGCCACAGATTGTCCGGTTCAGCCTCCGTGAAGATATTGTCATAAACTTCCGGTTCCAGAGGGACCCGTATCGATGGGCCGCCAAGTTGCTCGGTCAGGGCACCGGTTATGGCAAGTACTGAATCGCGTATCGCTTCCGCATCAAGTCGTTGCCGGTTCATTCGCCACAGCAATTTATTCTCAGGGTCAATCTTCGCCTTGATTGCAGCAGTGGCCGACGATTGCTGGTAGGTATTTGAAAGCACCATCAGCTCATGCATCTGCTTCAGGCTCCATCCGCGTTTGACAAACTCAGTTGCCAGCCAATCGAGCAATTCGGGATGCGTGGGCTGTCGCCCGTTGAGGCCGAAATCATTGGGCGTCGCGACGATACCCCGGCCGAAGTGGTAATGCCAGAGTCTGTTCATCATCACTCTCGCAGTCAACGGATGGTCGCCCCGCGCCAGCCAGCGAGCCAATGCGAGTCTGCGGCCTGTCGACTTAATGCCACCCGCTAAACGAGGTGCTTCGACAGTCACCGGCGCATCCGGCGGCACAAGTACGCTTAAAAATCCCGGCTCTACCTCAAGGCCGGGCCTGTGCGGATCGCCGCCTCTCAGTAGATGCATTGGAGGCGTGGGCGTTTTCACATCAGCGACACTCAATGCCTTTGGCAGGGGCTCCGGTGCGTAGAGCTCAATGTTGTGCATCTGACGGCGAAGAGCCGCGCGTTTATCGCGATCTTCCGGAGTGAGCAAGGCGACAAGCTCATCCCAGCTGATGTTGAGCATACGTTGCGCATCTTTGGCCAACCGCTTCTCATCCTCGTTGCGCAGCTTTTCATCCTTCGCCAACGCGTTTGCAAACTGGGGTTCGAGCTTCGCTCTTTTTTCCGTTGTCAGCCGATCCCGGTAGGGCTTCTCGATAGCAGCGATCTGATCCTGTATCGGTTTGAGTTTTTCTTTGTGGGCTTTGACGGCGGCGTTATAGGCGTCTTCCTGCCCCTTCGTTGGGTTCTTGAAATCGTGATTGTCGGCCGCGGCGAAGAAGGCCTGCAGGCGATAATAATCGGCCTGCGGTATCGGATCGAATTTATGGTCGTGACAACGCGCGCAGCCAACAGTCAGGCCCAGAATTCCATTGCCGATGCCAAAGGTTACTTCGGTCAGCCATTCCTGGCGATTGACTGCCAGGTCCTGATTGCCGGAGACCACGTGCTGTGGTCCGGCGCGCAAAAACCCGGTCGCCACTCTAATCTCGAAATCATCGGGGGCAATTTCGTCGCCGGCAATCTGTTCAAGAATGAAGCGGTCATAAGGTTTGTCTTCATTCAGCGATTTCACGACATAATCGCGGTAACGCCAGGCCTGATCGCGATCTTGGTCAAGCTCGAAGCCATTCGTCTCACCGAAGCGCACAACATCGAGCCAGTGCTGCGCCCATCGCTCGCCATAACGCGGAGAGGCGAGCAGCCGCTTGACGACTTTACGATAAGCATCGGCCGAGTGGTCAGCAAGGAAAATTTTGAGCTCTTCCGGCGTAGGCGGCAGCCCAGTCAGATCGAATGTTACGCGACGTAACAATGTTTGCCTGTCCACTCGCGCTGAAGGTCCAAGGCCTTTCTCCTCGAGTTTGTCGAGGACGAATGCGTCAATCGGGTTGCGAACCCAGGACTTGTTTTTGATCTTCGGAACTGGCGGATGAACGGGTTTGCGAAAGGCCCAGTAATTGCGCTTCGCATCGGTAATCGGCTTAGATCGAACAAAGCTTTTCTCCTTGTCTCCACCTGACCAGGGCACGCCTTTATCAATCCAATTTTTCAGGATCCCGATTTGTTCTTCAGTCAATTCACCGCCGAATGGCATTCTTGGGCTCTCTTTGCCTGTGATGAAACGATAGATCAAGCTGTTTGCGCTGTCGCCGGGCTTGACGGCTTCGCCGCGCGACCCGCCCTTGAGCAAGCCTTCGCGCGTGCGCAGATCGAGTCCGGATGTCTTGTCGGCGCCGTGGCATTGGAGACAGTTATCCTGCAGGATTGCGACGGCCAGTTTGGCGAGTTGCTGGTCATCGGATTGTTCTCTCGACTGTGCTCGTTCAGCGTAGTTACCGAAAATGAGTAGTAGAGAGGCAAAGAGAAGAATCAATTTGAGAAAACGAGTGCGTTCCATAACAACTCCGATATTACAAACCCCGTTTGTTCCGTTACTACTACAGAAGCTGAACTACTAATTATGCGCGTGGCGGCTGAGAGGACATGCCACAACTGGGCAAAAACTTTTTAGAGCACAGGGCAAATGATAGCGATATTCAGTTAAAACGCCAGCGTTATTTTGCGACGTGAGCGCGCATGCATTCGGCTGAACAGAAGATCCGGACAGTGTTCCGTGAAGAGATGGAGACAGCATCACGCGAAGAGATAAAAGCCCCACAGGCCGAACAGCGCTCCATATCTGCGCTCGCAACAGGACGGCCGGTTACCTGTTCGCGCAGTTTCTGGACATCACTAATAGTGCCGCGCAGACGAAAACTGAGACGCGCAAGCATTTTAAATACATATACGATGAAGGCAAAAATGAAAAGGATGATGACGAAACGTAGAATGAAATTCAACGCTTGCCTCCCGTCTTATCTCCACCCCGCAGCGGCTTCGTTTCATCAGGGCCGTGATCGAGCATCGTCTTCGAATTCTGATTTACGCCAGCCGACCGGGTAGCATTCAAATCTGCACGCATCTCGGATAACCTTTTTGGATCAAGTCCGCTCGATTCAAGTCCCTTCAATAGTCGTTCAGCTTCCGCGAGATCCTGTTTGGACTCCAGATAAGCACTGAAGAGAAGGATCGAAAAATTTGGATTATTCGGATCCAGCTCACGTGCGCGCTTAGCCGATTTTACTGCGTCAGAAGCTCGCCCCATCATCAAGTAAGCCACCCCAAATCCGGCCATCGTGCGAGCATCATCAGGTTTAACTTTTTTAGCCTGCTCTAAGAACTTGAGGGCTTCTTCCGGACGACTGATCTGGATAAATTGCGCCGCCGCATCGAACTGAGCCTCAATGTCCTGAGGGTTGTTTCTGGCCTTATCAACAATTGATTTGACTTCGTTGATGATCTGATTGCGTTGCTCCGGCGTGAGGTTCCGACCGCCGCTCGAATCGGCGCTCTCGGATCCGGTGATTTGCCCGGATGCCTGCGCAACGGCGCTACTCAACAAGGCCCCCTGTTCACGGCGATATTGGCTGTTTGCGATTTTGAAGCCGACGGCCATGCCCAGAACCAACCCGATGATGATGATTGATACTTTTGATTTGAGAAAAGCAATTTTCATTCTTTGATTATTCCATGAAATGCAATTATGTTTCATCCCGCACAAGTAGGAGATAGGGCGGAGAGTCGCGGAGCTGACCTGTAAGCCGAATTCTGTACTCCCACCAATAAAATTGGAGAGGAGTGGTGATCATTCATCTGGGCGACGCATTGCTGCGCCGCTCGAGCGGCCTACCCGGAAACGCGCCGCGCCAAGCGCGAGCTGAGGCGGACAACCTCAATAACGCTTCCCTATTTGGCCTTGCACCGCAGGGGGTTTGCCTAGCCGAGCGTGTCACCACACTCGCTGGTGAGCCTTTACCTCACCGTTTCACCATCGCCCGGCACGCTGAGCGCGCTTTGGGCTGTCTGTTCTCTGTTGCACTATTCCGTCGGGTTACCCCGCCTGGCCGTTAGCCAGCCTGCCGTCCTATGGTGTTCGGACTTTCCTCTCGTCACGCTTTACGGACGAGTGATCACCCGGTCCGCTCTGCAACTTCCAGATATAAGTATAACATGATCGGTTATCCACTTAGGGAATATGGCGGAATTTTGGGCATGTTTCAGAGGACGCTAAATATAGATAACAGTTGTGCCCTACACAGTTAACTGACGAGCTACCGACTGAATCTTATGGCCGAAGAATTAAGGTTTACACCGGAACTCTTCACGTTCTTGCAAGAACTGAAGAAAAATAACAACAAAGAATGGTTCGAGCAGAATCGCGGGCGATACCTTAAATTCGTTCGTGATCCGTTTCTCGCTTTTATTGCGGCATTCAGGCCTCGCCTGCAAAACCTGAGTCCATGGCTTGTTGCTGATCCTAAGCCAGTTGGCGGTTCGATGCTGCGAATCCATCGCGACCTCCGTTTCTCGCGCTCGAAAGAACCATACAAGACTATGGCCGCGGCATATTTTCATCACCAGGCGGGGAAGGAAAATACCCCGGGGATCTATTTACATCTGGAGCCTGGGAGAAGCTTTATTGGTCTCGGGCTTTGGCAACCCGATACGATGACACGAAGGAAGGTGACGGATGCAATTTCGGCAAATCCCATGGGCTGGGAGAAAAGCATCAGCGGGCGCCAATTTCGCGCTGCTTGCAGCTTGACCGGCGAATCACTGAACCGCCTGCCCAAACAGTACGACCCCGAACATCCTTTCGCGGAAGACTTGAAACGCAAGGATTTCATCGCTGACACAACCTTCTCGCAACAAGAGGTTTGCCGTGCGGATTTCATCGAAAAGGTCGATCAGATCTGTCAGGCAGGAGGGCCCTTCCTTGAATTCCTTACCGGATCGCTCGGACTGCCGTGGCGTGATGGAGAATAATTAAATGACAATAGACGAAAGGTATGACCGCTTTATTTTTCTGGAGAGTTAGATCTCTCCGATTCTGATTGCCACCAGGCGTAAATCTCTCCTGTTAGGTGAAGTCACGCGGAGTACGAGCGCGCCTCCAGTTCGAAGTTGAGATTTAACACGCTGAAAATCCTCGAGACCGTTGATGGACTGGCGGTTGGCCTCAAGAATAATTTGACCGACTGCCAAATGTGAATCAGCAGCCGGGCTCAGCGGATCAACCTCGGAAACGACAACGCCACCGCTGATCCCTTCACTCAACTTGTCGATACGCAGATCTCGGAGAGTCTCGGGTGTGTTCTCTCTGACAGAGAAGCCGAGCGATAAACCGGTCTTCTGGAGCGCTGGCCGGGTTTCTAATGGCCGATCGTCAGCCCGCGGCTCCAGTGTCGCAAAGAAACTATATAGTTTGCCACCCCGCATGACGGCCAATTCGACCTGTTGCCGCGGTAAACTGTTCGCAACTAACCTGAAAAATTCATCCGTGCGCTTGATCGCGCGGCCATCGAAGTGGGTAATCACATCATAGGGCAGAACTCCCGCGCGTTCAGCCGGGTATTTCGGCGTAACATCTGCCACAAGCACACCCTGCACATCGCCCAGACCCAGACCTTCGCGAATTTCAGAAGTTATATCGGCCGGTGTCAAGCCAAGAAACCCGCGGGCGACAAAGCCGTATGCGCGCAATTGCCGGACCACACGCAGGACTACATTGCTCGGCACGGCGAAACTGATTCCGCGACCGTCGACTCGAATCACGGTATTGACGCCAATCACTTCACCAGCTTGATTGAGCAATGGCCCACCTGAATTGCCACGATTAATAGCCGCGTCGGTTTGAATAAAATCTTCATATGGCTTCTCGTTGTAGACCTTGCGCCCTTTGGCACTGACTATCCCGGCTGTCACCGTCTGCTCATATTCAAGTGGATTACCGATAGCAATGACCGGGTCGCCGACACGGACAGCGTCTGAATCGCCGAGCGGCAACATCCGTAAATCCTCGGCATCGATCTTCAGCAGAGCCAGATCGGTGGCGCGATCTAATCCCTGAACAGTGGCCTTTCGTTCGCGTCCATCTGCGAGCTTGACTCGAATGCGCTCGGCCTCTTTGATGACGTGCTCGTTGGTAACAATTAACCCTGCGCGATCGATGATGAAGCCGGTCCCCGTGCCCCGTTGTACGTTATTCTCTTGCGGTATCGACCAATCACTGGACGGCACATAGTTGTTGGAACGAACCGCGCGCGTCGCGATGACAGTGACCACCGCCTGATGTGCCTGATTGAAGATCTCAGCATTGGACTTACCGCGTTTGTTGCCAATCGATTGCCAGTCAAAATATTTTTGCTGGAAGATCAGTTGATGGAAGAGCTGCGGTCTCAGGAAAGCGGCAATGACCAAAGCCATTGCCGTTGCTCCGACTAAGATTGCACAAAGACATGCAAAGAAAATTCCACGCTTCATAATATTATCTGATTTGCCGTTCGCTAATTATTTGCCAGCCGCGAGGACTGCGACGGAGAGTGATCATTCCACGCGCTCTGCCTTTAACCGGTTTGCCTCCCCGCCCTTTCAATACCCACTGTCGATCGAAGATCAGATCGGCTTCCTGGACTCCACCCGGGCTCTTCAGCTGAACCTGTGGCGATTCCGAGAAGCGCAATGTATAACGAATACCACTTAATATTTCTCGTTTCCGCTTTTCAACTTTTGACCGCGCCAGGACACCATAGCTAAAATAATTGACACGGTCCGCATAAAAACTCATGTGCTTATTCCAATCACCGCGGACGGCCGAATTAGTCCAATCATTGTATACCGTCCTCAACTCACGCTGCGTTCGTTCGTTTACGTTCGAGAGGGGAGACGAGGCGTCATTCTTGACCAAAAGGACTGGTGATGAAGCTTTGACAGCAGGTACTGTCTTCCGATTTTCAATCCCTTCAGAAATATTTCGTCCGCGTTCGACCCTACCGTCAACTCCATGAGTTGCAAGATCGCTTTGTGAGACAGCCTCTGGATTATTCACAGCGTCGGCCTGCGCTTGCATATCCGGCCTCAAGAAATAAAAAAGCGCGCCAACCACTGCAAGGGTGATGAGTACTAATGCGAAATACAGTTTCGTCCGTGGGGGCTGCTCAATCAATAACGTCGGGACGCGGGGAGTAATGTGATCTTCTCCAACCGCATCATCATTTGGTGGCGCCTGCAAAAGTTGCGAACGTTGAAGCCGCACCGGGCTCGGCGCTGTAGTGATAGCAGTCAAATCCGGTTCATTGCGATAAACCGGAGGGGCCGGGTGCAAGGGTTGACGCGGCAGAGTTTCCTCTTCCTCCTCAATAGTGCCGTTCGATGATTTCACTGCGCCGTTCACCTGCTCGGCTAGTTGGGAAGCCGACTGAAAACGCTGATTGGGATTTTTTGCGAGAGCACGCAATACCACTTGCTCCAACTCTCTACTCAATCCGGCGCGGAAACGACTGGGTGGAGCCGGCGGTTCCTGCAAATGGCGGAGCAGCACGGTTGAGGTATTCTGGCTTGCGAATGGCGCACGGCCTGTCAGCATCTCGTACAAAATCACTCCGAGCGAGTAGACATCAGAACGCGCATCAACCGTCTGTCCGGTACATTGCTCCGGCGAGATGTAATTTGGGGTACCGATGATGGTGTTCTCATCGGTAATACCTTGTAATGTGTGTTCGCGATCTTTTAATTTGGCGATGCCGAAATCGAGCACAAGCACACGTTCCAGGCCATCGTCAGATGCCTCGATCATGACGTTGTCAGGCTTGAGATCGCGATGGATTATTCCCTGTCGATGTGCGGCTTCGATACCAGCGCAGATTTGAGAAAGAATCAACACTGCGCGCTCCGGCCGCATCTGGCCGTGTCTTGTTGCGTGTGTCCTCATCTCTTCGCGCAGGCTGCGTCCTTTGATCAACTCCATAACCAGATAAGCACCGCCCTTCGCGAGCATGCCAAAGTCATAAACTGCAACGATGTTCGGATGTTTGAGACGAGCAGCGGCACGAGCTTCGCGGTTAAATCGTTCACGAATAGTCGGGTCAGCCAGGAATTCAGCACGTAGTATCTTGATTGCGACGGCTCTCTCGAGTTGCAAATGAGTGGCACGGTAAACCGATCCCATCCCGCCGTGAGCGATCAATTGTTCAAGACGATATTTGCCATCGATAACGAGGGGCAAAGACTCGTTTGCGCGCGTCGGCGTGTGATCGAAAAGACAGAACTCGACGCCATCGCCGAAACAACGATGGCAGGTCTGACAGTATCGCATCGCCCTTCTCCGTTAGTAAAGGCCGGGGTTGTTGCTCCGGTCTCGATGATTTCTGACTATCAGGGGGTGAAATCACTCTAATCTGTCGTGCGTCAGGAGACGCGCGTGAACGAAGAATACAAGAGGTGAGGGTGAGTGACAAGTAATAAGCGCAAGAATAGTGTGAGCGAATCTTCGCGCAGAAAATTTTTTCCTTCTCAAAAGACCAATTCGATGTAAAAATAGAGTGACCATTCAGCCCGCGGCCAGCCGCCCAATGACTGGCCTTTGCCCCTGCGGGAATGCCCGGTTAAATCGGGATGAATACAAATAAAAAATAATAGTCCCAAGAAATTGTTTCACCGCAGATCGCCTGGAATTATTTCGCCTAGAAATATGAAGTGACGCTATGTCCCACCAGCTACGATTACGGCAGTCGTTTTTGATAATTATTATTCTCACCTTCTGCGGCCTTTCTAATCACTGGCCTCAAGACGCGAGTGTCCGTGCGAGACCTTCTGAAATCCAAGAAATCACACAACTCGAATCTGGTGCTACCATTGTTCGTTCCATCGCTGGTGGCCAGACCCACAACTATAAGATCAGCCTGACAGCCGGACAGTTTTTCCACGCGGTTGTTTATCAGGAAGGGATCGACTTAAGAGTCTCTATCTCGGCGCCTGAGGGAAATCAGAACGTCCTTCTGGATCGACCTAATGGCTTATTGGGGCCAGAAGCGATCTCTCTGGTGGCTCAGCATTCGGGCGATTATCTGTTACAAGTTCGTCCCGTTTTGCCGAGAGCCCAGACTGCCAACTATCGCCTGAGAACTGATAGTCCTCGCCCTGCCGAAGCACGCGATCAGCTGCGAATCAACGCGGAGCGCGCCCTTTCAGATGGCGAGGACTTACGCGCCAAGCAAACGATTGATCTCACACGACAAGGCATTGAACAATTCTCCAGAGCGGTTGGACTCTGGCAAGAGCTTGGCGACCGCTATGAGGAGGCACTGGCGCACTTCGGTCTGGGATTGAGTCATCGGCAACTCGGTGAGAATCAAAAAGCGATTATCCATTTCGGTCAGGCGCTGGCGCTCATGCGCGAACTTGGCGACCGTTACGGTGAGGCACTCTCGCGGACAGGGATAGCCTGGTCGTACCTCTATCTCGGCGCGACTGAAAGCGCGCGTGAGAATTTCACTCAAGCTTTACAGCTACGCACAACCGTGGCTGATAGAACAGGCGAGGCAATAACACTATATGGAGTGGGCTGGACATATGCGGCGAGAGGCGAATATTTAACGGCTCTCGAATACTTCTTCAAGTCATTAAAGCTGCGACAGGAGATCAAAGATCTCCGCGGTGAAGTCATTACACTGACGGGTATCGGACAGACTTATGGACGAATGGAACGTGGGGAGGAAGCACGATCTTATCTCTCCCGCGCTCTCGAATTGGCTCAACAATCGCCCGATCGCTATCTCAAAGCCGATACCATAGACAGCCTGGGCTGGGTTCATCTCATGCTCGGACAGACCGATCTTGCGCAGAACTATTTTCAGCAGGCCTTGCCTTTGCGAAAGTCGGCCGGGGATAAATTCGGCGAGGCGTTGGCGCTTAACGGGTTGGCGTTGACGGCAAGCCGCCAGGGTCGTTTGCTTCAGTCACTCGAGTTGATTGAATCTGCGATGGCTCTGACTGAATCGTTGCGCGCGAACATAACAAGTCTTCAATTGCGACTGTCGTACTTCAATCAAGTCATCAGCCGTTACGAATTCGCAATCAGCCTGCTCATGCAGCTGGACGCGCAAAATCCGTCTGCCGGATACCCCGCGCTTGCATTTCAAATGAGCGAGCGAGCGCGAGCGCGCAGCTTACTAGACCGGTTGGTCTCCGTCGGCATAGAGTCCAAGGACGCAAAGGCTGCCACGGGAAGCAATCACGAACTGACCAAAGAGCCATTGACCCTGGCCAGGATACAGCAGCAACTGCTCGACGAGAACACTCTCCTGCTCGAATACTCCATCGGTGCAAAGCAGAGCTACTTATGGGCAATAACGCGTAATTCGTTCTCAAGTCATCAGCTGCCGGGCCGCGCGGAGGTCGAATCTGCCGTCCAACGTCTGCTTTCGACGCTGACAACCGGTCAACCGCAAAGCGTCAATCTGGCGGGCTCCGGTAATCGTCAGAGGACGCCTTTTGATGAAGCCGCCGAGGCGCTTGGCGAGATACTGGTTGCGCCGGTTAGCGCACAAATGCACAACAAGCGATTGGTTATCATAGCCGATGGAGCGCTGCAGTATGTGCCTTTCGCTGCACTACCCGAACCGAATCGCGCGAGCGGTGAATTGAAAAATGAGGAGCTGCCGACCAGAACCGCCAGATTGGCAAAAACCCCATTAATTTCAAACCACGAGATCATCATGCTACCGTCGGCATCCGTGCTGGCATCATTGCGGCGGACATCCGACAGACAAACGTCAGCATTGAAGTCTCTCGCAATTTTCGCTGATCCAGTCTATTCACCAATGGATACGCGAGTGAATCCGATATACTCCCATCGCGGCGCTAAGAGATCCGATGATTCCGCTCGTACATTGTTACCGCACACGCGATTACCGCGTTTAATATTCTCTCAACAGGAAGCGAAATCCATTGTCTCCCTGGTTACGCCGGAAGAATGTCTGCTCGCTCTTGATTTTTCGGCGAGCCGCGCAAAAGTATTGAGCGCTGATCTGAGTCGATACCGAATCGTCCACTTCGCCGCGCACAGTTTGCTTGACCGTGAGCGGCCTGAACGGTCCGGAATAGCCCTCTCGCAAGTGGATAAGCGAGGTACATCGATTAACGAAAGTCATCTGCTCTTACAAGACATCTATAATTTTAAGCTCAAAGCCGAACTGGTTGTGCTCAGTGCCTGCCAGAGCAGCCTGGGTAAAGAAGTGCGGGGAGAAGGGTTGGTTGGCTTGACACACGGGTTTATGCACGCAGGGGCTCGACGCGTCATTGCCACACTCTGGAAAGTCGATGATCATGCGACCGCGGAAATAATGAAGTATTTTTATCAAGCTATGCTAGGCGCAGAGCATCAGTCACCTGCAGCTGCTCTGCGAACAGCGCAACTCGCCTTGATCGGGCAGCGACGTTGGAGCCACCCCGAATATTGGGCCGCATTCGTACTGCATGGTGAATGGCAGTGATGCAGGCTGGAGGCAGTAAATGATCAATCCCCTACTTGTTCAAAAAACCACGGTGCCCCAATCCAAGCATTCCAATCACAAAACGGCGTGGACACTGACGCTCGAGGCCATCGATAAGCTACTGGCCGGACTTGGTGACGACCGCGAAACCGCCGGTCGCGCCTACCAGGAGCTGCGTGGGAGGTTGACTCTCTTCTTCGAATGCAACCGTTGCCCCGAGGCCGAAGAGCTTGCCGATGAGACTCTCAACCGGGTCGCGCGCAAACTATCCGAAGGCGAAGCTATCGATGACCTCGGACGATACGCGCTCGCTGTTGCGCGATTCATCTTGAAGGAATACTGGCGAAGACCGGAAAAATCAGCGGTCTCTCTCGACGATTCATTACTGGAAGTCGAGACCACTTATTCAGCAATCTCCGAAAGAGGACGTTCTCAAGCCGAGGCTGATATTCGCCGCGATGAATGTATGCGTCGGTGCCTCCTACAATTACCTGCCCGGCAACGTAAGCTTTTGATTGAATACTACAGTTGTAATAGCGGCAGTCTTGTCGAATATCGAAGGGAGATGGCCGAAAGGAGAGGGACGACTCCAAATGCGCTCTACATTCAGATTCATCGTCTGCGCGCAAAGCTTGTTGAATGGCTGGAAGAATGTATGAAGAAGAATTGAAAATTGTTGAAAGAAATCACTCCGGCAAGTCACTTACAGACAGATGAGAAAATAGAGAGCAGATATAGAACCCCCTATATTCAAGCTAGGAATCGACAATGGAGTCAAGAGAACTGCCTGAAATGGATGAGCAGATGATGATTCAATACCTCCTGGGTGAATTGTCTGCCATCAGTCAAACACATTTTGAAGAGGCCCTCTTCAATGATCCCGGCTGTTACGCACAGCTGATGGTCATCGAGGACAAGCTGATTGACGATTACTTGTGCGGCCAACTCTCACCCGAGATTCGGTCAGTATTCGAGCAAAATTTCCTTATCTCCGAGAGGCGGCGTGAAAAACTCACGATAGCCCGTACTTTGCATAAGACGCTCAGAGAATTTTCTGAAAGCCAGCCAGAGAGATCGGATACGCTGAATCTGCCAGCCTGGCAGACTGTCCGGCGAAGAATGCATGTATTCATCCATCGTCCGTCATTTGTCTTGTTATGCATTTCACTGTTGTCAATTGTGACCTGGCTGGCAGTTGAGATAAATAGCCTTCGCTCTCGACAATTAAGCGACCGATCCGAGGTTGCAGCCGTTCGACAAGTCGATCAATCTCAATCACGGGATCAACACTCGATACCCTCGTCGTCATCTTCACAAATATCGCAACCCTCACCTTCGGTCTCTGTTTCATTGCCGCCAGCTCGAGCTTTAGAAAGCTCATCAGGCTCGTCGGAACGCATCCGAGGCGATTCAGCGATCTTCACGCACAGGCTCAAACCGGGCCGTAATCGAAGTATTGGAGAGCCTCAAGGCGAGCGCGAACGGCTTGCCTCCTTCGCCATTCCTTCCGGTAAGCGTGCTGTTCGTTTCAAGCTCGAACTAGCGCAGACCCCTTCATTCGCCGCTGAGTTTTCGTCATTTCGTGTGAAGCTCATGACGGCAGGGGGTAATTTGACCGATCTTCCCGGACGGGCACGCTTGATTCGCAGCGACGCCGGTCAGGATGTGGTCATCGAAGTCTCCACCCGCTTGTTGCGCCGTGGCGATTATGTGCTCATGCTTTTTGGTGTCTCTCAAAGTGGTGAGTCTGAAGGGATCAATGACTATTACTTCGCCGTCCTGAGCCGGCGAGTCGAGAATTAGAAAGTTTCCACCGATTTTATAAATTCCATAAATATTCCTGAAAGATTTAACTGATTTAGATCAGTTATAGATGAGGTAGTTTTCTTACCCCGAGTCCTGGTTGAATAAAAAACCACGGGATCACTGGAAAGGATGGGGAAGAGAGTCTTGATACATGGAAAGGGATTGGATTTCTCCTGACTCTTCCCGTGCTCCCCGTGGTTTTTTATTCAACTCAAGACAGGAGTTTGTCCAGAGCAACCTACTCTAAAACCTTACAACACACAGGCGAATGATTCACGAAAGTAATAATAAGCTGATATACAACAGTTGTCCTCAGGCCAAACACTTTGTCTGCTTTTTCCGTGTGTTACAGACAAAGAATTCCCTCGCCGCCACGCCGCCGCCGCACTAACTGCGCACACAGATAGCAACGGCGACGGCGTGAAATTCTCAGGCCGCGAATACGGGCGTCAAAATAAAGCCCAGGGTGAAGGCGTTGCCGGAACCCTGGGTGAGCGACGCCTTTCATTGACAGCCTTGTAATCTTTTACTTATAGTGCCTAATGGATTTGCTGAACGCTCACACAGTGATCAAAGCAACCGGGAAGAGATGCAGGAAAAAGAGCTTTACGAACAGCGCATGATAACCAGTGACTCGACCAGGGCCTCGTCTTCAACGCCACCCTGTTGCGGTTCTGGATGCGCTGTCTGTGTGCTTGATTACTGGGTAGATGATGAACCCGGTCTAGCGACACAGGAAGAGCTCAGAGCAGAACCATGGGCTGAAGAATCTGTCGATCCTGATATGCAGGCAATGCTTGAAGCCTTTGAACAAGCCCAACAGCAGGCCGAGCAAATGATCGCCCAAATGGACGGCGAATAGCATTAATAGCAAAATATCCACATACCTTTGCGCCGTCCCCTTTCGCGCAACACCGACAAAATAAGGAGGCATCTATGGCTGCTGAAGCCAAAACCGTGTCCGAAGTTATCAGCGCAGAGGAACCTCATAAACCGTATGTCTCGCCATCGACACTCCTGCCGGAGTTCACACTGCGCGCGGTGATTTTCGGCGTGATCTTTGGAATCATCTTCGGCGCTTCCACCGTTTATCTGGGTTTGAAGGTCGGATTGACGGTCAGCGCATCAATACCGATTGCAGTGCTCGCCATCACCATTCTACGTGCATTGCCCGGCCGCGCTTCGATCCTCGAAAACAACATCGTGCAAACAACCGGCTCAGCCGCGGAATCTATCGCCGCGGGCATTGTTTTCACGATACCGGCGCTGCTCATTCTCGGCCTGGATATCGACATCGTCCGCACCTCGATGATCGCTGCCGCGGGCGGACTGCTCGGTGTGCTGTTGATGATCCCATTGCGCCGTTCACTGATCGTCAAAGAACACGCCAATTTGCCTTACCCCGAAGGCACCGCCTGCGCTGATGTGCTGATAGTCGGCGAGAAGGGCGGCAGCGATGCCAAGACGGTCTTCCTGGGTTTCGGCGTTGGATTCGTCTACAAGTTCTTGATGCTCGGCCTGAAATTTTGGCGGGAGATCCCCAACAATATTTTGGCGTGGTACCAGAATGCGCGCGTCGCAGCAGAGATCTCTCCTGAGCTGCTCGGGGTCGGATACATCATTGGCCCGCGCGTGGCTTCGTATATGCTCGGTGGCGGCGTGATTGCAGCGCTAGTGCTCACGCCGATGATCAAATTCTTCGGGGCAGGTCTGACCACAAATATTTTCCCGGCGCCTCCCGGCGAATTAATCGGTAATATGAGCGCGAGTCTCGTTTTCGACCGATATGTGCGCTATATCGCCGCCGGTGCGGTCGCTGCCGGTGGAGTCATCAGCCTGCTCCGCTCTCTGCCGACAATAGTTCAGGCTTTCCGCTCTGGTATCAAAGATTTCAGTGGGGGAAAAAGCACAGAAGGCGCTATTTCACGCACAGAGCGCGATATTCCGATTCCCTATGCAATGGGGGGAGTCATCTTGTTGCTCATCGCCGTTGTTGCAATTCCGAGACTGGAGGTTGACTGGATTTCCGCACTGATGATCCTGGTCTTTGGCTTCTTCTTTGTGACTGTCTCATCCCGCATTACCGGCCAGATCGGTTCAACCTCTAACCCGATTTCGGGAATGACAATAGCGACGCTGCTCTTCACCTCGTTGATCTTCCTGGTGCTCGGCCGAATGGGCGCAGGCGAGCGCATAATCGCTCTGACTGTCGGCGCGATTGTCTGCGTCGCGGCAGCCAATGCCGGTAATACCTCGCAGGATTTGAAGACGGGGTATCTGGTCGGCGCCACACCTAAGTGGCAACAGGTGGGTTTGCTGATCGGCGCGCTGACCTCGGCACTGGTCATTGGCTGGACGCTCGATTTCCTCAACCGCACAGCAATCAACCTGCTTCCTGTTAATTATCCTAATTACACAGTGCCTGCGGATCAGCTCCAGGGCCAGTGGGTAGAAAGCCCGCAGACACAGGACGGCAAGACCTACCGTGTTGTCCAATTCCCCGTCGAAGTCGACCCGGGTGATGGGCGCACACGAATCGCTGCCGGTAAATATCTGGTCGGTGATGACAACAAGCTGCATTACCTTGTTAATCCGGGCGTTGGTGGAATTCGCCAATCGGTCACCTCTACAATCCCGCCAGAACTGCAAGGCAGGACTTTCCTCGAGGGGCCGAATGTGCGGAAGACGGGGCAATCACGCGGAATGGATGACCAGATGTACGAACGTGTAATCGTCACAGAGGGCTCGCGCGAATTCACCCTGCTGGTCGATGCCAATGGCGCCCCGCGGTATTCAATCGAAGAGATGACCGGCAAACTGGATGCCCCGAAAGCGGCATTGATGGGCGTACTGGTTGACGGTGTGTTGACACAAAGGCTGCCGTGGGCCTTGATTATGCTCGGCGCCGTGATCTCGATCATGCTTGAAATCATAGGCGTGCAGGCGCTGCCGGTGGCAGTTGGCATCTATTTGCCGATTTCCACCTCAGCGACGATCTTCGCAGGCGGCTTGATCCGCACTCTCGTCAATCGCGTGAAGCGGCGTGATCAACCCCAAAGCCTGGCTGAAGAGGAGACCGGTAAGGGCGTTCTCCTCAGTTCCGGCTTAATCGCCGGCGGCGCGATTGGCGGTTTGATAGTAGCCGGAGCTCGAGCGACCTACTCTTACGTCAATAAGGTCCCAACAAGCGTGGCTGAAGAGCGGATCGGCATTGGCGGCCAAAGTTGGATCACATCCGGTGAATGGGCGAACGTCATCGCGCTGATCATCTTTGCAGGACTCGCTTACTTCGTCTACGTGATTGCAACTCGCCCCTCGAAGCAAGCGAAAGGCTGAGCGGATTGCGGATTGCGGATTGCGGATTGCGGATTGCAGTCGTCCATTCTGAAGATAAATTCATTCCGTATTCATTCAATTTTCATGTTCACTTGCTAGCC
>JAKEHZ010000252.1 GCA_022614735.1 Acidobacteriota bacterium | reverse complement strand
GAAATAAGCGAACCACGCGAAAATTCCCAACATTTTCGCGTGGTTCGCTTATTTCGCGTGTTTCGCGTTCTCTCTTGGACTTTAGCCATTGCGGCGCATGAATGAAACTCACCCCCTAAGGAAATATTAGTTCAAAGCCTCTCGCCGTACTTCTTGAAATGCTCATCTTTTGCGCTATCCACCCAGCTTTCGCGCCGGATGCGTCCGTGGAAACGTTCAAGCTGAGCATCAACCCAATCAATATGTTCATCATTCCACAAGGCCACCTGCTTGAAGGTGTAGATACCCAGGTGATGAAGCATCTTTGTGAGCACAGGGCCAACGCCGTTAATTGCTTCCAGATCATCCCACGCTTCTTTTGGAGGCGGTTTGACAGCGCGACTGTGCATCGTTTCGAGATCGTTGATGCGTGACCTGAGTCGCGCAATCTCAGTTTCCGCATCTGTCACTGAGGCCTGCGCGCGAAGCCGGCTTTCAGCATCGCGAAGTTTGGATACACAATCGTTCACCTGTGCCCTCAACGGTTCCAGCTCGCCGGTTTGAGCGCGAAGTAGTTCGAGTTCCGTATCTTTCTCACTGGCAATTGATTTCAAACGAGCTTCAAGCTCGGTCAATTCCACGTCACGCGAAGAGAGTTCCATACCCAGCGACTCGAGTTTACTGACACTCGCCTTGAGATGCTCTATTTCTTCCTCCTTGCTCAACAGAGCTTCAGCCTGGTTCCCATCCACTGATTGCAGTTTAGCCTCCAATTCGGCGATTCTGGCGCTTGCAGCATCCAGGTCGCTGAGCCGCGATTGCAGATTCGCGATCTCATCATCTCGCTCGCTTAATGCAGCTTCGTGATCAGATCGTGAAATGGTCGAGCCTTCCAGCCCGGAGAGCTTCGATACCAAAAATGTGATCTCCTCATCTCGCCCGCTGAGCTCCGCCTGATGCATCGATTCGAAATTTCTCAGTTTCTCTTCAACTGAAGCCGACTGCAAAATCGTCTGCGCATTTTCAGCTTCCACCTCCCTGATGCGCGCGCTCAATTTCACGATCTCATCATCTTTGGCTTTGAGCGCCCGGGAATGTTTCGATTCCCACTCGCGCAACCGCAGATCGCGATCCTTGACTTGCACAGCCAGGGGCGCTAGTTCCTTGACGCGGCTGAGCAGCGTATTGACTTCATGTTCTTTGCCGGAGAGGCGCTGCCTGACTGTGTTGAGTTCGGCGAGAAGCCTGGGATCAGGCTCTACGGGCTTCTTGAGCGCGGCCTCAGCTTCAGCCAATTTAAACCGCAATAACCCGACCTCAGTCGTCAGCGAACCCGATTCTGACTTCTTCGCCGCAAGCTCCGACTCGAGGGTTTGGAAGGTTTTGACCTTCGCTTCCAGCATACCAATCTCAGAATTACGAGACTGGAGCTTACCCGAAGAGGAGGCCAACTCACTCCTGAGCGAATTGACCTCCTCGCGTTGACTTCTCAACTCGCCGCGTGTCTTATCAAGGTCGCGCTCATAACTACGCACTTTCGTTTCGAGTGTCTCCTTATCTTTAGCCCAAATCTCTTTCCGACGCTGGCGTGACCAGAAAATCCCGATCAGAAATCCAATCAGCGCAGAGACGAGTAAACAGAAAATAATTTGACTAATGAACCCCATAAGCACATCCTCCTGAGTTTTTTATCCCGGCTTTATAGTTCTCTTTATTTCTTAACTTTGCTATACCGCAGGAAGTATTTACCTACCCGTTTTGCCCGGAATGACACGGAATTCAATGCGGCGGTTTCGCGCACGCCCTTCTTCGGCGCCGTTGTCGGCAATCGGTTGTGATGATCCATAACCTCTCGACGAGAGACGGGCGGCTGCGATGCCTTTGCCGATGAGATAACTCGTAACTGACGCAGCGCGACGCTGGCTCAAACCCTGATTGAGTTTCTCTGTGCCTGTATTATCCGTATGGCCGCTGATCTCTATATTCGCGTCAGGTGTGGCGATAAGGATAGACGCAATCTGGTCAAGTATCGCTGCCCCTATGGGCGTGATCTTGTCACTGTTTAAGCCGAACTCGATAGTCTTGCCCTCGATCTGCTTCTTGAGATCGGCCTGCACTTTCGCTTCGCGTTCGCTAAGCAACGATTCGATCACCGTCATCCGATCAATAATAGTTACACCCGGAAAAGCGGCGGTAACGTCCTGAATAAGTCTATTTTCTACTTCTACTGTCGCAACATCGCCGTTAAGTGTAATTGACTGGCCATTAAAGGAGATGTCACCTTTTCCGGCAAACCGTTTCACCAATCCCATACAGTTGAGCACCCGATTGAGCCAATCGGAAGCGAAAGAATGGCCTGAACCGGGAGCCACGATCATCAGGTTGGCCATGAAGGTGCCCGCGCCGAAAACTTCAGTGGCGCGATCGATGACTCTCTCTCTTGCGGACTGATCCGGCACTATCCCGTCGAGTGTGATCTTGTTACCGTCGATTTTAGCCGTAAATGGGGGCGAGAGCGTCAAATTACTGACCGTTGATCTTGCTTCTGGAGAACCGGCCGGCGCGCCCCCCACCGTTACGGAAGACGGATAGTGACTGAGCACACAATAGATGGACCAGAGCGCTAAAGCCAGTAAACCCAGGCTGGCAACAGTTCTGCTACTCATCAGTTCATTTCCTCCTGATTGTCAAAATCCAGCTGCTTTGCGAGGCATGGACCCAACCCTCAATAAAGAGCCGTTTTATTGTTGCGGTTGATGTTGGGGAGGGAGAGTCTGTCGTGCGGCAATCGCCTGATCAAGACATTCGCCGTAGGCAGGCTGGCTGATTATAAACCGCTCAGGTAAAGTCAGGAAGAGGTTAAGTGCAAGAATGCATCCCCGGCAATCTCTTGCAGTTGCTGAGGTGAATCTTAATAATACTCGTTCTCTCCCGGATATTTCTTGAAGTTATGCTTAACGAAGCAGGCCCCATATGAAAAATTCGTCTTTGAAAATTTGGAGCAATGTAAAGTATTACGAAACAGCAATGAAGCTATTGCGCCAGGGAACATCGGATCACCAATTGATTCTGGTTTCAGAAACTATTCGAGAAGATCCGTCGCTGGCCTCCGCTGATATTGCCTTTGGCCAGCCGGATGCCGAAGTGGTCCGTCAATCCTCATCACTGCGTTGGGTTCACCTCGACAGCGCGGGTTACGAAAAATTCGACACCAGATTGATGCATAGTGATCTGCGTTCACGCGGCGCGAAGCTCAGCAACAGTTCCAGCGTCTATGATGAACCATGCGCCGAGCATCTGCTGGCGATGATGATGGGCCTTGCGCGGCGTATCCCACATGCGTTTGAAAATCAGCTTAAGGACCGAATGTGGCCGATGATGGAATTACGCGCGGCTTCTTATCTGCTCGCAGGGCAAAATGTTGTGCTCCTGGGATTCGGCGCGATTGCCCGCCGTTTGGTTGAACTCCTCACACCGCTGAGGATGAACCTGGTTGCAGTAAGGAGGCAGAAAACAGGTGATGAACAAATACCTGTGATAGTAGAATCGGAGTTAGAAAAGTATCTGCCGATAGCGGACCACGTCATCAACATTCTCCCTGCTAATGCAAGTACGCGCAATTTCGTCAACGCTGCACGCATCTCCGTGATGAAACGCAGCGCGATCTTTTACAACATCGGGCGCGGGACAACAGTTGATCAGGAAGCGCTGTTAGCAGCGCTGCACTCAGGTCAACTGGCGGCAACTTATATTGATGTCACTGATCCAGAACCTTTGCCGCCGGGACATCCACTCTGGACTGCACCTAATTGTTTCATTACACCGCACACGGCTGGCGGGTATATCGGTGAGAAGGAGCGACTGGTACGCCATTTCCTCTATAATTTGCGGCGATTCATGACAGGTGAAAATCTGCTGGACCAAATTATCTGAAGGCTGTGCAAACCAACCACGGGGAGCACGGGGAACACGGGGAGGCTTATCTTTATTTGCCTTTCCCCGTGTTCCCCGTGCTCCCCGTGGTTGGTTCTGTACCAATGTCTGTTGGTTTGATTTAGAAGTGATACTTCAACGCAAACTCGATAATTCGCGGCGGACTGACTGTGCCGGTAATCTGCCCGAATGTCCGCGATGTAGGCGTAAAGGTACGATCCGGCGGGTTAAAGCTGGGCGTATTGGAGAAGTTGAAAAACTCTGCTCTGAAGTCGATGTAGTGACGTTCAGTCAGGTAGAACTTTTTACCCACTCCGAAATCCCAGTTGAAATAACCTGGCGCGCGTACAGTACCGACACCTGCGCTGCCGAATGTTCCGATTGCAGCTTCACTGAAGGCCACTGTGCCTGTGACACCGCTACACGCCCCATTAAGTGGGTTGTAGATGTAGCAGTCAGGATTACTCGTGATCGTCGGATTGCCGATTTGGTTCGGGCGCACTGTTCCGCGCGGGTCTTGCAGTGTGCGACCTGCAGGACCGGCTATGGTGATGGGGAACCCGCTATGCAGGCTGACGATACTGCTGATGCCCCAGCCACCTAAGAACGCGTTCACGACAGGTTGCAAGTTACTGCCCCAGGCACGACCTTTCCCAAACGGAAGTTCGTACGTCCCCGCCCAAACGAAGTTATGGGTCGCGTCGAAGAACGCCGGGCCGTAGTTGTAACCTCGCTGATCGTAATGATTACCCGAATACGCGCCCTGCGCCGACACGCCGCCAGAGCCGTAATAACCGAGGTTATCGGTCATCGTCTTGCTATACGTGTATGACAGCAGATACTCGAAGCCTCTGGCGTAACGTTGGCGTGCATTGACCTGTAGCGCGTGGTAACGGCTGACCGACCACGAACCTGTGCCACTAATCTGTGTCACATCAGGGAGCACAGAGAATAGCGGGCGGCGTCGTTGGAATGGTATCCAGGTTGCCGGATCGCCGGTGCCCGGCAGCGGCTGGTTCCAATCGGTCGGTGCAACCAAATGCGTTGCGTTGTGACCAACGTAAGCAGCCGATAAAGACATTGTGCCGGTAGGCTGGTATTCGAGTGCAAGGTTCCACTGTTGAGTGAATTGCGGACGCAGGTCTGGATCCCAAACACGGATCAAACCAGCGGGTCTGTCTCGCACGATAACATCGGTGAAGCCCCTGGCGATCGTGCCCGGCCCGCTTACGATGTCATATGAGACATCGGCTTCTGAGAAGAACGGCGGGTTGAGCGGCAGGCGCAGGTTCGATCCAGTTCCCTCCATATATTGTGTGATGCCATAACCAGCGCGCACAACTAATTTGTTGTTGAAACGTTCCGGCGTCCATGCGATGCCGATGCGCGGCTCGAACCCTTTGTGGAATGGCTCATAAAGTGCACGGCTGTTACCATCACGCCCGGCGAAAAGCTGGCGTCCGCTGAAAAGCTCAAAGTTCAATTGACGATCTTTGACTTCATAGACGGGCGAAGTGTATTCCCAGCGCATGCCGATATTGAGTGTCAGATTGTTACGAGCCTTGAAGTCATCCTGGATGAATAATCCGATACGGTTTTGGCGATGTCCCCAGGTTCCCTTGTTCGTACCGCTGACGCCACCGAGACCTTTCCTGGTCAACTGATCGAGCAGGAAGTCCGCGAAAGCGACACCGGTATACTGTGTGTCGTAAACGAATAAGCCAAGCACGCCGTTATTGCCGGCGTAGTAGCGGTTCTGCTGATAACGCTGCAACTGGCCTCCCACCTTAAAAGTATGGCGGCCACGCAACAGAGTCAGGTTATCGCCAAAATGGAATGTATTTGTGACGTTATCTTCATTAGTTCCGACTGCACCGATGTTGCTGAGACCACTGCCGAGCGCGACCGAGGTGACCCCCGGAGCTGCCTGACCGCCGGGAATGCCGAGCTTCTGATTGCCGTCACCGATTCCGGCCCAGTCGAATGCATTGTTGGTGATGAAGACTGCACGGTTGAGCCCGACACGAGCTTCGTTGATGATGGTCGGACTGATCGTGCGCGTCCAGTTGAGCACGAAATTCTGCGGGCGACTGAATTGGCTTGAGGTCGGGGTCACAGGCAGCGATCCCTGGTTGGCTGCCTGCTGATAGTTGGCGAATGAGTAGCGGCCCGAGAGGTTGTCCTTGCTCGTCAGGCGCGCGTCAATCTTCACATCGAACTGATGGCTATTGACCCTGGCCGCGGTCACCACATCCAGGATGCCGGTCCCGTTTGTGGCATCAATACGACTGGGCAGCGGATACAGACTTGTATCTGCAAACAATGCCTTCGCCACTGGATTGACAATTCTGTTAGCAGGAATGATGCTGCCCGGGAAACAAGCTTCCTGATAATTCACACCCGGTGTCGGATTCGCCGGATTCGCCTGGCAGAGCTGACTTCTTGGTCTTTGCGGGTCGCGGATGAAAGACGAAAGAGTGGATAAATTGCCTTGTCGCCACGCGAGCGGAGCTACGCGGACGGAGCCGCCGCCGCCGGTGCGCTGAATGATCCCCTGATAGTCACCGAAGAAGAAAAGTTTGTTCTTGATGATTGGACCACCGAGAGTGCCGCCGAAGATGTTTTGGCGAAGCTTTGGCTTCGTCGTCACGCCGGCGCGGTTATTTCCCCAGGTCTGAGCATCGATAGCGTCATTGCGCAGGAACTCAAATGCGTTACCGTGAAAATCGTTCGTGCCCGACTTCAGCGTAGCATTTACCGTCGCGCCGGTCACGTTACCGAACTCAGCCGAAGAGTTGCTGGTCTCGACTCGGAACTCGGCGATGGCGTCAACATTCGGTTTGTAGCCGATGCGGTTGTCAATCGTTTCATCAACCGAAATGCCGTCGAGCAAGAAGGCATTGCCTTGCTCGCGATTGCCATTGACGTAAGGTCGTCCTTGCGCACCCTGCCCGACCCCGGTGAACCCTCCCGGATTCGGGTTAATAGTGCCGGGAACAAGTAAAGTTAATTGTTGGAAATTACGCCCGTTGAGCGGCAGGTTCGTAGTCGTGTTGCCGGTTATCACATTACCGACCGTGACGTTTTCTGTTTGCAAAATCGGCGCGACACCTGAAACGGTCACCTGCTCGTCAACTGTGCCGACCTGTAGCTTCAAATCTACGCGGGCAATCTGATTGACTTCAAATGTAATCTCGTTAGAGATGAGCTTTTTGAATCCCGTCACTTCGGTTACGAGCACATAATTGCCCGCCGGTAAGAACGGAATCGAGTAAAGACCAGAATCATTTGTGTGCGCGTTGTATTCGAGTTTTGTTCCCTGGTTGATGGCAGTGACCTTAACGTTAGGAACTGATGCACCGTTAGGATCGGTGACGGTCCCAGTGACAGTTGCCGTGTATGTCTGTGCTGATGCTGTGGCCGGAAGGGAGAAGACCGATCCGAGTATCAGCAGACAGACCCCGAGCACTTTTGCTGTGAGCTTCATACTACCTCCATGAATTTATATTGAAATTACCCCAGCCAAGCTACCCTGGAATCAAGATGAGTGATATGAGATGAAAGGTATGATTTACCTTCGGCTTGTCTGATCTCAGAGAAATGCAAATCGAAAGCCGGTCTCCGGCACTTTTTTCTTCTTCTTCTTATTTGATGTACCGAACCACTGTGTCCTCTTGGATGAGGGAGTATAGCCAACGATCAAAACAATAGCAACCAGTGGATTCAAGATGAAAACTCCCTCATCACGGTCTGGTTGCCACATTCTTTTTTATCGGCCACTGATTTGATTCAGTGCGAGCAATCTTGAGATATCCCTCGATCTTTTTCACAACCTCAGGATATTTCTCCATAATATTGTTCTGTTCGCTGATATCCGTCTTCAGATCATAGAGTTCGAGAGCAGCATCCGGAGCGCGACGGACGGCTTTCCAATCGCCCACTCTGACAGCCTGCTCGAAGCCGCGCTCGTGAAATTCCCAGTAAAGAAATTCGTGATTCTTCTGTCTCTTTCCGAGCAATGCCGGGAGCATCGAAATGCCATCAATATTCTTCGGCGCTTTCATGCCGGCTATTTCTGCGGCGGTCGGAAGAAAATCACAATGCGACCACACTTGCCGGCTCTCTGCGCCGGCTTTCACTCTGCCGGGCCAGCGCACGATCATCGGTACGCGGATACCTCCTTCATAAAGATCGCGTTTGATCCCGCGCAGGGGTCCGTTGCTGTCATGAAAGTCAGGATCAGAGCCTCCTTCTCTGTGAGGCCCGTTGTCGCTCGTAAAGAAAATGACCGTGTTGTCGTCAATACCAAGAAGCTTCAAACGATCCATCAATCGCCCGATATCTCTGTCCATCCGAACAATCATCGCCGCCTTGGCCCTTTGCGCTTCGGGCCAGTCTTTGGTTACGAATTCGCCGAGCTCGGGGACTTCCATTCCCTTCTCCTTCGCCTCATTGTTCGCGTGCGGAATAGTGTAAGCGAGATAGAGAAAGAACGGCGCCTTGCTATGCTTCTCGATAAATGTGAGGGCTTCTTGCGTAAAAAGATCGTGGCTGTAATCAAGTCGATTGTCCGATATGCCTGAGCCTTCCTTGTCTTCATTCGGCACAGTGTTGCGTAACATCACTTTTTCTTCGTTACGCCAGAGAAAAGTCGGATAGTAGTTGTGCGCGTGTCGTTGATTGAGGTAGCCGTAGAAATAATCGAAACCCTGACGATTCGGGATGCCTGTCGTTCCCTCTTCTCCGAGCCCCCATTTGCCGATCAAGCCTGTCCCGTAGCCTGCCGCTTTCAACACTTCGGCGACTGTGAGATCTTCAGGCAAGAGCGGAAACCGCGCGTTGCCACGAATGCGCGTGTGACCGGTGTGCTGTCCTGTTATCAAGACGCTGCGCGATGGGGCACAGACTGTGCTTCCGGCATAGTATTGGGTGAAGCGCATGCCCTCCGCTGCAATGCGGTCAATGTTAGGCGTCTTGAATTTCTGCTGGCCGTAACTACTCAGATCACCATAACCCAGATCATCTGCGAGAATGAAGATGATGTTGGGCTTGTTTTTCGCTAATCCCGTTGTGAATGAAATTGCGGCGACGAGTAGTGTAAAGAAGGGAAAACGGAACAAACGGAAATAACGGAACAAACGGAAATTCTCTGAGATTTTTCCGTTTGTTCCGTTATTTCCGTTTGTTCCGTTTTCCCTTCTTCCCTTCATGTTCTCTCCTCAAATCAAACATTCAACTTCCAAGGCTTGCGATATTCACGCGATAGATACTTCGCCGGAGCCTGATCGCCCTCGATTTTTTCCTGCTTCGCGTTCCATACGATTCGCCTCCCTGAACGGAAGGCGACGTTGCCGAGCAGCGCTGTGCTGGTCGAACGGTGACCGATTTCTATGTCGCATAGAGGCAACTGTCGAGATTTCACGCAGTCGAGGAAATTGCGGACATGCGCTTCGCCCTGCTTGTTCTTATTTTCGACTCGCGTAGGTCCGGAGGCCGTGCGACCTTTCTCAGTTTTAATCTCAAAGTACTCGCGGTTGAGATAGAGCGTGGCATCCGTGCCGTGAAACGAAATTCCGTAACCCTGTTCGGCCAATCCTTGAGCGTTGCATTCGCGGTTTTCGTAGGTGCAGACAAAGCCGGGGTATTCGTAAGTCACCATCAAGGTATCCGGCGTTTCGCGATTGTCACGAAGCGCTAATTTGCCTCCCAATGCAGTGATTGACAACGGCGCGTCGACATCCATGACCATTTGCACTATGTCCAGATGATGGATGCCCCAATCGGTCATCATCCCGCCGGCATAGTCCCAGAACCAGCGGAAGCTGGAGAAGCGATCCGGATGCACACCGAAGCGATTTGCATTGAATGGACGCATCGGCGCGGGGCCAAGCCACATATCCCAATCGAGCCCTTCGGGCGGATTGCCGTCCGGCGGATTGCCGATGCCATCCGGCATGTTATTTGCAAAATTCCAGGTGCGGATGAAAGTCACTTTGCCGATCTGCCCTTGGCGAACAATCTCCGCGGCTTTCTGGTAATGATCTCCAGATCGCTGTTGTGTGCCGACCTGCACAACACGATTGTACTTGCGTGCAGCCTGAACCATCTTGCGGCCTTCTTCGAGCGTGACAGAGATCGGTTTCTCGACATAAACATCTTTGCCGGCCTGGCAGGCCATCACCAGATTGAGCGCATGCCAGTGATCGGGAGTGGCAATGATCACAGCGTCGATATCTTTAAGGTCAAGTATCCGGCGAAAGTCTTTGTATCGTTGCGCGCCCTCGATCTTCGCGTCTTTGATCGCCGTTTCGATATGCGGCTCGTAGACATCGCATAGTGCGACGATCTCTGCATCCGAATTTCTCGCAAACGTTTTCATTACGCCGCGCCCCTGCCGGCCAAGGCCAATGACACCCACACGGACGCGGTCATTCGCAGCGAGGATATTCCTACCCGTAGCCGCTACTGTGATGCCTGTCGCAAGACTCTGTTTGATAAATTTCCTTCGTTCAATCCCGTTGTCCATAAGCCCTCCTATTTTCAACTCAATCGAGATGGAATACTTCATCCATTTCAATCGCAACTGGACTATTGTTCTCATCGGTGTACATCAGATCTTTCATGCGCGCCCACCAGCGTTGACAGACATCTGTTTGCGCGATCTGCCGCCACATCTCCACGGATTCGATTTCAGCATAAGCGAAGAGCCTGTCTGTCTGACGATCGAGAAAGATCGAGTAATTATTTACGCCGTGCTTTTTCAACACATCCTGTAGTTCCGGCCAGATAGGATTGTGACGGCGTTCATATTCCTCCTGATGTCCCGGCTTGAGAGTCATCAAAAACGCTTTACGAATCACCGGAGATTCTCCTGTGGCAACTACTGGGAGCGCTTGCGCTCCCAGTAGTTGTCATTGTTTCTGGGCGTCATCATGAACGACATGAATGACTCTTCGGAAAATCCCTGGGTACGCATCGCTTCCAGCGTGCCAGGTCTCCGGTAACGACCCCCTGTCGAAGACCGGCACGCTGGAAGCGATGCGTACCCAGGGCG
>JAKEHZ010000251.1 GCA_022614735.1 Acidobacteriota bacterium | reverse complement strand
GTTGAAGACCGGGGACACGGTCAACGCGCATGTTGATGCTGAGAAGCGCGCGCGCACGATGGGCAATCACACGGCCACGCATTTGCTGCATGCCGCGCTGCAAGAAGTCCTGGGGCCGCACGTCAAGCAGGCGGGTTCGGTAGTCGCGCCGGATCGGTTGCGCTTCGATTTCACACACTTCGCCTCTTTGACGACTGATGAGATCGCAGAGATTGAACGCATCGTCAATAACGAGACGCTCAAGAACACCGTCGTTTCGAAGGAAGAGAAAGCGCTGGACGATGCATTGGCGAGTGGAGCGATGGCGCTCTTCGGTGAGAAGTACAGCGATACTGTGCGCGTTGTCAGTGTGCCCGGGTTTTCGACCGAACTCTGTGGAGGCACGCATGTCAACGCGACCGGAGATATCGGCGCGTTCAAGATCATTTCAGAGGCTTCGATTGCCTCGGGCATCCGCCGCATTGAAGCAGTCACAGGCAAGGGCGCGTATGAGCGGTTCCAGCAGACCGAAGCGTTGCTCGCCGAAGCTGCGGCCAAGCTCAATACTGCGCCGCGCAGTCTGCCGAGCGAGGTTGAGCGTTTACAGCTGCAGTTGCGTGAGCAGCAGCGTGAGATCGAGAGGTTGAAGCTGAAACTCGCGCAAGGCGCATCCGCACCGGCTGACGAAAAGATCGCAGAGATCAATGGGCTCAAGGTCCTCGTCCGCAAAGTCGATAACCTGGGGAGAGATGGGCGGCGCCAGCTTGCGGATTCGCTCTCCAAACGCATCGCGCCCGGCGTGGTCGTACTCGGAGAAGTCGCCAACGGCACAGCCTCGCTGGTTGTGATGGTTTCGAAAGACGCGACAACTCGTGTGCAGGCGGTCGAAGTGATCAAGGAGCTGACAGCGATCAGCGGCAAGAAGGGCGGAGGCAAGTCGGATTTGGCCGAAGGTGGGGTTCTGCCTGAGAAGCTGGATGAAACACTGAAGGCCGTGCCTCAAATCATTGAGCGAATGCTTGGAGTGTAAGGAGAATACGAAATAAACGAAAAGTTGGGCAAGTTTCATTATTATCGGATTTTTTAATGAACAGTCTCGTAGCATCCAATTTAACTCACCACCCCGGCCGCACAGTCGCCAGCATCATCGGAGTCGCAGTCGGCGTTATTCTCGTAGTTCTTACAATCGGTCTTGTGCGCGGTACATTGCGAGAACGCGGACAGCGCGACGCGAACATCGGCGTGGAGATTATGCTTCGCCAGAGCGGGCAAGGTCTTTCGCTCACTTCGGCAGATATGGCAATCCCGGTGAGCGAAGTCGGCAATATACGTTCTATTCCCGGAGTTGCTGTCGCGACGCCTGTTGGCCAGAACCTGGAGATGGGTGGTGAGGGTGGACTTGGGGTTCGCCAGATCGATGGCATTGAATTCGACAGTTTCACGGCTGCAGGCAAGCTGCGACTCACCAAGGGTGAGCCGCTGCCGTCATCCGGAGATTTCGCCATCGTCGACATTAAATACGCGCTCGATCACGAGACGAAGATTGGTGACAAGATAAACGGGCTTAGTCGAGAGTTTACCGTGGTTGGTATTTTTGAGCCTGAGAGTGGGGGGCGCATCAAAGTGCCGCTTTCGACGATGCAGGCGGTGCTGGGTGCTGAGGGCAAGTGCTCGATGATCTTTATCAAATGCCAGAATCAAGATGAACAGGAACAGGTTGCGCAGCGCATTCTTGACAGATTCCCGGATTATCGAGTGATTTTCACCCGCGATTTACCGAAACTTTTCGCCACTGGGTTTTCCGGGTTCAATGTTTTTCTCGACATAGTCAGGGGGCTGGCCACGGTCATCAGTCTGCTTGTCATTTTGCTGACGATGTATTCGACAGTCTCCGAACGCACACGCCAGATCGGCATTCTCAAATCGCTCGGCGCTTCGAAATTCTGGATTGCCTGGACATTCGAAAAAGAGGCTATATTGATCAGCTTGCTTGGTGTGCTCGGTGGGTTGGCCGTGGCAGTCATTGCGAGATTCTTTCTCGTAAACTTTCTTGGATGGAAGATCGATCTCGAACCGGGTTCGATCTTGTATGCATCAATAGCAGGGTTGCTGAGCGGCGCCCTCGGCGCACTTTATCCCGCCTTGCGCGCTGCGAGCCAGGAACCGGTAGATGCGCTGAACTACGAATGAGGAAGAGAGAATACGAAACAAACGAAAAAATTCGGCAAGTTTCCTACGAAGCCGAAATTAGCTAACAGTTTCAACACAAAGGGTCAAAGGGTCAAAGGGTCAAAGAAGAGTAAAATCATGCATTTATCCTCCTTTGACCCTTTGACCCTTTGACCCTTTGTGTTGAAACTGTTAGCCGGAAGATGAAACTTGCCAAAAACTCATATCTTTTCGTTTGTTTCGTTTTCTCTCTTCAATTACCGCTAGCATCCGATTGCCTTATAAATGAAGCTTCGCTCCCGCTTTCTCGCCCTCACCTCCGCAATCATCGGAATTGCGCTCTTCATTTACGTCATCAAAGAGACAGGTCCGGCGGAAATATGGGCGCATGTACGTTCACTCGGATTCGGATTCCTGCTTATCCTAGCTATCTCGTCGATTCGATATCTCTCGCGCAGCTTCTCGTGGTTGCGATGTATGACCACGGAAGAGCGCCGGATCGGGTTTTGGACGTTATGGCGCGCGCGTCTGGCCGGCGAAGCGATTGGAGATTTGACATTTGGCCCTCTCGTGGCCGAGCCGATGAAGGTTGTCGCCCTCGGCGATAAGCTCACCTTATCTTCCGGCATATCTTCGCTCGCGGTCGAGAATATTGCCTATGCGGTTTCAAGCTGCCTCATGGTCATGGCCGGAGCGATCGCATTGCTGGCCAGTTTCGGATTGAACGAATCACTGCGCACAGCGGTGCTTGGGTCGCTGGCAGTTGTGCTGGTCTTATCCACTGCAACGTTTGTTGTGATCGGCCGCCGAATGAATCTCGGTTCGAATATCGCCGCGATACTGAGTCAATCGGTAATTCGTGAGGGACCGAAGCGGGGCTGGGTTGATGAAAAAATCGGACACCTGCGCAGGTTGGAAGATTACGTATTTGATTTTTATGCGCGGCGTCCGCTGGATTTCCTCCTGGTCGGTTTGTGTCAGGCGGCTTTTCACATTGCAGGAGTAGTCGAAATTTACGCGACACTGAGTTTGATCGGTGTGGATCTGACTATCGCAACGTCGTTTATGCTCGAGGCGATTAACCGGGCAATAAACATCGCTTTTATCTTTGTGCCCGCCCTGGTTGGTGTCGATGAAGCGGGCACGGGCCTCATGACCAGCACGCTGGGCTATGGCGCGACAGTGGGAGTTGCGCTTGCGATAATCCGTAAGATAAGGATGTTTTTCTGGATAGGGATTGGGTTATTTTTCCTGTCCGCAGCGCGAAAGGGCGAATGAGGTTCCTAATCGTCAATGCAGACGACTTCGGTTTGACTGCAGGGATCAATCGCGCGGTAATCGATGGACACACGCGCGGCATCATCACCAGCGCGACAATCATGGCAAATATGCCCGCCTTCGATCATGCGGTGATTCTGGCGAAGAAAAATCCCTCTCTCGGTATCGGCTTACATTTCAACGTCACACAGGGAAGACCTCTTGCTGAGGTCTCGCGAGTTCGCAGTCTGACCAATAATCTCGGCGAGTTTTTAGGCACCAGCACAGCACTGGCCAGACGCTTGTTTCTGGGGCGATTGCGCGTCGAAGAAGTGGTCATCGAGTTGCGCGCGCAGATCGAAAAGGCGCTCGATGCCGGCTTATGTTTGACACATATCGACAGCCATAAGCATGCTCATGCCTTGCCGCAGGTTTGCGCTGCGATCATAGAAACGATCAAAGATTATGGTATCGGCGCAGTTCGGTCGCCACGTGAAGACTGGAGTCCCAGTGGTCAATTCGGCTCTTTCAAACTACTCACGCAGAGCATCGGCGCGCTAGGTTTGGCGCAGCTGTGCCGCATCAGTACCTCGAGGCTTTCGAGATCGGGGGTGAAGACCACCGAAGCTTTCTTTGGCATTTCGCAAACCGGGTTTTGGACCAGGCAATGGCTTCGGGAATTGATCGAGCAGTTGCCTGAAGGCGTGAGCGAATTGATGTGCCATCCGGGTTATGTAGATGATCAACTTGAAAATGTTAAGACCAGATTACGGCAATCGCGAATGATTGAGCTGCAGTTACTAACCGATCCGGAAATCATGGCATTGGTGAATGAGGAGGGGGTGCAGTTGGTCAATTACAGTTTTGAAGATTAAGACCACACAGATTCTCTTCGTCAGCTCCGCCTCAACGCATCTTTTTGACAAGCCCTACATCACCGCTTAAACTCTCAATTTACTGGTTGACATCATTGAAGGAGCATTAGCATTTGCCTCGGTCGTCTTTATCCACGGCCCCGGTGACAACATACCCGCTGATCGGCATCACCACACGGCTCGATGCTGAAAACACTTTCTATCTGAGGCGTTATTACGCCGAAGCCATAGAAGCCTTTGGGGGTATACCGGTCTACATCCCACTGATTCCCGATCCGAAGTACCTCAGTGCGGTCGCTGAGAAAATTGAGGGGCTGATGCTCTCGGGCAGCGATAGTGACATCGATCCGCTCTTCTATGGAGAAGAACCACATCCGAAACTCGGATCGGTTGTGCCCGAGCGCGACCAGACGGACTTGATCCTGCTTGAGGCTGCTGAAAAGCGTAAAATGCCGGTTTTGGCGATTTGCTTCGGAATACAATCACTCAATGTGTCTCGTGGCGGGACGCTGATTCAGGACATCGAATCACAAACCTCAAACCTGATTAAGCACGAACAGGGTCGGGTTTACGACCGCCCATCGCATCACATCGGGATCGAGAGTAATTCGTTGCTTGCGAAGCTGGCCGGCGGTGATTCGGCGCGCGTCAACAGCAGTCATCATCAGTCGATCAAGCAAGTCGGGCGCGATTTGCGCGTGGTCGCTCGCGCACACGATGGGGTGATCGAGGCAGTGGTTGATTCGCGTCCCGACCGTTTCGTGCTCGGCGTGCAATGGCATCCTGAGATCGGTTGGGAGCGAGACAATTTTTCGAAGGCGATTTTCGAGAGATTTATTGAAGCGGCCAGACAATTCCGCGGCTAAACAAAATGGACAGAAAGAACAAATTTACAATCGGATTGCTTTCAACTGCACACTTCGTGATGGACTCCTATTCGAGCTTCCTTTTTCAATTGTTGCCTTTGATGGCTGCGAAGCTCCATCTGCCGCCGGCGCAGGTCGGGTTGCTGCCGCCGACGCTGACAATCGCTTCGTCGTTGATGCAGCCGGTCTATGGGGTGATCTCGGATAGGTATTTAAAACGCTCGATGGCTGTCTTTGGGCCGCTCGTTGCCGCGATTTTTCTCTCGAGTATGGGGATGGCCAACAGCCTGCCGGTGTTGATGATGCTGGTGATTTTTGGCGGCATCGGTGTCGGGATGTTTCACCCGCAGAGCGCGGCCCTGGTTTCGCGTGCGGCCTCTGAAGATGGACGCGGAAAGCATCAGGGCATGGTGATGTCGATTTTTTCGTCATCCGGCACAGTTGGTTATGCCCTCGGCCCGGTTTTAGTCGCTGCCGTGGTGACCCGGTTTGGATTGGATAATAGCTGGTATACGGTCATGTGGGGGCTGGCATTTTGGGTTGTGCTCTTCCGCTATTGTCCTTCGCTGGAAAAAAGAGGACGCGATGTCGAGGCGCCTTCGTTGATTGACGCTCTACGCGCAGCCTGGGCGCCGCTGACGTTACTCTATTTCGCCGTGGTTTTACGCTCGGCTGCATCGGTCAGCGTGCAG
This sequence comes from Acidobacteriota bacterium, assembly GCA_022614735.1. Classification (GTDB taxonomy): domain Bacteria; phylum Acidobacteriota; class Blastocatellia; order RBC074; family RBC074; genus JAKEHZ01. Next base: position 18,376 of record JAKEHZ010000251.1, on the reverse strand, counting down.
ACGTACCTGCCGTTTTCGCTCCAACAAGATGGGCTGACAACGACGGCGATCAGCTGGGTGCTGGCCGGCTTTTTGTTCTTCGGAGGGGTCGGCGGGTTTTTCGGCGGGGCATTGGCAGATCGCCTTGGCGCCCGGCGAGTTTCGCTCGTGTCAATGCTGCTGGCTGCGCCGCTGCTGCTTACGTCGTTCTCGACAAACGGAGTAATCAGTTATGCGTTGTTGATGGCCGGCGGAACGGTATTGAATTTACCGATTCCGATAAGCGTTGTTATGGCGCAGAGACTGGTGCCCGGTGGCTCAAGCACTGTTTCGGCCCTGATGATGGGCTTTGCGTGGGGTGCGGGAGCGCTGATGACGCCACTGGTCGGAGCGATGAGCGAGCGATATGGATTTACGCGCGCACTCATGGTCATGTCATTTATGCCGCTCATCTCAGCCCTCTTGTTGTGGCGCTACCCGAAAGATGGGCGTGAGATTGGCTTGCCGGCGAAAGAAGCGCTTGCCGTCGGCGATTGAAGAATGCTAAGAGAGAATACGAAACAAACGAAAATAACGAAACAAACGAAAAGGCCACAGTTTTTCGTTTGGTTCGTTATTTTCGTTTGTTTCGTATTCTCTCTTCCGTCTACGAGATTTGGGATATTAAGTTATGGGTATTTTCTGGAAACGTAAAGGTGGCAGTGATTTCATCTCTTTGGGATTGAATCTCCCGCCGGAGCCGGAAGTAGAAATAGCTGATCAGACTCAGCAAGCAGAGGTACCACTTGAGTCTGGTGCCAAAGAAATAGTTGAAGAAGAGAAATTCCTGGATCGATTCCGCAAAGCCGTGGCCTCGACACGAGAGAATATCACCACTCGTTTTGAGGATGTCGTCAAAGGCAAAAAGCAGATAGACGCCGCGACTCTCGACGATCTGGAAGAAGTTCTGATTGGAGCAGATCTGGGCGTGCAGACGACGATGGAGATTATCGAAGATGTGCGCAAACAGGTTAACCGTCAAACTCTCAAGGATGTTGACGAGCTCAAACGCGTTATCAAGCAGCACTTGCTTGAGATACTCGAAAGGGCGGAGAAGGCGCGGGGCATAGCTTCCGAGACGACGGTGCCTGAAGATGTGCGGCCATACGTGATGATGGTTGTGGGCGTTAACGGCACGGGCAAGACGACGACAATAGGCAAACTGGCACAGCGCATCAAGGGAGACGGATACGATGTGTTGATCTGCGCGGCTGACACTTTTCGGGCTGCGGCCTCCGATCAACTGGCGATATGGGCGGAGCGAGCCGGAGTGCCATTAATTCAGCAAAAGCAGGGAACTGATCCGGCAGCGGTATTGTTCGATTCCTTGAGAGCAGCCAGGGCGAGAAATGCTGACGTGCTGATCGTCGACACGGCAGGCCGTCTGCACAACAAGGCAAACCTCATGGCCGAGCTTGAAAAGATGAGGCGCATCGCCGGTCGTGAAGTACAGGGCGCGCCTCACGAGACCTTGCTCGTGGTTGATGCGGTGACGGGACAGAATGGTCTAAGCCAGGCGCGTGAGTTTCTGAAGGCTGCTGATGTGACAGGCCTGGTGCTGACAAAGCTCGATGGCACCGCAAAAGGCGGTATTGCAGTGGCCATTGCAAAGGAATTGAATTTGCCTATCCGTTATTGTGGAATTGGCGAGAAGGCCGATGACCTGGTCACGTTCGATCCCAGGACTTATGTTGATGGACTGTTCGAATAAATCAAAAGGCAAAAGGCAAAAAGCAAAAGGCAAAAATAAAGAAGCAAATTCCGACCTTTTGAGTTTTGATTCATGAGAACTTTCTTCTTTATTTTTGCCTTTTGCTTTTTGCCTTTTGCCTTTTGATTTTTCCATGACCGATTCCGATTACATCAAAATAGCCCTCCAACTCGCTGCCCGAGGCTCGGCTCTCGTCACTCCAAACCCGCTTGTTGGATCGATTGTAGTCAAAGATGGTGAGATCGTGGGTCGCGGCTATCACCGGTATGACGAATTGAAGCACGCAGAAGCGTGGGCGCTTGAAGAAGCGTGTGAGCGCGCTCAAGGCTCGACACTCTATGTCAATCTTGAACCGTGTTCGCACCAGGGGCCGGCCAAACGCACACCGCCGTGTGTGAAAGCCTTGATTGAAGCCCGTGTCAAGCGCGTCGTGGCTTCGATGGTCGATCCGAACCCTCAGGTAAACGGGCGGGGATTCGAGCAATTGCGTGAGGCCGGAATCGAGGTTTCGGTCGGACTGATGGAACGCGAAGCCCAACGATTGAATGAAAAATATACGAAGTATGTTTCGACGGGACTGCCATTTGTGCATCTGAAAACGGCTTGCTCGCTCGATGGCCGTATAGCAACGCGGACCGGCGATTCGAAGTGGATCACAGGCGAAGAGGCGCGAGCGGCTTCTCAGTTGCTGCGGCACGAATACGATGCGATTCTGGTTGGCATCGGAACAGTGTTGGCCGATGATCCAATGCTGACTGATCGCACAAACAAGCCTCGTCGAAAACCCCTGGCGCGTATCGTCCTCGATGCGAGATTGCGTATTCCGCCCGATTCGAAGCTTGTCCGTACCGCACGCGAGTGTCCACTGATTATTTTCTCGGCAGGGCAGGGAAATGCCGTCAGCACGGATTTTCCCATGCCGTCACAATGGAATGCGAGGCGTGAAGAGTTGGAAAAATTGGGCGCTGAAGTCGTTTGTGTGGCTGGTGAAAGTGGGCGACTTGATTTGAGTGAGGCCCTGGCAGAACTGGGCAGGCGTCATCTGATCAGCCTGATCGTTGAAGGCGGAGCGGAGGTCGCGGGTTCATTCGTCAAAGGGCGCCTCGTTGACAAAGCGACATTCTTCATTGCTCCAAAGATCATCGGCGGGCGAAATGCTATTGCAGGAATCGGAGGATCAGGATTCGAGACATTGAGCGAGGCGCTCGAATTGCAAGAGGTCGGAATTTTCCAGCGAGGCAATGATTGGGAGTTCACCGGTTACCCGAAAATGTCATAAAAATGCGAGCCAAACGCAGTCTCGGTCAAAATTTTCTCGCCCGCTCAGTCTACCCAAAACGGATAGTTGAAGCAGTCTCTCCGCGGACGGGCGAAACGATCATCGAGATCGGGCCAGGGCAGGGAGCCTTGACAGGGTTGTTGGTCGAGAGTGGGGCGCAAATCATCGCGATCGAGCTCGATCGCGATTTGGTCGGACATCTGAGCGAGCTTTTTGCCGGATACACGAATTTATTACTGATTGAAGCTGATGCGTTGGATGTCGATTTCTGTCAATTGATTGCGCCAGCGACGACTTCTCGTGTTGTAGCGAACCTGCCTTATTACGTTTCGACTCCGATCTTACAGCATCTGCTCAGACAGCGAGGATGCATGGGCGAAATGACTCTGATGTTGCAGCGTGAAGTTGTCGATCGCATGACGGCTCATCCTGGCGGCAAAGAGTATGGCTACCTTTCAGCGCTTGTGCAATTTTATTGCGAAACCGAGAAGTTGTTCGATGTGCCGCCGGGTGCATTTCGCCCCACGCCGAAGGTCTATTCGAGCGTCGCGCGTTTGCGCGTGCGACCGGTTGTCGAGGATGAAAAATTGTTTCTCGAACTGATCAAAGTCCTCTTCGCCCAGCGCCGAAAAACGATTCTCAATAACTTGCGCGCGGGCCGCAACCAGTTGAGATTGCGAGATGAGTCACAGATCACGCACACGCTGGACGAGTCATTGATTGATCCACAACGACGCGCTGAGACCCTATCGATAGAGGAGATTGCGCGGTTGGCAAAAGGGATTCAGAGAGAACACGAGGCAACAGGAGTTGGCGAATATAACAAATGAAACTTGGCGTTATTTTCGTTAGTTTTGTATTCCGCCCAATTTAGATATACTAGGTAGCTAAATGCAGAAAGCGAAATCTATCAAATGACAACTAGCAAACTTCAGATAACTCCTCTGGGCGGTCTTGGCCAATTCGGAATGAATATCACAGCTTTCCGCTACGATGGGCAGATGATCATCGTTGATTGCGGAATGATGTTTCCCGACGAAGACCTGCTCGGAGTTGACATTGCTATTCCCGACCTCACCTATATCGAAGCTCACCGCGATGAATTGATCGGCATAGTGCTGACGCACGCGCACGAAGATCACGTCGGAGCATTGCCGTTTGTTCTCCAGACTGCGAACCTGCCGGTTTATGCCACAGAGTTCACACTCGGATTAGTCGAAGGCAAGTTGCAGGAGTTCGGCCTGCTCGACAAGGTCGAAACACACACCATCAGGCCACAGCAGAAATTCTCGCTTGGGCCATTCGAAATCGAATTCATACGCGTTTCGCATTCGCTTGTAGATTGTGTTGCGCTCGCGATTCATACCCCCGCCGGCATTATCGTCCATACAGGAGATTTCAAGGTTGATGAGACACCGGTCATGGGAGACCCGATCGATTTGCAGCGGTTGACCCAGTATGGCGACCAGGGTGTACTTGCGTTGCTAGCGGATTCAACCAATGTCGAGCGAGAAGGGCGAACAGGATCGGAGAAAGCTGTCATTCCGGCTTTTGAGAAGATTTTCACCGAAGCCGAGGGGCGCGTCGTCGTCACTTGTTTTGCGACAAGCATCCATCGGTTGCAGATAGTATTCGATCTGGCGGCGGAATCCGGTCGTTCAGTTGCACTGGTCGGCCGCAGCATGGTCCGCAACGTCGAGGTAGCGATGAAGTACGGTTACCTGGATGTTGAAGATGGACAATTGATCAATCCGCAACAGGCCAGGAAGATGTCGGCTGATGAAGTTTGCATGATAGTCACTGGCAGCCAGGGCGAGCCAATGGCCGCCCTGGCGCGGATGGCAGTTGATTCACACAAGGATGCGAGCGTAATTCCAGGAGACACGGTGGTGATCTCCGCGCGACAGATTCCCGGTAACGAAAAATCTATCTCGCGCATGATGAACCATCTCTTCAAGAAGGACGCACGTGTGATCGATAACGGTATCGCGCGGATCCACGTTTCAGGGCACGGCCGGCAGGATGATTTGAAGATTATGTATGAGGCGGTGAGGCCGAAGTTCCTCATTCCGATTCACGGAGAAACACGCCAGCTCTATCGTCATGCAGAGGCAGCCAGGTCCTGGGGTGTGCCGCGTGATCGAATATTGCTCGCGGAAAGCGGTGATGTGATCGAACTCGATGAATCAAGCGCTCGGGTTGCGGACAAAGTGACGGTCGGTCGCACCATGATCGACGATTCAGGATTTGGACGGATAGACGACGTCGTGCTACGCGACCGCAAACATCTGGCCTACGATGGCATTGTGCTGCCGATTGTGGCGATCAATAAAACATCGGGTGAGTTGGAATCCGCGCCGGAAGTGATTCAGCGCGGTCTGGCGCTGAGTGATGATGGCTCTGAATTCTTACATAGAGCCCGGGCTCTGGTTCGAGAGACAGTTGAAACCGCAAGTCACGAGGAACGTGTTGACTGGGCTGTAATCAAGGAGAAGATCAGGCTTGAGCTTAAGCGCTATATTCAGAAGGATACCGGGCGCAGGCCAATGATTATCCCGGTGGTGCTGGAGATTTAGTTGATTGCGAATTGCGAATTGTGGATTGATTGCGGAAATCCTCTCTTCAAATCCGCAATCCGCAATCCGCAATCAGAATGTCAACTACTGTAACCTATCGATTACTTGATGGATCGTTGCCGAGTAACGATTCATCTCACTCGATTAATTTTACCTCAATATCGCCAACGATAAGTGCACTCAAATCAACCCTATAATCAATCTTTGAAATTAATATTTCAGTCAAGCCTAAGTTTTCGAATAAGAGGAACAAAGCTTGCCTACTCAAGAGCGACTTGCCTGCTCGCCTGCTGAGCGAGAGAGCCCACAGGTTGTCCGTCGATCTTCAATAAACAAACAAATACTTGACATAAGCCTGAAAGGAGTTCTTACGGCATGCGGACCCTATTCCCCTTCTCCTCGCAATTGCTGACATTTGTTGCTTTCATCATACTTACAACGACAGGATTAGCAGGGGATCCCGGAGAGCCATTCCCGCTTGACGGAGCAGTAAATGGTCAAAAAGCGGGATCGATCCTGTTCTACAATATATACACCTCGAGCGCATCGAGTCCTGCAGCTGAAAACACACTCATCAACATAACCAATACATCGTCATCTTCATCGGTAATTGTTCACCTCTTCTTCGTTGATGGCGCTACGTGCAGTCCGGCTGACTTCGTCCTATGTATGTCGCCCAATCTAACCTTCGGCTTCCGTGCTTCGGAGCTCGATCCAGGCACATCAGGTTACATTATGGCGGTGGCGTTAAACGAGAATGGTTGTCCCATCATCCACAATGCATTGATCGGCGATGAATACGTCCGCTTTGTTTCGGGACATGCGGCCAACCTTCAAGCTGAAGCGGTAGCAGCACACAGGACTCCGTCATGTAATGACACTTCGGTTATGACTAACCTCAATTTCAATGGCATTGATTATGATCGATTGCCATCGGTCCTGGCCATCGACAACATCCCGAGCGGGGCCGATGGCTATGAAACAATGGTGATCCTTAACCGGCCCAGCGGTGATTTCGCCCTTGGTGCAGATAGTATCGGTTCGCTCTCGGGGCTGCTTTATGATGACGAAGAGAGAGCTTTCAGTTTCTCCCTCAATGCGAATCTATGCCAGTTCAAATTTATCTTCAACAATACGACCCCACGCGTCGTGCCTCGTTTCATGACAGTGATTCCCAAAGGGCGCAGTGGCTGGGTGAGGCTTTTTTCTTACAGGAATATTCCGTTGCTAGGGGCTGTGATCACCTTCAATCCGGCATCTTCATCTTCGCCGTCGGTTTTTAGTGGCGGTCATAACTTGCACAAGCTGAAACTAACCACATCGAGTATCAGCATCCCTGTCTTCTCATCGCAGTGTAGGTAGGCTGAGAATACGAAACAGAAGGAGATGCTATAGCCTTTTAGAAAAACATTTTCCATTTATCATTTGATATTTGTCATTTGTCATTGAAGAAGAACGGCTTAATCAATGGCAAATGACAAATATCAAATGATAAATGGAAAATGTTTTTCTAAAAGGCTATAGCATCTCCTTCTGTTTCGTATTCTCACTTAGCTTTTACCGGAGGCTGCAGCTACGGCTTTCTCCGCCGCATCTTTCATACTGTTAGCGACGAGGAAGTTGAGACCGGATTCGCGCAAGACGCGCTGACCTTCTTCGACATTTGTCCCTTCAAGCCTCACGACGATCGGTCTGGTAACGCGGAGAATTCGCGCCGCTTCGACCACTCCGCGCGCAACCATATCGCAGCGCACGATGCCGCCGAAGATATTGATCAAAACAGCCTGCACGTTATGATCGGCGAGCAGAATGCGGAAAGCATTCTCAACGCGTTCCTGCGACGCTCCACCGCCGACATCGAGGAAATTAGCCGGTTCACCGCCTGCTATCTTGATGATATCCATCGTTGCCATCGCCAATCCCGCGCCGTTAACCATACAAGCGATGTTGCCATCGAGCTTGATGTAATTGAGATCGTACTTTGAGGCCTCGATCTCCAGAGGGGCTTCTTCGTTCAAATCCCGCAATTCCGCATATTCTTTGTGGCGATAGAGCGCGTTGTCATCAAAGTTAACCTTCGCATCGAGCGCGTAAAGCTCATTATCTTCGGTGAGGAGGAACGGATTTATCTCAATGAGTGATGCATCCAGTTCGACGAATGCTCGATAGAGCGAGAGCATGAACTTCGTCGCTTTGCCAATCAGCTCAGGGGCGAGGCCAAGCCCGAAGGCGAGCTTGCGCGCCTGATAGGGCTGCATCCCGACCGCCGGATCGATGTGCTCTTTCAAGATCTTCTCCGGCATATTAGCCGCGACCTCCTCGATGTCCATCCCGCCTGCCGCGGATGCCATGAAGACCAGCTGGGAGACTGAACGGTCGAGCAGCATGCCCAGGTAAAACTCCTGTTTGATCTTGAGGCCTTCTTCAATCAACAGAGTATGAACTGTACGACCCTCCGGGCCTGTCTGATGCGTCACCAGGTTCATCCCGATCATCGCCTTGGCCAGGTCGTGTACATCCTCCATCGTCCTGGCGAGTTTTACGCCGCCGCCCTTGCCGCGTCCACCGGCGTGAATTTGAGCTTTGATGACGACTGGCAACCCGAGTTCTTTTGCGGCTGCTTCTGCTTCAGAAACGGTGCGCGCCACGAGGCCTCGCGGGATTTTGACCTCGAAGCGGCGCAGCAATTCTTTACCTTGATATTCGTGAATTTTCATGAAAATGCCTCGTGATTAATTGGTTGGGGTCGGTGAAATGAAGGGAGAGTGTAAGAGTGGGTTTGTGAAAAGGCAAGCAAGAAGAGAAAACGGAACAAACGAAACTTTTTCGTTTGTTCCGTTATTTTCGCCAATTCTGGTTGATTCGTATTCTCTCTTTGTCTTGGTGTAGCGAAGCTAGTGACAAGCAGGTCGTTCGTCCGTAGAATTCGTGTTAGTGGGGGCCACTTGAGGTAAAAACGAGAGGAACAATTCGATGAGCAGGAAATCTATTTTCTCATAATGAGCGACTGGACAGAAATAACAAAATATCTGGATCAAGAAGGAAGAGTAAAAGTGTGGCTTTCAAGGCGTAATCGAAAGTATCAGCTTGAGGTGCTGAAATACCTGGCCTCAAAGTTCGAGTCAAACACTTACTACACCGAAAAAGAAGTAACCAAATTGATCAATCAATACCACACGTTTGGTGATCACGCGATGTTAAGACGAGAGATGTTTGAGGCAAAGTTGCTTGACCGCAAAATTGATGGGTCAGTTTATTGGAGAGCCAGCTAAAAGAACTTGATGTAATAAGAAATAGGGCACAACGCTAGCCAACAACAAAGGGAAAACACATGAGACTCATCTGGACGTTAGTTATTGCATACATGTTAATGCCGGCAAACGGAACAGGCCTGGCGCAGCAACGCCCATCTGGAAAGGCTCTCAGCAAGCCCGATCCGCCTTCCGCTGATTGGAAACTGGTTTGGGCAGATGAGTTTGATAAAGACGGAAGACCCGATACCCAGAAGTGGGGCTACGAGGCCGGTTTCGTAAGAAATAGAGAGCTACAATGGTACCAGCCCGACAACGCCTGGTGCGAAAAAGGCCTGCTCATCATCGAGAGCCGCCGGGAGCGCAAGCTAAACCCGAACTATACCCCCAACAGCAGGGATTGGAAGACCAGCAGAGAGTATGCAGACTATACAGCCGCAAGCTTAATTACCAGACGCCTGCACCATTGGCAATACGGCCGTTTTGAGATGAGGGGGCGAATTGACACGCGTCCGGGTCTCTGGCCTGCTTTCTGGACATTGGGTATCGAAGGCGCCTGGCCGAGCAACGGCGAGATCGACATTATGGAGTATTATCGGGGCATGCTCCTGGCGAATGTGGCCTGGGCATCGGAGAAGCCATGGACGCCTGTGTGGGACGACGTCAGGAAGCCCATCACCGAATTCAACGACCCGGATTGGTCCAGGAAGTTTCATGTCTGGCGGATGGACTGGGATGATAAAGCCATCAAGCTTTATATTGACGATATCCTGTTAAATACGACCGACCTCAAGGACACATTTAACAAGAACACGGAGGGCAAGAATCCCTTTCATCAACCTCACTACATTATCCTGAATCTTGCCATTGGTGGTACGAACGGTGGTGACCCCTCAAGGACGGATTTCCCGGCCAGATTCGAGGTGGATTATGTTCGCGTATACCAGAAGTAACCCGAGAGTGGATGACCGCATACTCAATAGATAATCGAAATTAGTTAAAAGTTTCAACACAAAGGGTCAAAGGGTCAAAGGGTCAAAGAAGAAAAAATAAAGCATTTATCTCCCTTTGACCCTTTGACCCTTTGACCCTTTGTGTTGAAACTTTTATCCGGAATCAGAAGATCAGCTTCAGCGCGAATTGCAGCTCGCGCCCTTCCGAGACAGTCTTCGTGTAGCGACCGACGGTCGCGTTGTCTAAGAAGAAACCAGGCACGCCGAAGTTCGGGTGATTGAAAAGGTTGAACGCCTCCGCCCGAAACTGCAGACGAATATTCTCTTTCAGCAAGAAATTCTTCAGCAGAGACAGATCGACTGTGTTGAACGCAGGCCCTATGAGGATGTTACGCCCGGCAGAACCAGGGGCATTCCCTGGATCGCTGAACGCCGCCGGGTTGAAACCCAGGCCGGCGGGAATGTTGAGGTACGGGTCGCCAATCAGATTGGGCCGCCGGACGGCGAGGCTTCCCGATTCGTATTGTGGCGTAAAGGGGCGTCCCGAGAGCGCCATGATGATGCCGTTGAGTTGCCAATCGCTAATCAGCGCTGCGCTCAGACCACGCGTTTGGGAGAGAAAAGCACGCCCGCGACCGAACGGCAACTCGTAGTTGAAGCTCGCCAGGAACTGATGCGAGCGGTGAAAGTCCGACAATCCGCGGTCGGCGCGGAGGTTGTAAGAATTCTGGGGGAAATTCTGTGACGCGATATCATCCGCGATATCGGTAGATGATGTCGTGTCGATCGAGCGCGAGAAGGTGTATGAGAGGAGCAGCGTCAGGCCGTTTCGAGCGCGCCGCCGGAGCGTTGTCTGGAGCGCATTGTAGCTCGAACTGGCGACCTGATCCTGAAATCGGATCTCGCCGCAAGTGACTGTCGTACCCGTTGAGGTGCGACCACAATTGGTGAACGGGCGCGGACCGCTGACCGTTCCATCGCTAGCAATCAACTGCTGGTTGATGTCGTACCGCACTCCCAGGTGACGCCCCTGCGAGCCGACATAACCGATCTCCAACGCCAGGTCAGGGGACAACTCCCGCTCCACCGTCAGGTTGTATTGATAAACCTCCGGCGTCTTGTAAGCGGTTCGCATCCCCTTTGGCTCGCCCAAGCCCAGGATGCCGCCGCGGGCAGATGGAAACGGGTTGGCAAAGGTGAGGAAGGCCGTGGCTGCTCGCGACGATCGCGACGCATTGTATTCTTCCTGAATGTTAAACGGGAGGTTTAAAGTCACTTGTTCGCGTATTGCATTGAATGTTTCAAGGCTGTAGTAGATGCCAGCACCGCCGCGAATTACCGTCTGGTCATTGCCGAATGGCCGAATGGCAAAGCCCAGGCGCGGGGCAAAATTGTTCTTGTCGGTTTCGATCAGAGATTTGGGAAAACGCTGGTCGCCGGAAACAACAACTTCGCCGACCTCCGGGACAAAGTTGGAGATGCGGTTCTGCGCTTCATCTAGAGGGGTTTGCAGCTCGTAGCGAAGGCCCAGATTGAGAGTCAGCCACGGGCGTACACGCCAGCCATCCTGTATGAAGAGAGCGTGCTGCCAGCCCCTAAGATCGGCGAATTCGGCGGATCCAATAAGTAGCCGCCGGGTGCGTTCTGGATAGCCGAGCAGAAAATCGGCGAATGACCGTGCTCCGGTCGAGCGGGCGCGATTGCCGGAGGCAGGATTCGGAGCGCTGGCCGAGCCGCGAAAACGAAACCTGCCGCGAACCGGGTCGACATCACGCTCCCGATAGTTAGAGCGAATGATGTCAGCTCCGAACACGAAATTGTGATTGCTGATATTCGCCGAGACCATATCGATGAATTGGTAGTTGCGCAGCGTGTAAGTGAGTGGGTCGTTGGAACGGTCGCCGAAATCTCTAAAGCCATCAATCTCGATGCGGGGAAAACCTGTCATATCGGCGGACAAACTCTCAAAGCCCGGAATGCCAAAATCAGTGTTTATGTTCTTCCCACTATATGGCCCACGACCATCGAACTTTTGATCGTAGATGCCGAATCGCACTTCGTTGATGAAGCGCGGCGAGAAGACGTTCGTGTCGCTGAGCGCTACTGAATCGCGATGGATCCTGCGGTCACGTCCGAAAGCGGGAAAGACGATATCGCGCGTAAAGGGATCAAAAGTGGGACCGTCGAAGCGACCATAACGGGCATAGAAGTTGTTTGTCGGGGTAAAGTTGTGATCGATCCGCGCCAGATACTGATTGCGGCCGCGCCGCTCCAGGCCGAAAGCCAGATAGTCACTCAGCGTGCCTGGTCTGTTTGACGCCGGGACAAAGCGCAAGATCTGCTGTGAAGTGGGGCTGAATCGGTCTGCGGGAATGACGTTCGGCGTGGCAAATTCTCTGCCGGTCAGCGGGTCAACGATGATACCCCCGGTATCGTCAGTATTGCCGAAGACGCCATCTGCCCCGGCGCCACGCACGTTGCGGAAGTCGCCGCGCAGCCATGCCTCGTTCGGAGCAGTCGCCAGCTCAGAAAGTGAGCGTTGCTGGCGCAGGCCTTCGTAACCGAGGAAAAAGAAGGTGCGGTCACGTCCCCGATAAGCGAAGGGCTTTGGCAGCAAGACCGGGCCGCCTATCGTACCGCCGAATTGGTTGCGGCGCAGCTCTTTCGCGCCGGTGATAGGATTGGCGGCATCGAAGACGTCGTTTCTAAAATACTCGAAGAGCGAGCCGTGAAAATTGTTGGTCCCGGACTTGGAGACCACATTGATCTGCGCTCCGGCAGCACGTCCGAACTCCGCCGAGTAATTGGAAGTCGCCACTTTGAATTCACGAATTGAATCAACCGAGGTGTTGACGCCAACACCATTTTTACGATCCGAGCGGTTTACGACGCCGTCGAGGATATAGTTCGCGGCGTCGGTGCGAGCGCCGGAGGCTGCCACGCCTTCGCCATTATCTTCTTCGTCGGGTCGAGCATAGACGCCGGGCACGAGCAGTGTGAGGGCGGTAAAATCACGATCGTTAAGCGGCAGATCCTGCACCTGTTTCGGTGTAACCACTTCGCCTTTGTCGGAGGTGTCGGTTTTGATCGTCGTCGCTGAGTCTCTCGCTGTCACCGTCTCGCTGATATCGCCTACTGCCAGCGTAATATTGATGCGCCGCGTGTTATTGGTTTCCAGAATCAGGTCGGCCTGGACTACCTTCCGGAAGTTCGGAGCCTCGACGCGTAATTCGTATCGTCCCGGTGGTAGTTGCGTGAGCGAGTAGCTGCCGTCAGCGGAAGTTGACACCGATTGCACGCGTCCGGTCTCTTTCTGGGTGATCGTGACAGTAACACCGGGGATGACGGCGCCACGACTGTCCCTGACTTCGCCGACAAGTGTGGACTTAAAGCTCTGCGCCAGCGCAGGGATGGTCGCAAGCAGAATGAGGAGACTCGCGGTAAAGCTGAAGTAGAAAGCCTTGCAAGCGACTCTCCAGGTAGTGTTATTTGGCAGCTTCACGACTCTCTCACCGAAATGACTTCTCATTGATTGTTGAAGATTGTAACTTGCTTTGGGATTTATTCTGTACATGGTTACTTCTCCTTTACTCGCCTCCGGGAGCACGGGCATCTTGCCTCCACGCAGCTTAGTCAGAAGCGGCGTGGAGGAGAGATGTCTGCACTCCCAGAGCTCTTCTTCCGAACAGTCTCAGTGTGAATCGTGAAGACACACTCATCCGTTCGTTCCTGTTCCTTATTGACGGGGAGATGTCAGTGACGGTTAGAGGACCTGAGCGGAATTACTTGCTGAGCAACCATCTACACGTCTACTGATTTGGGCACAAACAGTGAATTTGAGAGGCACGTAGGGGCTGGATATCAAAACTTGTAACACTGACAAACCCAGCAGCCAGTCAGGATATTCTATTGGGAGGGCGCGAAGATGAAGGTCAGAACACTCTGCACCTGCACCGGTACGCCATTCAACATCGATGGCTTAAAAATCCATTTGCCCGCCGCTTCTACTGCGGCGCGACGTAAGAGCGGGTGACCGCTGATGGCAGCGGCCTCGATGACACGCCCTTCCGCCGAAATAGTAACCTTCACCTGTACTGGCCCCGAGGCATTCACTTTTTTAGCGCTCACAGGATAAAGGGGCTGCACCTTGACGATCGCGTTACCCAGCAACATGCTTTCCGGCACCTCTGACGATTCCCGACGAGGAGTCGGTTCGGCTGCCTGCTTGGGCATTGGCGACGGCATAGGTGGCGGTGGTACAGTCTCAACTGCGCTATCGCCGCTCAACGACTTGACGTCACCAATTTTCGGTTGCATCAAGGGCAGGTGAGAATCGAGTATCACTAGCTTGACCGGAGATTTTTTTGCTGTAGCGACCCGCGAGCGCAGCATTTCCGGCAAATCGTGCAGCTGGCCAACCGGGGAAAGCTCACCTCGCTGCTCGATCGCCGCGAAAAAAAATTCAGGGATACCTATGATCCCTTTCTTGAACGTCCCAACCTGGATCATGACCACTACCTTGCGTTCATCAGGAAGCAACGCATTAACCTCAGCACATGCAGGCAGGTCTCGACCTTGAGAAATCAAGATACTCGGGTGCTCGCCACATTCGTTCAGTTGCCAGGTCACTCCGGCCTGCGGTCCGACGACCTGCCGAAACCAGTCCGCAAATGGTCGCGTTGGTAATTTGGCGTCCAACTGGGAAGCAAAAACACTCTGCGCGCCAGTCACCGCCCGCTTCTCTGAAAGAATCGGCGCCTGTAACTGACTGCTTAGCGATAAAATCCCCAATATCGAGATCACCAAACAAAACATAAATCGACCCCTTTGGGCAAACAGCTCAATAGCGCTTTGAGTAATCATTAAGGCTGACATTAAGGCTGATATTAAGGCTGACATTAAGGCTGACATTAAGGCTGACATTAAGGCTGAGGCTCATTCTCAGCTCGCGATCGTACATAACTTAAGATCAAACTTAAGTTGCTGAAACGTGCAAACAAAATTCTTTTTCCCTCTCCCTGAAAGTTACACTCGCTCGCCAATGTTCTTAGAATCTCTGCTCCGGCAACGAGACTCTTCGCTGAGAAGATGCTTCTCACAGTTTTTAAATCTGTTTCGACGTCCTTTCGCAGCCCCGCGTCTCGAATTTGCGACAAGTCAGGCTGCAGCAATGCCTGTGGGTTATTGACAGCGCGGTTGTAAAAAGTATTTATGTCATTTACTGTGATCGGGACGAATGGCCGACGGTCTTCAGGGTGAAGCAGGGTTGCTAATGCCCAAACAATCCCGCCGCTGAGATAGACTTTCTTGCGATTCGCCAGTCCCGGTCTACTCTCAATCTCGTTCCTTAAAGATGTCCTGAGAGAATCCTCGCTTAACTTTTTGGCAGTCAAGGCAAACTTTTTGAGATCGTCATTCTCTTGCACCTGCTGGTTAACCTCATTGGTGAAGTTAACTGTTCCTTTAGGTACGCTAAGAACAACATAATCGTAGTAAGGGTTGCCAATAACCGGCTGCCGGACTTGTTGGTACCCACTTTTGGTATTATCGGCGCTGACATCAATCAAGACTGATAGACTTCGGTTATCAAACCAGGTTGTTCCTTCTCGATATCGCCGAGGGATCGTACCAACTATAGTGAGCCGCACATCCGCTTCGAGTTCGAGAAAAGTCATAGTCTTACCGGTCATATCCCTTACTTCTTTTATCAGCTCTTCCAGGTTATATGCCCTGAGATCACTAGTACCGATAATGTAAATTTGTTCCGTCGGTACCTTGAACTGTTGTTGCATCTTCGTATCAAGCTTCCAGACCTCCTGCGCGGTTGCTTTTACAGCTTCGGTCCTGAACATGCCATTATTGTTCTGCACCAGTGCCATAAAAGATGACTCAGTAAAAACCACCTCTAAATCATATCCCTGGCCTGCATCAGAAACTCGAATGGCGGCAGCTTTTATCCCTTCAGAACCTATTTCTATTCCACCGAACAACTTTCCTTTATCAATCTGTCCGGCCTTTGCAGTCTGACACTTAGTATTCAAGCTCAAGGCCGAAATCAGGAGACAGATTGATAGAAACGCTCGGGCCATCATTTTTCTGCTGTAGCTTCTCTTTCTGAGCTTAATAGTTGCATCCTGGTAGCAGAATGATGTTCTCGTGAGGTTATGTCCGCACCCGATTTATTAGCTGAGCGTCTGAGCTGAATCAGTTTTGTCAAAAAGAAAACGAGATTGACAAAAGCCAAAAGGAATAAGGTTATCCTGACAAATAATTTCCACTGAATCGCTCTGTGCCTCTCTGTTTCTTGAGGTGAGGAAGATTGTTGCATCGTGGCCGGCAGTGTTATCACCGCTGGTGTTGGCGATGCAGTTATCACCGCGGCCGGTAAGGCCGATGTCTCCGGCGTCGGCTCCGGGGTTACCGTTGGCACAGCCGCTGATCCTTCCAACGTCGGCGTCGGAGTTATCGTTGGTCCCGTTGCTACGGCTGGTAGAGCTGACGTCTCCAGTGTCGGCGTCGGAGTTACCATTGGCACTGCTGCTGGAGTTCTCTTAATCTTCTCTTTTTTCAGGGAGACTTGACCACTATTCGGCCTGGGGTTTTCAGCCTCCAGAGCTTCAGGGAGGACATCTTCCGGGCTGTATTCGTTCAGCGATTTCCGTTTTGTTGTGGGTTTTTCTTGCCGGCTTTGTTGTAACCACACACCTGTCCTTTGATTTAGAGGCGTTCGCCAGGCGCTCTCCGGTGAATGGGTGAAAGAGATGACACCAGAGTGAGCGTACGCGGCATCACCAGGGATCCCTATCAGACAATATAAGAGTAGTGCGGGGAGAGGGGAGAACATTTTGGAATAAACTGTCATAGTTTGCTGTCGCTAGATCCTTGCACAATTCCTGAGTTGGTCAGATACCGCCCTGGAAGAGGAGATATATGCTGAGACCTAACCATACAAGAGCGGTGCTCAATAAAATGATAATCACTACATACCAGAACTGTTTGGACTTCTCCCTAAAGGCAAGGGTGAGAGCTCCAAATTTGGGTCGTTGAGCGAGGAGATAGTCAGAATTTTCGTTCGGTTGCCAGACTCTCTTATGTACTGAGGTTCTAATATCATCTCCCTGTACCGAGATAGCCTTGGTTTGTCGGTACCGCTCTTCCGTCTCGCGGATTCTGGCCTCGGATGCGGATTTCCTCCGCTCAGCCTCTTCACTTGCAGCTCTGGCTCTGGCCTCAGCCTCGGCGCGCAATTGAGCTTCTTCCCTCGATTTAGCCTCGGCCTGTTGGTGTCGCTCTTCGGCCTCGCGGATATTAGCTTCAGCTTTGACTATCTCTCTATCGGTCTCCTTACCATTGACGCTGGTCCGGTCCTCAGAATCTCCCCGGTCTTTGTCGATGCGTCGCGTCTCCATGACGCGGTCTAATTCCGCCTCGACTTCTTTTGCCCACTCCTCGGCCAGGGCGCGTGCACTGGCCTCCTGTTGTAGTTTGGCTACAGCCTGTTGGTATCGCTCTTCAGTCTCGCGGACTCTAATTACGGATTCAGATCTGATCCTCTCAGCCTCCTCATCGGTTAGAGGAATAGCCTTTGTTCTACCCTCAGCTTCATCTCTGGCGCGCTCAGCCTCGATACGGGCAACATACTCGGCTTCCCCCTTGGAGCGAGATTCCCTGGCGAGCGCTTCAGCCTCAACTCTGGCTTGCTCCGCCGCAGTTCGCGCTTTGGCTTCCTCTCGCGCTTTAGCCTCGGCCTCGGCCCGTGCCATGTCGGCTTCAAGTCGTGCATTCAGGCAGTTGTTGAATTCTCCTTCAAGTTGCTTAACTCGCTGTTCTGCCAATGTCTTCAATGCGGCTTCTTGCTGCAATTTTGCCTCGGCCTGCCGGTATCGCTCTTCCGCCTCGCGCACTCTGGCCTCTGTTTCAGTTCTCCTGCGCACCGCTTCCTCTCTGGCTGACGATGCGGCTTTAGCCTTGGCATCCGCCTCGGTTCTGGCTTTTTCGGCTTCAATGCGAGCCTTATGCTCTGCTTCCGCCTTGGAGCGAGATTCCCGGGCTAGCGCTTCGGCCTCAACTCTGGCTTGCTCCGCCGCCGCTCGCGCTTTGGCTTCTTCTCGTGCTTTAGTTTCAGCCTCGGCTCGAGCAGAGCTTGCCCCGCGCCTCGCGTCAAGACTACTGTTGTATTCTTCTTCGAATTGCTCGGCTTTTTGCTCGGCCTTGGTGCGCGCCTCGATCTCCTGTTGTAATTTGGCTTCGACCTGTTGGTATCGTTCTTCCGCTTCACGGAGCTTAACGCCAGCCTCAGCGCTCATCCGCTCTGCTTTCTCATTAGCGAGAGTTGAGATCTCGGCTTCTAATTTGGCTGCGGCCAGTGCCTTCTCCAACTCTACTCGCGCTTTAAATTCAATCTCCCCCTTCACGCGAGCTTCTTTGGCGATCGATTCGGCCTCAACTCTGGCGTGTTCGGCGCTGGCTCGCGCCATATCGGCCATACGTCGCGCCTCCAGGCCACGGTTGAATTCGTCTTCGGTCTCCTTGGCCCACCGCTCGGCCAGGGCACGCGCTTCGACCTCCTGTTGTAGCTTAGCTTCGGC
>JAKEHZ010000250.1 GCA_022614735.1 Acidobacteriota bacterium | reverse complement strand
CATGCTGTTGATGCGGGTTTCCGAAGCGTATATTGTTTTGAGCCTGTATTGATGGGGTTATGCGGCTACCGGGCCTCTCGAGGGAATACCGCGACCCCTCAATTATTTCAAGCCGGAATTCCTAAAAATTCTTGGTGAGAGATATACCTATGCCTCCGATACCAAAGCAGTTTTTAGATTGTTCTGTATATCTCTACAATTCCGAACAGGCGGCTAAAGATGGCGAGAGTTTTGGCGGCTCAGGTTTTCTTGTTCACATTCTTTCTGAACATGAAGGTATGGTTCATTTGTATGCTGTGACAAACAAACATGTCATAGATCAAGGCTTTCAAGTGTTGCGACTCAATACGGCAGAAGGTAGCACAGGTACTATCACGAGTCAGCGTGACTCATGGCGGGATCACCCCGATGGTTATGACGTGTCTGTTCTGCCAGTTGAAATGGAGGGCGAACGGTTTAGGTGGTTTTCGGTTGGCATAGCTAAATTTATTACACGGGAAATAATAACTGACTACCAGATAGGCCCGGGTGATGATGCGTTCTTAATCGGGCGACTTGTCACTCCTTGGGGACAACAAAGAAACATTCCTGCGGTTCGCTTTGGTAATATATCTATGATGGCAGATCCTAATGAACTTGTCAGAGGCTATAGTGGGATGGAACAAGAAAGTTTCTTTGTTGATTGTAGGTCTTTGAGTGGGTTCAGTGGCTCTCCTGTATTTGCGTTAACGACGAGAGCTTACTTTGCCGATGAGCATTATCCTAATGATTTAATGCCAGAACCACATCGCCCTAACGAAGAAGGGATCGGCCTTACAATAA
The DNA here is from genome assembly GCA_022614735.1 of Acidobacteriota bacterium. Lineage (GTDB taxonomy): Bacteria > Acidobacteriota > Blastocatellia > RBC074 > RBC074 > JAKEHZ01. The sequence goes on along the minus strand of JAKEHZ010000250.1, from coordinate 8,411 downwards.
CACCTGTAGCTACTGAGGGGACATTTGGCCCCTGGCTTCTTGGTATAGATTGGGGACATCTTCCTCTTTGGAAATCAGTTTACGAAAAAGACGAGACAACTCCTACTGATTATAAAGTCGAGCAGAATACTGGGATTGCCTGTGTTCTTCCAGCATGGCATATCCTAGATTTGCTCAATGAGAGAGAATTAGTAATACAGCGAAAACGCAATGATGATGAGATTACATGCAAAAAGCAAGGCGCAGCTATTTCTGATATAGAAGAATTAGGTCCGGGAAATCAGAAGTAAGCACACCTTCACAGCAGCCTAACAACGGGATCAACCGAAGCCGCGCAAGCGATTTTCGTATGTAGCCCTGAGTGTTACCTGGGCGACCCGGTTATCCCAACCATTAGGCGGCAGATAAGTCCGACTCAAATATTGTCTCGTCGGAGATGAGGAACAATGGAAAAGAAATTTAGATTGGCAAATAGATCCGTCTCCACGCCTGCTGACCCTCCCTCTATAAATTTACGATGCCCTGAATGTCATCGCCTGGGATCATTTGACACTTTAAAGAATACACACGACATCGTAGTCCAATCACAGGGAGATTTTCAGGGAAATCTTTATGTCGGCTATCGCGTCTGCCCTAATACGTCCTGCAACCTCTTAATGTTCGTTGCTTTTCAACAAGTCAGGCAACCTGCCCTAGAAGCAAAGGTACTCGTGTCTTATCCTGCAGAGCGGATAGATTTTGATGCCAGTAATATTCCACAACCGATTGTTGATGCCCTTGAAGAAGCTATTACTTGCCACTCCTGCGCCGCTTATACGGCATCGGCGATAATGATCCGCAAATCACTTGAAGAGCTTTGTCGCGAAAAGAATGCACAAGGCAAAAGGTTAGTAGATCAAATCAAGGACATTGGATCAAAGATCATACTACCAAACGATCTTATAAACGGAATTGATAATCTTAGATTATTAGGCAATGACGCTGCCCATGTCGAGCTTAAATATTATGATAAGATTGATAAAGAGGAAGTAGAGGTAGGCATAGAGTTTACCAAGGAGATTCTAAAGGCCGTCTATCAATATTCACTGTTGGTAAGCCGTCTTGAAGGACTAAAGAAAAAGGCTCCGCCAACGACATAGTAATTAAGGTATCACCTAACATTCGTTCCACGTGCGATCCGTTTCCCTGAAATTGTGGCTACCGTAGCCACTTGGAATGGGAACTAAGAATAACCAAAAGCGATTAACGAGTGATCTTTGATAACTTCAACTTCGTGCAGGTGAAATTCCTGCCGTCCAGGTGTCGGACTGAGAGCGTAACCTCTGGGGTAGCGAATGACCATCAATCCCCAAAGCGAGGTTAAATGGCGGTTACTCGGAATCCGACCGGGAACCCCGCCTAGCAGAGTGACCTATGGATAGGCAGACGAAACCACGTCCGAATCGTCGTTAGTGTGGAGCAGCCTACGCGGATTATCGGCTGCGGCCAAAAGGCAAGGATGAGGGCTGAGCGTTTGTGGAATCGACTCAGAGACACTCCCAGAAAACCCGGCGAAGAGTGGAGTCCTAAGGGTCACGGCAAACGAAGTTGAGGAAGGGAGTAACCCCGTGCTGTTCTCAAGGTAGGGCCATCTTGCGGGAAGCAAATCACAAGCCAGGGAAGGCGAAACGCACTTGGCAGTAAGAGAGTGAACGCAAGTATCCTGAGCAGGTGTCAACCGGATACAGAACGGGGTAGGATTCCCCAAGAAGCGAATGCCACTGGGAAAGCCAGAGGATAAGCAGACGTGGGGACGGTAAGAGATAAATGATCGGGATGAGTAAGGCCTGATAAGTTATGACCCGGCGAGAAATCGTGAGGGATGAATGACCCGAAAGGGGAAGGCGTGAAGGTTCAGATCACGAGTCCAACCGCCGCAGGCGCACGCAGCGGCAGTGGGATACCAGCGACAATGGATCTCTTACTGAGGAGCCGTGTGCCGCTAACGTGGCACGCACGGTTTTGAAGCAGAGGCGGGGGGAGCGATTCCCTCGCCTACTGTAACCGGAGCCGCCGCCGCCATTTTGATAATACCTTTGCGAAGGGCTGCGGCCTGGTGAACTCGACGTTAGGCGATCTTTCGGGGAACTGAGCACCTCGACTATCACTGCGTAAATACCCCCATCTTACAAAGTCAGGTAAGTTACTTTCGGTTGCTGGCCGCCTGGCCAGTTAACGATGCGCGCCACTATAGGCCTTCTAGCTTATAGTTTGTGTCCTATCTTTTTCCTTTCTTCACACTGCAGCTATGGTTGATAGACCCAGGCACCTGCGGTACTTGCCTCTCCACCAGCGATGAGAACCTTGCCGTTCTGAAGCAGCGTCGCCGTCGAAGATAAGCGTGAGGCGCTCTGGCTGCCCGCAACGGTGCTGAAGATGCCAGTGACTGGGTCATATAGTTCCATGAGTCCGCCACCGCCGGCAACAAGCACCTTGCCATTTTGCAGCAGCACCACTGCGTCTCGGTGTTTACCGCGTGCCCTGCTCATGCTGCTGGTCGCCGTGAAGGCGCCTTTGGCAGGTTGGTAAAGCTCTGCGCTGCGCTGGTCAACGTCGCGGGCATCCCGACCGCCGATAATGAGGACCCGGCCATCTGGCAGCAGCGTCGCTGAATGCATGTGACGTGCAGCGGCCCTGCTGCCGGTGGGTGTGAAAGTGCCAGTAACCGGATTGTACAGCTCTGCACTCCGGAAAACTGTTTCCGAGCGATCGCGGCCGACTGCGCCGCCATCGATGAGCACCTTGCCATTTTTCAGCAGCGTTGCCGTGCAGAAACCGCGCTTCGTCCTCATGCTGCCGGTCGGAGTAAAAGTGCTGGTGGCAGGATCATAGAGTTCCGCACTTGCGACTCCAGCCCTGTCGTAGCGTCCACCGCTGGCGATGAGGACCTTGCCATTAGACATTAAGGTCGCCGCGTGGAAGACCGGTTCCGCCCGCATGCTGTCGGTGAGGGTGAAGGTACCAGTAGCTGGGTCATAGAGTTCCGCGGTGGCCAGGGTGCTGCCCGGGCGGTCGATGCCGCCGGCGATCAACACCTTGCCGCTGGGCAGCAGTGTGGCCGTATGGGCTGACCGTCCTGTAGTCATGTTGCCGGTGAGGGTGAAGATGCCGGTGGCCGGATCGTACAGCTCCGCGCTGGCGAGGCGAATCTCATCGCGGGCGCCGCCGCCAGCAATCAGAACTTTGCCATTGGGCAACTGCGTCGCCGTATGGCCGACCCGCATTGTGGCCATGCTGCCGGTGGCGGTAAGGGTGCCTGTAGCTGCTTGGTGGTCAGCGAAGCATCACCCACGCTGCCCCAATCGATTAAGATGACGATCAAGAGCAGTGTGAGGCTGCCATTCATTGCGCTTGTCATCGTCTGTTTTCCTTGCATTGGGAAAACAGAAATTAACCTATTCATAATCACCTCCTTCTGATGAGTATCGCTCGATGCAGTAGTCTTGAGAACGTGGATCGCAACAGTGGTGCGGCGGGAAGTCCTCTGCTTCGCTCTGCGGCTCGGGCGCGCCGCACCGCTGTAGATAGCCGCATTGACCGGCTAATTTAGAATATTGAAAGACAATATAGATTACTGAGTTCATCCTTTGTTAGCCGCAGCCTTCAAGGCTACCGCGCTCTTCCGCATCTATCTCATAATCTGGCTGCCACCCGATTTATGTATCAAATGCACAGACGTTGCATTTTTCAGCTAATAATTTATGGGTTAACAGACAATTCTCTTTCCTATTTCAGAAAACAGGCGGACGGCACTGTGCGAAACCGTCAACGGTCAACTGGGAATGAGCGTGATGACTTGTGACGGCAATTCACGCCTATTTTGGATCAATCAATGAGAAGGAGAGCCATATGAGTGCGCTTCCATTCACCCAGATTCAGGATTCTCCGGATTCGATTATCGTATCCAATGGGAATCTTCGTGCTTCGGTTGCAGCTGCATATACCAATCGCAATCCTCAAGAGATCGAACGGCTGCCCTTTGATCTTTCAGCACTTGAAGACGAAGGCATCTATGTAAATGTCGATGCGAACGGTTTCGGCATCCTCGATCGCCGACTGGATTGGGAAGCGCTCGGCGTGGAGCTTCCCCAAAATACCGATGTCGCGTTCACTCCGCCTCGCTGTGGACTACTCCCAAATCGTTATCGGCGGCCGCTGCTGACGCCCGTTTCACAAGCTCACTCTGCCCTGCACAAATACAGCTATCACTTCCGGCTGACTGAAACTCTCTTTGAAACGCCCGCATATCGATGGATTCCCTGGCGCGCTTTCACCGAGTTCGAGGCGGCATTCGATAAAGCCTACGACAATCTGAATAAGGCGAGGCAGAAAGCCCTCGATCACTATGACGAGATTCGTGATGAAGTCGTCGTCACATTCAGACAAGTTGCGGTGGATTCTGCACAGCGATTGGAATCGACCGGTGCTATTGTGCCGGAAGATTTCGGGGATCGAATTGTCCGTAACGTGCTCGACGCCTTTCCGACAGAAGACGAATTGCGGCAAAAGCTAACGTTGCGTTTTCAAGTGGGCGTGATCCTGCTGGGCAGCGAAATGCTCCGCGAACAGCGGTTGGCTGCCGAGGAGCGATATCGGTTGGAACAAGTCGAATCCGAGCGAAGGATCGAATGCCTGCGTACGAGTGCTGCTGAGAAATCTGTCCAGCAACAGATGTGGGCCGAAGAGGAAAGCCTTCGTCTAAAGCTAGTATCGGAAGAGGAAGAGCGCAAACAAGAGGCTGAAGTGAAGGAGCATATTCGCCAGATGAAGCTCGATGCCGCGCGCGAGAAACTTCAAGAGACTCTCAGCCCTTTACAGGAAGGCGCGGTACAACTGCGGGCGCAGATTTATGAATCTGCTGTAGCAATGCAGGAGGCTTTGCAGAAGCACGACTTCCTGCCAGGAGCGACAGCTAAAAAAGCCCGCCACCTCGCTCATTGGTTCCGATTGATGAACTTCCAGTCAGATTCAGAACTGGAACAGCTTCTCACCGGCCTCGAAAGTCTTGCTGCCAAGTCGAAAGGAAAGAATAAGCGGGGAGCAAGCAATGCAGCGGTCAGAGAAGTGCTGGATGACATCATTCAGCTCTGCTACCGCGACGCTCACGAACTGGCTCAGCCCAACCGCCTGGCTGCGCTCGAACTCTAACCGTTTCGCTTTCAGATGAGGTGTAAGCAATGCCACAAGAATCGCTTGAAAGGATCGTCGCCGAACTCGACGTCCTGATCCGCGCCCGCTATCCGATCGTCGCCGTTAACACGCCGGAGGAAGGGCGCTTTCACCGAATTATCCGCGCTGTCGCGCAGCTGAAGTGCCATCGTGAAAAGGAAAAAGGGCTATTCATCTGGAGTCGCATCACGGGACTACGCCAGATCTTCGGCCCGGAACTGAGAGGCAAGGAAGAAGCTTTGATTCCCGATACTCAGGATGCTGCGAGCGTGCTTGAGTACATCGCTCAACAGAAAAAGGGGTTGTTCGTTCTTTGTGATTACGGCTCTTATCTCACGGCGTATGGCCAGGAAGAACCGCAACTGGTCCGCCGGCTGCGCGAACTGGCGTGGGAGATCAAAGGACGCCACATCAATATGCTGTTTGTTGAGAGGAATTTCCCGGACATTCCCTCGCTTGAGAAAGAGATCAAGGTCGTCGATTTGCCGCTGCCCGATGAACAGGAAGTCATGGCGATGCTCGACACGCAGATTCAGTGCCTGAGGGATGGCAATGTGCGCGTTGAGGTCGATGAACGACTTCGGGAGCAGCTCGTGCAGGCCTTACTCGGGTTGACTGAAACCGACATCGAGAATGTGCTAGCCAAATCAATCATCAGCGGATTAGGACTCAGTCAAGAAGCTTTGCCGGTGATCTTGGATGAGAAGAAGTCAGTCATCAAAGGCACCGGCGCTCTCACCTACACGCACCCCGAACCAGCTGATCATCTCGGCGGTTATCACAACCTCAGGCGGATCCTCACCGAGGCCGCTGCTACTTTTACCCCTGCGGCGCGGGCTTATGGAGTCGAGCCAATGAAGGGATTGTTGATGGTCGGTCTGCCCGGGTGCGGCAAAGACCTGACCAAGAAGATCGCTTCGTCGGTGCTAGGCAAATCGCTTCTCGATCTCGATTTTGGCAGCGTGATGGGCGAAGGCGGAGGGGTGATCGGTTCCTCAGCAATGACGATCAAACGGGCGCTTTCGATCGCCACCACACTCAAAGGCATCCTCGGCATCAGCGAGTTCGAGAAGGCAGTCGGCGGCCTTGATTCCTCAGCAAAGACCGACGGCGGAGAGACGGCGCGAACTATTGCCTACCTGCTCAACTGGATGCAGGAGCAAAGCAACGTCTTCGTCATAGGCACCGCCAACGACGTGCGTGGCCTTGCGGCAGAACAAACCAGGCAGGGGCGTTTTTCCCACATCGTCTTTGTCGATCTGCCGACGATTGAAGACCGGCGCGAAATCTTCTCCGTGCATCTGCGTAAGCGCAATCGTAAGCCGGAAGATTTCGATCTCGATGAATTGGCAGGAATCACCGAGGGATTTTCGGGAGCCGAAATCGAGGCGGCGGTCAAGGCAGGTCTTCTCCGCGCATTTATGGATGGAGAGCGTGAATTGACGACAGCAGACATCGTCGATCGCTCGAGATAGATTCAGCCCACCAGCGTCATCAAACGCGAGCAGGTCGAGTCATTGCGCAACTGGGCGAAAGATCATATGGCTATCAGCGCCGGAGGCTGCGGGCTTACACCAATCAGTGAGCGGATGAATGCTGAACGCGCACTGGAGATGTGAGCAGTTGGGGTTTTCGCCTTGAGATTTAGGTTGTCGGCACACCAGGGGACAGGGAGCATACGGAGATAGGCAGGTAGGGGTGGCACTATCTCCGTGGCTACCTGTCACCCCGGTGATAATCCGATTTCGCATTCAAAATAACTCCTTATTCAAGTAGAGATCAGCATATGAGCAAATACATGACTTTCACCGAAGTCGTCTTCAAAGACCGTGATCTTCTCATCGCAGCGCTGGAAGACATCGGCTGCAATCAGATCAGGCAAGGCAAGGACCTTGAGATGGGCAGCTATTACTCGGAGCAATCGAAACAGAAAGTCGAGATCGTTATTCCCCGAAACAGCATTGGGAACGTTTACGGCGACATAGGCTTCGAGCGAACCGAGAGTGGCGATTACACACCTGTGATGGATGACCTCGATCGTAGCCGCGCACTCAATGGCAGATTCATTACCCAACTTCGCGCAGCTTACAACGAACACGTTGTCAAAAAAGTAGCGACCCGATTGCGAGGAACCGTTCAGCGCACAGTCGAAGGCGGATTAGTGAAGATCAAAGTTCGTTATTGAAATTCGAAGGGGAATGCTTTATGCCGGAGATTAATTTCACGATTGACCAGCAGACTGGCGAGATGCAGATGAAGGTGGAAGGTGTTCAGGGGCCGCAATGTGCCGACGTGGCAAAGATTGTCACCGAACTGATCGGAGCGCCGGAGCATGAAGAAAATACAAGTGATTTTTATGCCCGATCGAATGTCAAACCACTGGTTCAAAACAAAAAGAAAGTGTGAAGCCAGTGAAAGAAACAACATGGATTATTGATACACACAACGGAAGTCTCACAGTTGAAGGATTGCACCAATCGGAATTGAAGATGGTTACTTCCGATCTGTTACCCACGGGCAAGCAGGTAAACTGTGCCCGCCCGATTAATACTCCAAAATTGAATCCTTCATTTGTCCAGATCACAAACTCTGAGCCCTCACTTCGAGTTTTTCGAATCTATCACCACTCCGTGGTCGAAGGCCCGGGCAGGAGAAGCGTGCTTCAAACCGTTGGATGCAGCATTCGATGCGACGGCTGTATTGTGCCTGAAACTCACGATCCAAATGGCGGCGTGGAAATGCCGATCAGTGAAATCGTTGAAATGCTTCTTGATTCGCAGGGTGAGCCTCGTGATGGCATTACGATTCTCGGTGGCGAGCCCTTCCTTCAACTAAATGGCCTGTTAGCATTGATGCAAGCACTAAGAGATAAAGACCAACATCTCACGGTTTATACAGGCTATACGATTGAGCAGTTGATTTCGCGATCTGAATCGGTAGTCAGACGGATTCTTGAACTCACTGACATTCTGATCGATGGCCCGTTTATCAAAGAACTTTCCGAGGGCTCCGGTGAATGGGTTGGCTCGACAAATCAACGATTAATTTATCATCCATCCCAATATTCATCATCGGACTGTAGTGAGTAAATAAAGTCGTAACTGAGTAAATAAAGTCGTAACTGAGTAAATAAAGTCGTAACTGCCAGCCCCTTCAAAGACCCGCGATACGACATCGATTAAGTGCATCGGGTGAGGCGTTCT
>JAKEHZ010000249.1 GCA_022614735.1 Acidobacteriota bacterium | reverse complement strand
CCGCTTGCGAAAGTCCCCAGCGCGCCCATTGTAGTCGTGTGCGAATCGCCGCAGACGATGGTCATGCCGGGCAGCACGTGGCCTTGTTCAGGCGCGATGACATGGCAGATGCCATGGTTGCCGATCTCGTAATAACGCTCGATGCCTTGCTCAATACGCCATTCGCGCAACTGTTTGGCGAGCTCGGCGCTCTTGATGTCTTTGTTCGGGACGAAGTGATCCGGCGTGACGAGGATCTTCGAAGGATCGTGGACTTTGTCGATGCCGAGTTTTCTGAGCATCTGCACGGCGGGAGGGGTCGTCACGTCGTGGCAGACAATCAGATCGAGCTTCGCATTGACGATCTCGCCGGGCACGACCTCATCGCGGCCGCTGTGAGCGGCGAGAATCTTTTCAGTAATTGTCATTCCCATGAGGATTGCTCCTGTTTTTCTCACCGCCAAGACGCCAAGAGCGCCAAGAGAGTCATGATCTTTATTTAGTCTTGGCGTTCTTGGCGTCTTGGCGGTGAATCAATCAGCCGCGTTCGTGGCCGGCACCTGCTCACTACTGACAGCTTTCTTTCTCTCCTTCGCATACAGGGCTTTGTTAACGGCATTGAGATAGGCACGCGCGCTCGCATCAACAATATCTGTGCTCGCGGCCTTGCCCGTGTAAGAGACACCATCGAATTCGACGTGAACAAATACTTCGCCGACAGCATCGGTCCCGCGAGTGATCGAACGCACGGTGTAATCGACCAGACTTCCTTTGAGCCCGGTGATTTTATCCATCGCTTCGTAAACCGCATTGACAGGACCGTCGCCTGAGGCAGTCTGCGTCTCGTTCTCTTCGGACTTCGTATCGCCGAGTGTGACGAGCGCGGTCGCCAGCGTCGAAGTTCCGGCCGTTGCCTGCACAGCCCGCAGCTTGTAACGCTCGGGGATGTTCGCGATGCCGTCCTGCAAAATTGCAAGCAGGTCTTCTTCAAAAACCTCTTTCTTCTGGTCAGCTAACTTGGTGAAGAGCTTATAAGCCTTATCGAGCTCGGGGCGGGAGAGCATGTAACCCATCTCTTCGTATTTCTTGTTCAGCGCATGGCGGCCTGAGTGCTTGCCCAGGACAATGCTGTTTGTTTTAACGCCCACCGACTCGGGCGTCATGATTTCATAAGTCAGCCGGTTCTTGAGCACACCGTGCTGATGGATGCCCGCTTCGTGAGCAAACGCATTCTTTCCGACAATTGCTTTATTGGGTTGAACAAGGACGCCGATGATGTTCGAGAGCGTCTGGCTGGAGCGATAAATCTCTTCGGTCGTGATGCCGGTTTCGAATGGCATGAGGTCTTTGCGTACGCGCAATGCCATGACAATCTCCTCGAGCGACGCGTTGCCGGCGCGCTCGCCTATTCCATTGATCGTGCATTCGACCTGTCGCGCCCCGGCTGCGACCGCGGCCAGCGAGTTCGCTACGCCCAATCCCAGATCATTGTGACAGTGGACGCTGATCACCGCCTGGTCGATGTTCGGCACACGCTCCCGAAGAGTCTTGATGATGTGGGTGTACTCGGAGGGAATCGTGTAGCCGACCGTATCAGGAATGTTGACGACTGTCGCCCCCTCATCGATCACCGCAGTGATCACTTGCACCAGGTAATCGAGATCGCTGCGTGTCGCATCTTCGGCGGAAAACTCTACATCATCGGTAAATCCCTTCGCCATCCGCACCGACTTGCAGGACATCTCCAGGACCTCTTCCCGGCTTTTCTGCAGTTTATATTGAAGGTGTATATCGGAGGTGGCGACGAAGGTGTGGATGCGGGGGCGTGCGGCGTATGACAAAGCCTCCCAGGCGCGCTCGATATCTTCCGGTGTAGTGCGACACAGCGCCGCGATGATGGGACGCTGACAGGTTTTGGCCACTTCACATACTGCGGCGAAATCATCATCGGACGCGATCGGGAAACCGGCTTCGATGATGTCGACGCCGAGCGCGTCCAATTGGCGCGCCATCCGCAGCTTCTCCTCCAGGTTCATGCTGCATCCCGGTGACTGCTCGCCATCACGCAGTGTCGTATCAAATATCGCTACTCGCTCGCTCATCCAGATCTCCTTCTTTGAGGTAATTTGCTTCGATCTACTCAACAAGCCTCGAAAGAAGTGGACTATACCCGAATATTCGAGCATCATAACAGCCGAGATAGGGCTTGGAAAGTTTATAATTTTTACGATATTATAAATTTCTTTTATGTGCCTCCATCGCCCCCATCGTATGTGAATGCCATAAAGGAGCCTTGTGAACAGCATTAAGAGATGGTGGTTACGGGTCAGCGGGAAGCTCTCGTTAGATAGTACCGAGACGGTGGACGTGACGTCGCGAGAGTTATGCCGGATGCTGCGGCAATGTCCGGTTTGTCGTGGGAATTTCACGCAGCATTTTTATGCGCTTTTTGCGATGACGGTGATCGATGATGACTGCAGGAAGCGAGTCAGGGAGTTCTTTGACGCGTGTGATGACCGGGACTGGCAGGGCGCTCGGATGTTCCAGGAGTTCGATGCGGATCGCGACGCGGTTGTCGCGTATGTCATGAGATGCGAGACTGGACGGATAGCCCTCATGCTCGAGCTGAGTCCATACGAGTATTACGAGTCAGATCGTGTGTTTGCCTGCGACGTGCTTGACGATGAAACCGGACGGGAGCTCCACAGACACATTGCTCAGAGCAACTGGAGGAGATTGAGTTGGACTTAGCTCAACTGGAAATTTTTTTATCCATTGCTGAAGAAAAAAGTTTCTCGCGCGCTGCCGAGAAGATGTTGCGCACGCAGCCCGCGCTCAGCATTGCGATCAAACGGCTCGAAGAGGAGCTGGGCGAAACGTTGTTTGACCGCAGCAGCAAGTCCGGCACATTAACCGAGGCCGGAAAGATACTCCTTTCTTACGCGCAGCGGATGATCAACATGCGCGACGAAGCCAAGGAGGCGATCAGCGAGTTGCGCGGGATGTTTCGGGGACGATTGACGATCGGCGCCAATGAGAGCACTTCCCTTTATTTATTGCCCGGGTTGTTACTGGAATACCGCAGGCTCCATCCGCAGATCAAAATCGAAGTTTTTCGCAACGTCTCCGAAAAGATCCCCGCCGAAGTTTTAGAGAGGAACCTGGATTTCGGGTTTCTCTCATACGATCCGATGCATCCGGCATTGCAGTCGCTCGAAGTGCACCGGGATGAGCTGGTGCTGGTCGTCCCACCCAGGCATCGTTTTGCTCGGCGCACGCAAGTGACAGTAAAGGACCTCGGGAGTGAACAGTTCGTCGCGCACAACGTCAAGACTCCTGCGCGCACGCGGATCTTGGACTTCTTCGCGCAGCACCGCACGCCGCTCAACATCTGCATCGAGCTGGCGACGCTCGAGACGATCAAAGTCTTCGTGCAGTTGGAGGCTGGAATCGCCATCCTGCCACGACTGGCTGTTCAGGAGGAGATCGGATCGGGCGAGCTGATCGAGGTTCCGGTGAAGGGGATGAAGATCGAGAAGGCATTGAGGCTGGTCTACCGGCGTGAGCAGACGCTGTCGCATGCTGCCAAGTCATTTCTAGAACTGGTAAGATCGCCGGCAAACTGAAGAAGGAAAACGGAACAAACGGAAATAACGGAACAAACGGAAATTATCTGGGATTTTTCCGTTTGTTCCGTTATTTCCGTTTGTTCCGTTTTCCCTTATTCTACTCATTAAGGTGTTAGGAAAATTGAGACTACTTTGGAGGTTATGATGAAACTCACAGCCCCTATACTGTTCATCCTTGTTCTCGCATTGCTTACGGGCCAAACAAAGCCTGAGCCCGCCGACCTGGTCCTCAAAAACGGCAATTTCTACACGGTCTATGAAAAACAGCCTCGCGCCCTGGCCGTCGCCGTCAGATACGGGCGCATCATCTTCATCGGTCATACTGATGATGTGAAGAGGTACGAGGGCAAAAGCACACGCGTTGTTGATCTGAAGGGCAAAACTGTTGTACCCGGGTTGACCGACTCGCATTATCATCTTGCACGAGTCGGCCAGCGCGAGGTGACCCTCAACCTCGAGGGCACAACCAGCCTTGAAGACTTCCTGGCCAAAGTCAAAGCGCGCGTGGACAGAGCCAAACCCGGCGAATGGGTCACGGGACGCGGCTGGATAGAGACATTCTGGAAGCCGCCCGTCTTTCCGACGCGATGGGACCTGGACAAGATTTCCCCGAACAATCCGGTTTATCTGGTTCGCGCCGATGGTCACGGCGGAGTCGCCAACAGCGCGGCCTTCAAAATTGCCAACATTGACAAGGACACAGAGGCACCGTTCGGCGGCGAGATTATGAAGGATAAGCAGCGTGGCGAGCCCAGCGGAATGCTGCTCGACCGCGCACAGGGGCTTGTCAGCAAACACATCCCGCCTGAAACAGAAGCCGAGCAAGAGCAGGCGCTGATCATTGGCGCCAGGCGCAGTGCTGAACTGGGGTGGACGCAAATTCAAAACGCCGGCAGCAGCTGGAAAGAAGTCGAGATGCTCAAGAAGCTCTATGGCGAGAACAAGATCAAGCTGCGGATTTACGAAGCGATTCGCGGCCCTGGCGCTGACGCACAGCGGCTGCTGCGCGAAGGATCGATTATCGGCCTGTATGATCAACGTCTGACGATACGCACGATCAAAGTGACCATCGATGGCGCGCTCGGATCGAAGGGCGCCGCGCTGCTCGAGCCTTACGCAGACCACGACACCTCGGGCTTTTTGACTCAAAAGCCTGATGAGGTGTTGGAACTGCTCACACAGGCGCTGAAGAAAACCATTCAGGTCGAGATCCATGCCATCGGCGACCGTGCCAACCGTGTGGTGCTCGATCTCTACGAGCAGGCATTCAATGAAGTGCAACCCTTTGAGCGCATGGATCGCAGTGATCCGCGCTGGCGCATAGAGCACGCGCAGATAGTCCATCCCGACGACATCCCGCGATTTGCCAAGCTGAAAATCCTCCCGTCGATGCAGCCATCACACGCAATCAGTGATCTGCACTTCGCTGTCAGCAGGCTCGGTGTGAAGCGACTTGAAGGGGCATATGCCTGGCAGAGCTTTATCAAGGCAGGCAGCATTATTCCCGGAGGTTCTGATGCTCCGGTCGAACGCGGCGAACCGATGATAGAGTTCTACGCCGCCGTCGCCCGCAAGGACCAGAAGGGCTTTTCCGGCGAAGGGTGGCATCCCGAACAGAAATTGACACGCGAGCAGGCGCTGAAGATGTTCACAATCTGGGCGGCTTTTGCGGCCTTTGAGGAGAAGACGCGCGGTTCGATTGAAGAAGGTAAACTGGCCGATTTCACGGTCCTCTCAGCTGATATTATGCAGATTCCCGAGGCGGAGATTTTGAAGACGAAGACCGTCATGACGGTGATCGGAGGCGAAGTGGTCTTTGAGTCAGCGAGTGAAGAAACAGATGGAAAACGGAACAAACGAAAATAACCTTAGTGGGTGAGTTTCATTCATGCTGCGCAATGACTAAAGTCCAAGAGAGAACGCGAAAAAAGCGAAAGTAAGCGAAACAAGCGAAATGGTAGCTCCACAGCGATTGGACGGCAGAGGCTAGAGCGCCGGCCGATCAAGCGCCTCGAACTGAGAGCGGCGCGAACCCGGGAGCTTTTTGAAAGGACGGTCATTGAGATCATTGAGCAGGAGGCGAATGGCTTATTGAGTTACAGGAGCGAGAAGAACCGGCGATGTCGCAAGCGCGCAAGAACCCATCTCTCGACCAGTAGAACTCCCGTCTCTGAATAACTGCTCCTTTAACAATCATTTATCCAGCCTGAAATTGAATGACAGTACAACTTCCACTTTTACCGGGTAATTGCTCAAGAGTGTCGGTTTGAATCTCCATTGGTTGGCTGCTTTCAGCGCCGCATCTTGTAGTTGTTCTGGACCGCTGACGGCCTCTGCTTCGATCACCTGACCATCCTCTGAGATCAATACGCGCACCTTGATCAATCCGGTTATGCCAGCCGCTTTTGCTTCTGCAGGATATACAGGTTGCACTTTCGTAGTCGCAGAACCATCCGCCACATTTTCCGAAACCCTGATCTTATGAACTAGTGCCTTATTATTTTCAGCTTGAGAGAAGCTCGCCACATTTTTGATCTCCTCATCGGTCAGAGGCGTCGGCTTGAAGGATTCGAAGAATCCTTTAGCCTCACTCGATTCTTCCTGATTGAGAAGCAGAGTAACTGAAAGATAGTAGACTCGCTGTTTAACCAGGTAGATTCTTAATAGAAATGGCTTTCCATCATACGTCTTCATCATCATTGACCGGCCGGGGAATTCCATCCACGTTTTTTTAGTCTCACTCTGCGGCTTCAGCGAGTAGATCTTGATTATTCTGTCCCGCGTATCATCCAGAAGTTGATCGATCATTCCTGACTCAGTCACCGGGTCTGGAATATCGAAGTACCCGAGTATATAGGCGGCCGCAGGAGTCCGCAGATCGGTGATGTAGGTGACAGATGAAGGTGATTCCTCGCCCATCCGCATGGATACGGTCGTGGGTTCTCCCGGAAGCATGACGGTGAACTTCCCCTCGCGGGATATGTATTCCTTCCATTGCCGCGCCGCTGGCTGAAAGAATAAGAAGACCGACAAAAGACTGGACGCGAGCCTTAGCGTAAGTATCATTTATCATCTCCTAAAGTTTCGGCGTCTCGACCATAACCGCCGCAAACTCCAGTGCCATGCCAGTTAACTCAACTTGCCAGCCATTGAGATTGCCAGAAGGCGCTTTTGAGAGGAAATATCCTCCAACCATAAAGTTTGTGAAAATCAGCTGGCTAGAGGGAAAATGACCATGTTTTCGCAATTTACACCATATTAATACTCTATTAATACTCTCAATCATGATACAGTCTCGCGCAGAAATATAGTTTCGAGAAATTCTATTACGAATAAAGTGCTTAGCTCGTCGGAAGCTGTCTCCATACCGTTTCCAGCCCATTGTCATATCTTCATTCCCTCAATCATCCCGAAGACTTCCGTTGTGATGGAATTGGTTTTGAGATCATTGGCAATGCGCGTAAAAATGCCTTGCAGATTTTTCTGTTTCAGCAACTGCTCATAAGCCCTTAAGATCTGGACTGTCATCCAGCCTTGCTGTTTACATTGTGGCAGGACTTTGAGCAAATAAGAAATTTGTTCTTGCCGTGAGATACCTTTTAACTTGTCTACTGGGCCAATTGTATAGCTGCTTGGCCAAGCCTCATATCCAGGCAAAATGTTTTCTAACTCTTGAGGCATGTCCTCGCCCATCCCTATCATCACCAACTGTTGGCCACGTATTCGGCATTCAACCAATCCTGGCGGCGCGGACGACTGTAGTCTAAATTCTATGCCTTGCCCCGGAGCCACTTGAGGCTTAAACATCGGCAGGATTCCAAAACCGATCCAAGTGCCATCCCTCATCACTTTATTGTTTGACATTGGCCCGATATAAATATGATTAGTTTTAAATGTCTTCACGTCAGCGGCATAATGTTGGAGTGCGAAACTACCCAAATCTTGTCCGCTAGACGCTCGATTCTCGATCCAGTAAAGATAAAGGTGTTGATTTGGTGCTGGCGTAGATACTGAAGCACTGACGACCGCATCTATTACATCAGGTCGTTGATATACGACCGTCAGTTCCCCACCATTGTACCCAATCCACTTCAGAGAGTATTTTCCTGACTTGGACTCCAGCAAATCTACCCGTGGTTTGGGATCATAATAAATCTCCTGGCCACTTTTAGGATCGATACCTTTGTACCGTTTTGCGTAACTGGTTGGAGCCTCAAGTTGAATCTTCTTTTTTTGAAACGGCAAGCGATAGAGTTTTTGAGATGGCGGGCGCTGTAGGCCCAACAATAATCCGATCAACGTAAATAATACCAATAGCCTCATTGATCAAACCTCGTATGGTAGTGGAGAGGGGCAGTGACGTGCTTAAGGTAATTGCTTGAGTTGCGAAACACTAAGATACTCTCAAATGTTGCTTGCTGCTCAACGGTTGCAATTGCTTGTCCCGATCCATAATTAATATCACAATTTCTTCCCATTCGATGCTCCTGATGGTCGGCAGTCGCACTCCAGTTTCCGGGAATCTCAAATTTCCCGCCATTGATCAGACTAATATCATTGTAAGGGAGATTGGCTGCGGTCGGGTATGCAGCTCTGTAATCACTTGCAATCAGCGGGAGGTTAGTGATAGCCATGTTTGTGCCATAATGATTAACTGGATGCTGTGGTAAAGCTCCTGTTAAGGTGTAATAGTTTCCTGCCCCAAGTGAAGATAAGCTTGGCACTCCAACTCTCATTATCTCTGATTTATTGACGTTCGTAGTTGCAACACTGGCGAAAATCGTCACTGCTCCTCCGAAAATAGATGAAGTGTACGTTGCCTGAAACGCTCCACCTGACCCAGTTGTTCCTTGAGTTGCGCTGAGCGTGCCAACTGGGCGAGTGCCACTATGATTAACATGTCCTCCAGAACCTATGATCTCGTTCAGAGACAGATTTACACTGAGGCCCTGAGTAGCTGGATTTGTCTGTACTGTCACTGTTGAGGTAGAGCTTCCGCCAGTACCAGTTGGATAAATGTCATTTTGACTAAATGTAAGAGTGAAATCGACCACCTGAAGAGTGCCTTGAGCGGTATCAGAATTGGACAGCTCAAAACAGTACTCTAAGGAAAAATCATAATAAAAATAGGTATATGGATAGTTCGCTTGAATGCCGGCACTCCCTATCCCCACGCAGGTCACGACCGCACCTTGGGTCGTGGCCACATTAGTATTAGTTGAAGACCAAGTGCTCTGGAAGGACATATCGTAGGGACCGAATGGCACCCCGTCGCAACTCTGTCTCATCTCCATCGGCAGAAATGGCGAGCCCACGTCATTCACTACAGATGTTAAGCTTGAAGGACTCATATAAGTCGAGGAGTGATTGGGCGGACACGGGCATCCAGTGGGGCAACTGAAACTGCCGGCAACACCAATCCCAACGTTAATGACCTCAGCGCGCCCTATTAGGGAACCTACTGTCTGTTCATACCAGACCACCTGCCCGCTGGTCGCATCTTTTGGCATCACCCCTCCACGAATATCTTTCTGCTGCTCATCTTTCATCCTCCGGATGTCGAGCGCCACAGTCTGATAGGGGGCGAGCTTGATCAGCTTTGGATTGTAAGTCCCGCCTTTATACCTAACCTGCACGATCGCACTGACTTCCTTATCAATCGTATTCTTCAGATGCAGAACTGTGTTGTAGCCTTGGTCGAGCCGCCACGGATAGCTTCCGCCCACCCGGTTCATTCCTGCGAGAGGGTCTTTGATCGGTACCTCGAAAGAGAAATCTCCGGTCGTATCAATACTGGTTAGTCGCCCGAGCACCGAGCCTGCCGCGCCAGTGTAGTAAATATCTACACCGGCATTATCTACGAAGCCAACCACGCCCCGTCGTAGCACCTCCTGGGCGAGGTCTATCTGCTTGATTTCCTGTGCCGCCAGGGTGATTGGCGTTAACTCTACTCTGCGCGCAACAGTATTGACCGTGTAGTCTACCGCAATTTTCACCTCGGTCGGTAGAGAGCCAGCATTGGCGATCACCAGTGTCGATTGAAAGGTCGTCCCGGAAGGGAATCCTTCTTCAGGATGCGCAGGGCCAAACCTCAGATGTGCGCCGGCCAGACGATTCGACTTCGTTCTCGAACGGTCCACGAAATTAACGCTGCAAGCAAACCCCGTCTTGTCATTGAGCGCGAAACCCGTCGTAATCAGATCACCAGCCGCGCCGCTGTGCGTGAGAATCACCAATGCGGCAGCCCCCTCATCTTTGCGGACCTCAACAAACTCTCTGAGCTCTAGCACCTGTGTCTCACGGGGGCCCAGGGTGAGGGCTTTTTGCCGCCCTTGAGAACTCCGCCCGGAGCTGGCTGTCACTGTGATGGGAGAGGAGGCAGTGTTGGTGAGGGCGACACTAGCCTTCGTTTTCTCATCCGGAACCCAGACGATCCCATCGAGCGTTGTGGAGGCAAACATCATCGCCTCGGTCGGGCTCGATTCGAAAGAGAGACGATCTTTGATTGAGGTTATACTAACCTGGCCGGTGACACCCATCGCGGGCCCATGATAGAAGACCTGAATATTGCCGGATTTAAAATCTCCACGCGCATCCTTCGTCAACTCGCGCATGCTAAACCGACTCACTTGCTGGCTCGCCAAGCTTATGGGAGCTAATCGAAAGGGCTCACCTTTGCTGTTAAATATGGTGATCTTGACGTCAGTCGCTTCATTCTTATTATTGTTAAGAGTGAGCATTGAGGTCATGTCTTCAGCCTCAGTGAAATAGGCGAAATTGAGATAGTGGTCTGTGCTTGGCGGCTTGCAGGTGGGGCAGTTTGTAGACTGCTGGCGCGCAAAGGCGCTGGTATTAGCACCCGATATTCGTTTCAAATTTCGGCCTTCCCCTGCCGGCTGGAATATTTGTGAGAAAAGAAACGGGACGATGAGCACAGCTAATAGTCTGGCTCCCTTGATTGACTTAATGGAAACGGACAATGGGCGGAGCTTAGTCATGACGGTCTCCTTACGGTGGAAGAAAATTGCCGAGAAGGCGAGCGAATCCGCACGATACGAAGACGTATAAGACTCGCCAATGTTTGAAGACACTACGACCACTAACAGCTACTTTGCTGTCAAACGATAGTAAGCTTGTTAAATAACATCATCAGGGATGGGTTAACGCCTAGGGGAAGAGCGATAATGATTTAATGGGGCAATATGCTCTATATTTGATGTTGAATTGGGGAGAGTACTTAACTAGTATTTGCCGAGTCGGGTACCATCACTGTAAAAGCGCTTTAGCACAGAAACTCGGGCTTGTCAGTAGAAAATTTTGAAAATCATCCTTGTTCGCACGGTGGACACCCCACAGGCTGGCAAGAGCATTTGATCGCCTGAATGGTCTTGTTCGTAGAAACGAAAAAGCCGTTGGGGGGTACTGGGAGCTTCTTGAGTAAACTGTCGATCGATAGTCCACTCTGTGTGTCGCACGTCATATCTGGCGTAATTCTCGCCTGCATTACGATCCCCCCATGCTATATAGAGACATCTCAGAATAAAATGTTGATCGTCCGCAAAACATTTTTTTCAAAACCTCAAAACTTCCAAGCTTGCTACAAACCTACCCCTCCCCAGCGTGCAATGAAACCCCTAATCTTATTAAGCAAGGCATACTTTTTCCTTTGTACCGACCTAACTTTGATCATCATCTGCTTTGCTATCTCCTCATCACTCAAACCGCCGCTTAGAAGATCCCACAACTCCCGTTCCCGCTCCGTCAGCATACTGACAACTACGTCAAGCAATTCCCGCCTCTCTTCAAATAAGAACTTCTCCTCCTGGTCAGGTTGATGTGCGAGCTCGTCAGGCGCCATATCCTCGATATTTACAGTACATTTCTGTCTCCGAAGGTAATGGAGCACATAGTGATAGATCACTGTCTGCAGCCAGGTTTTCAACGAAGACCGATGATTGAATGATCGTAATCGTCGATAGTTGTCATCTATCAGCAACAGGACTATAGACTGGGAAAGATCAGCAACCTCATCCTGGCTGGGATTATGCCCGTAAACATGGCAAGCCTGGCGAACTGTGCTTGGGATGAACGGCAGGAGATCAATCAGACTTTCAGAATTTAAATTGTCCGGCGGTTGTGCATTTTTATCAGGCATCAGTTTCCTCCAGATTGAGCTTTGGTCAATTTCAATCTCCTGCTGATGTATGCATTTATTTACCCCCTATTAATAAGGACGTAAAACGGAGAGGATTTTGCCTATTTCAGGTAAATTTATTTTCGTTTAGTGGGTGAGTTTCATTCGTGCGCCGCTTTGATAAAGTCCAAGTGAGAATGCGGTGTCCTTTCGGTAAGGGAGCGTAGTGACAGAAAAATCAGAGCCATGTAAAAAGAGTATTCCAATGAATCGTCGAATATGATAGTAAACGGGTGAAGTGGT
>JAKEHZ010000248.1 GCA_022614735.1 Acidobacteriota bacterium | reverse complement strand
GGCAATTCACCACGGATTGACACGGATGCGACGGATTTTCACGGATTTAATCCGCGCTCATCCGTCGCATCCGTGTCAATCCGTGGTGAATTGCCACCACTTACTTAGGCATTACAACAGTATCTATCGAAATCTCGGATTTGTCGGAATCTGACTTGAACAAATACAGATTGTGTGCAGGATTTTGTGAATAAATCTTAAAAATCTAGGACGATAGTTTCAAAGGGATTTTGCTTATGAAGCTTCTGGTTACAGGCGCAACAGGGTTGATTGGTAGGGCCATTTGTCAGCGACTTGCCAGCGAAGGCCACCAGATTGTTGTGCTCTCGCGCCGTCCGGAGAGCGCACGATTTCTGAGTGAAGGGAGGGTTTTTGGCTGGAATCCGGAACATGGTCCTCCATCAGCCGAAGTCTGGGACGGGGTTGAGGCAGTCATACATCTCGCGGGTGAATCGGTTGCAGCATCGCGCTGGACTGATGAGCAAAAGAGACGAATTCGCGACTCTCGCGTGAGGGGAACGCGACATCTGGTTGATGGTTTGATAGACCTGGCTGATCGCCCAAAGGTAATGGTGAGTGCATCGGCAGTAGGGTTTTATGGTGATCGCGGTGACGAGCAGATAGATGAACGATCTGCCAATGGAGAAGGCTTTCTCTGTGAAGTGAGTGAGCAGTGGGAGCGAGAGGCCTTACGTGCCCGGGAATTTGGATTAAGAGTCTCACTGGTAAGAACAGGGGTGGTGCTGAGTCCGAACGGCGGCGCTCTTGAAAAAATGCTGTTGCCTTTCAAACTGGGGATTGGCGGGCGACTTGGAAGCGGAAGACAGTGGTTTCCCTGGATTCATATCGACGATATAGTCGGGATTTTCAGACACGCGTTGCTCACACCGGAACTGAGTGGGCCGATCAATGGAGTAGCTCCCGGAATTGTCAATAATAAAGAGTTCACAGAAGTATTGGCAAACGTGTTAAACCGGCCGGTCTTCTTCCCAGTCCCGGAACTGGCATTAAAAATTTTGATGGGCGAGATGGCAGAAGTCGTTTTGAGCAGCCAAAGAGTTGTTCCCCGAGTTGCATTGGAATCAGGATACGAGTTCACTTACCAGATGCTCAGGCCGGCCTTAAAAGACCTGCTGGGTCATTGAATGGGCATAGATGCATCGTCAGTTAGTGGGGGTTGGTGGGATCGGCTGACTTGCCTGCTAGCTTGCGTGCGCAGGCATCGCGATTTGCCTGCGCACGCTGAAGCTCATTACCCAGCATCGCATCAGGAGATGCGATCATATGGCGCAGGAATGCGCCAGTGAAAGCGAATCAAATTGTGAGTCTATTTCTATATGCCACCTCCTCGTTTCGGCCCTCGCGGGCATTGAAGGTGTAGGAACTCCGGCCTCCGAGAGGCCGTCCACTTAAGTGCAACCTGTCCGGATAGGCAAAGTGATTCTACGACTTGAGGGCTTCCTGATCAAGAGCGCTGAGATTTTGGGAGGAAGAAAATGAAGAGAGAATACGAAACAAACGAAATCCGTTTGCACCAGGAAATTTCAAATCCCATTTGCATCAGCCCTAGACCATCATTATACTGCGCCCGTTTTCAAAACTATGCTTCCCGTGATTTCCTCACAAATTGTTGGTGATGACAAACAATTGGCCAAGTCTTCACAGGAGAAGCAACCATGAAAATCGGGAACGAGATCATCATCAATAGAAAAAGGGATGATGTTTGGAAAATTTTTGGTAATCCGGAAAATTTAAAAAAATGGCAACCGACATTGAAAAAGTACGAACGCCAGGCTGGCAGACATCGAGAGGCCGGAGCCGGTTCCATACTCATCTACGAGGAGAAGGGTCGCGAGATTGCCATGACTGAAACCATCACCAGTTGGAATGAACCAACCGAATTTTCCTGCATCTATTTAACATCGCAGGCTGCCAACAAAGTCAGCAACAAGTTCTTCAGTCTGGGTGCCAGCAAAACAAAATGGGTGATGGATTGCGAGATCAGCTTTTATGGTTTTACATGGAAGCTTCTCTCACCCCTCATGAGAGGAACGATCAGGAAGCGAATCAAAAAACTCATGACTCAATTCAAGAAATTTGCAGAGGGTCGATAATCTTTCAGCTCTGCCCGCGTGAGCGGGTGAGCCGGACTAAACAAGACGAAAAAGATGCAGATCACAGTACTCAAGGAAACAGAGCAAGACGAATTGCGTGTTGCGCTCATCCCCGAATCGATCAAGAAACTGGTTGGCATGAAAGCCACCGTGATTATTGAAAGCGGCGCAGGCGTTGATTCGGGTGCGAATGATGCTGATTATCAAGCGGCCGGCGCGGCCATTTCGAATGATCGCGCAGCGTTGCTCGAATCGGCAGACGTGCTGGTCGCAGTCAATCGTCCATCAGAGGACGCTATCGCGCGAATGAAGAAGGGTGCAGTTTTGATTGGGTTTCTGCGGCCGCTGGATGAGCCGGAAAAACTGATGCCGCTTCTTGATCGAGGCGTGACTGCTTTCGCTATGGAATTGATCCCACGCACCACTCGCGCACAGTCAATGGATGCGCTCTCTTCAATGGCGACAATCGTCGGTTACAAAGCGGTCTTGGTGGCTGCTACCTACGTCCCACGGATGTTTCCGATGCTGACGACAGCGGCGGGCACTGTGCCTCCGGCGAAGGTGCTTATCCTGGGTGCAGGCGTCGCCGGGTTGCAGGCAATCGCAACCGCGCGGCGGCTGGGTGCCGTTGTTGAAGGATTCGATGTGCGCGCGGCGGCAGGTGAAGCCGTGCGTTCGCTCGGCGCAAAGTTCCTTGAAGTCGATCTAGGGGGCCTACAAACGGAAGACGCCGGTGGTTATGCGCGTGAAGTGACGGAAGAGGTGATGGAACGCAGCCGCGAGCTGATTGCAAAACAGGCCAGGCAGACTGATTGCATCATCACCTCTGCTCAGGTCCCGGGCAAACGCGCTCCTCTGCTTATCACCGAAGAAGCTGTTTCCGGGATGAAGCGTGGCTCAGTGATCGTCGATCTCGCGGGATCAACCGGGGGCAATTGCGCTGTTGCCAAGCCGGGCGAGACGATCGATCGTGATGGCGTGACGATTATGACTCCCCTTAATCTCGCTGCGACAGTTCCGGTGCACGCCAGCCAGCTCTATTCGCGCAATGTCTTTTCATTCCTTAGTCTGATGGTCAGCGACGGAGAGCTAAATCTTGATTTTAACGATGACATCATCGGGCCTTCCTGCGCTGTGCATCAGAGCGAGGCGAAACACCCTCGCGTTCAAGCTGCGTTGAGCGCCGCTTTGAGCAGCTGAAATAGTTCGCAGTTCGCAGTTCGCAGTAAGAAAATGAAAATTGCGAAGTTTAGGCTGCGAACTGCGAACTGCGAACTATTTTTAAGGAGTCGTTCATGTCGTTCATGACGACGCCCAGAAACAATGACAACCACTGGGAGCGCAAGCGCTCCCAGTAGTTGCAGAGGAGTAAGATCTACCATGAGTTCAGAAATCTTGATCTCTTCGCTTTATGTCTTCGCGCTGGCCGCGTTCTTAGGCTATCAGGTTATCTCCCGTGTCCCGCCTCTGTTACACACACCGCTCATGTCAGCCACCAACGCCATTTCGGCAATTTCCGTGGTCGGAGCGATCGTAACTGCCGGGGCACAGCACAACAATGTGGCTAAGACCCTCGGACTCATCGCTGTCACCTCAGCGATGATCAACGTCGTCGGCGGATTTATGATCACTGACCGCATGCTTAAGATGTTCAAGGAAAAGATCGGTGGCGGAAGGGATTCGGGCGCGAAAGAGGAGAAGCATCAATGAAAGACGGCTACTTCATCGAATTGACCTACCTGCTTGCCTCGGTACTCTTCGTCTTCGGTCTCAAAGGTTTGAGCAATCCAAAAACGGCGCGGCGCGGTATGAATCTGGCCGCCGCGGGCATGCTTGCAGCAATTGTCGGGACACTGCTGCACCATGAAATACTGAGCTACGAACTTATCATCATCGGCATGATCATTGGCAGCTTGATTGGCGCAGCGATGTCCATCTGGATGCCGATGACTGCGATGCCTCAGCGAACCGCGCTCTCACACGCTTTTGGCGCGCTCGCCGCATCGCTCGTCGGAATTTCGGAATACTACCGTCACGCTGTGGATCTGGGTGAGACTCTGCCTGCCTACAAGATGACTGCTCTCGGTTTTGAGGTCCTCTTTGGCAGTCTGACAGTGACCGGGAGTCTGATCGCGTTTGCCAAGCTGCAGGAAATGATGCGCGGTACACCGTTTACCTACAAGGGACAGAATATCATCAACATCTCTCTCTTTGCTCTGGCGGCGGGGATCTTCATCTATCTGATTTTTGTGCCCACGGCAAGCTCTTTGTTCTATGTCATGGTCGGATTATCGTTCCTCTTCGGTGTGCTCCTGGTAATGCCGATCGGGTCAGCCGATATGCCTGTCGTCATGTCCTTGATGAACTCGTACGCAGGATTAGCCTCTGCGGCGACAGGCTTCGCCATTGGCAATAACGTCTTGATCATTGCCGGCACATTGGATGGTTTTTCGGGATTCATCCTTTCAATCCTGATGTGCCGGGCGATGAACCGTTCCATTACCAATGTTCTCTTCGGCGCGTTCGGCGCACCAGCGACTGATACTGGCGCACTGATCGAAGGTGTCATGCGCGAAGTTGCCCCAGACGATGTGGCTGTTCAGCTGGCATATGCGCGCCAGGTGGTTTTTGTGCCTGGATATGGGATGGCGACTGCGCAGGCGCAGCACGCCGTGCGAGAACTCGCCGATGTGCTCGAGCATCGCGGTGTTATCGTCAAATATGCGATTCATCCGGTGGCAGGTCGTATGCCAGGCCATATGAACGTCTTACTGGCTGAAGCGAACGTGCCATACTCATCGCTCTATGAGATGGAACAGATCAATCCCGAGATGAATGCGACAGATGTTGCTGTGGTGATTGGCGCCAACGATGTAGTCAATCCTGATGCGCGTGATAACCCGAAGAGTCCGATTGCCGGGATGCCGATTATCGAGGTTGACAGAGCGCAATCGGTCGTCGTGCTCAAGCGCGGAAAAGGCAAAGGATTTTCGGGACTTGAAAACCCTCTGTTTTACAAAACAAATACTGGGATGTTGTATGGCGACGCGAAGTCTTCTTTGACCAGGCTCGCGCAGGCCGTCCAGCAGACTTAGGGGTACGTCAAGATATGACTTCGTAAATGTGGATGTAGCGGTTAAATTACGGGTCGACACGGATGCAACGGATCGGTATGGACGAGCTTCTTCTGCCGCTGTTGGGCGCGGATGAGTTGAAGACTGCAAAACTGCTTGAATGTCTCATTAAAGATCATGCTGAGCCTTTGATCCGGACGATTGTCGCAAAGAAATTGAATGCGACTTTTTACAAGAACGATGAAAGAGTGCAGTCACAGGATGCCGAAGACATTCTCAGCGAAGTAATCGTTCAAATCCTCACCCGCCTGAAGGCTCTCCAGAAGAACCCCAATGACTACGCTATTGCCAATTTCCAGAAATTCCTTGCGGTTGTCACCTTCAACAGATGTAACAAACATTTACGCGCCAGATATCCATTGCGCCATCGGTTGAAAAATCAATTACGCTATTTGATCTCAACTCAACCGGAATTCACTGCGTTGGAAGAGGGGCAGTATTTGTTTTGTGGGTTGGTCGGATGGAATAGAAGCTCGGTGCAAGTCCGCCGCACTGAGAAATGGACAGATCTGCAGAATGACCCTCAGGGTTTCGCGAAAAATGTTTTGGCAGATAAGCCGGTCAATACCTTGGGGCTAAGACAGGTAGTTATTGCCCTATTTGGATGGCTTGGACATCCGGTTGAATTTGAGGAATTGGTGGCATTCATCTCGGAACTGAAGGGAATTAAAGAATCGCCACAGAAGCTTAACAATGAAGGGGAAAAGGATAAGGACCATTTGAATGGTCTCCGTCTCGGACCGAGGACCGGGATGGAACGAGTGGATCAGCGGTTTTACCTGAAAAGGTTGTGGAGTGAGATTACTGAGTTGCCGCTCAATCAACGTAAAGCCCTCTTATTGGGGCTGCGGGATGCAAAGGGCGAGGGTTTGATTACACTGCTTCCTGGTTGCGGCGTCGCATCGCTTCATCAGATCGCCGAGGTCTTGGAATTTCCTGCGGTAAGGTTGGCCGAAAGTTGGTCGAAATTGCCGTTGAGCGATGCAGATATTGGCAAGTTGATTGGAGTGGAGCGACAGAAGGTGATCAATCTCAGAAAGGCCGCTCGTGAACGACTGTCGCGACGCATGCGGGCTTTGGAGCAAATTAAATAAGCGTGTTTATTAACTTCTTTGTTTACATTCAGCCGCCGATTTAGGGAAAAAGATTTTGAGCATAGTGGTAATAAATTGCTCTGATTAGCATCTTGATTTAGTGAACAGGGAATTATGGCCGAGCACTTTTCCAACGAATTCCTCGAAGACTACCGACAGAGATTGCTTTCTGCTGCTGATCTCCTGCGTGCAGACAAACACCTGAGTGATTGTCAGGCGTGCCGTGAAAAGCTTGGCGATGAAGCATGCCTGCAATCTGTCGCCTCATCGTTAGAAGAGGAATTGATCTCAGCGGTTGATGACGAAGTCGGACATTTGAGCGATGATCAACTTTCAGCTTACATTTCAGGAAGGATCGGTCAGATTGAGAGAGAGATAATCGAAAGCCATTTGTCGTGGTGTGCTGATTGCCTGACTGAAGTGAGAGATTTGCATGATTTCGCAAAACAACTGAGCACTGGACAGAGTGCCGGAATCTCGATCTGGGCGGCCCTCCTTGATGGTATAAAGAATTTCTGGCAGATATTCGAACAACCCCCTCTGATGCGAGCCGCAAGGGCGTTAGTGATCCTGATGCTGACACTGGCCATTCCGGCCTTGATCATTAGCAGAATAACCCTGCAAAAAACTGGTGATTCATCGATTGGTTCGAAGGATCGTGACGATTTAAATGCGAGGTCTTCACAGGTCCCTGCTCTCTCCGATCAGAAGCTGGGAACTTCGCCAACACCCGCTATTACTGATAGGACGGGAAAAACGGAAAAAATAGCCCTCGATCTCGGTGAGTTGGCGCGGCTAGATGAGCTTCATCCCGATGATCAGAGGTTTATCAAGAGAGCGATCGAATCTCAAAAGATAATGGTCGCACCAGTAATTGCACAGCTTCAAAGCAGGGAAATGGTTCTAATGGGCGCTACAAAAGAGTCTTCGTTTGAAATGGTAAGCCCCGCTGCGCGAGTGATCCGTGAAGTTCAGCCATCATTTAAATGGAAGCCTCTCGATGGTGCGATAAGTTACCGCATTAACGTGATCAATCAGGATCTGCCGGGCGATGAAATGAGCAGAACCGATTTAACAACCACAGAATGGCGATTCGATGCCCCGCTCAAGCGCGGATACCATTATCGCTGGCAGGTCATTGCGTCGACTCAGGCGAAACCCGTCTATGCGTTATTCCATAATCAGAAATACGCAAATTTTTTCGTTCTTAGTGAGAAAATACTGAGTCAGATTGTCGAAGCCGAGAAGCGATATCGTGGCAGTTCCGATGCACTTAAAGATCTGGCCCTGGGACTGCGATATGCTGAAGCTGGGTTGCTTGAAGAAGCTGAAATTAAGCTGGAAGCATATTTAAAAGCAAATCCTCAGTCGTTAATTGCGAAACATTTGCTGGAAGAGGTAAGGAGAACACGAAACAAACTAAAATAGCGAATTAGGATCAATAGCCGCTTCCAACGACCACGAAGCCTGCCCAGTAAAAGGGATGGCTGTACTCTTTTTTCTCGAGCAATGAGAGCGCGGCTCTCCGTAAAGCATCAGCTTTTGAGACGCGGGTGTTTTTCTGATTGAGGCGCTGGTGGAAGGCCACCATTAAATCAGCGGTACTGTCGGAAGGGACTTTCCACTGGCTGACGACCGTTGCCGGACATCCGGCGATAAAGAGAGCCCAGGGCAATCCTATCAGCCCCTCGCCAGCGCGCAGCTGACCGCGAGCTG
This sequence comes from Acidobacteriota bacterium, assembly GCA_022614735.1. Lineage (GTDB taxonomy): Bacteria > Acidobacteriota > Blastocatellia > RBC074 > RBC074 > JAKEHZ01. The sequence goes on along the minus strand of JAKEHZ010000248.1, from coordinate 9,343 downwards.
TTTCGCACGCCGACAAGACGGCCAGATCAGCATGCAGCTTGAGTTTTAAAATCTCCCGCGCCTCGAGCAATCCGTCCTCTTTCCTCTCCTTGTTGGTCTGTGACATAACGATGTTCGAGCGCATCGGATCACGTTCGTTGAAAACTCCGTGCGCAGCGAGATGCAGGATCTTGAATTGAGGCGCCAACGCTTTGAATTGCTCTTCAGTTGCGAGATTTCCAGTGAACACTTTGCTCCTCTGCAAACCATAGAGATGACGAATTTGATTGACCTGTTTTTCCGCATCAGGAAGCAATGAAAGTGTCTCTTCCATGAGCGCTCCCGGCATTGCGACCTTACCGCTCTGACCAAGCGCCGGATTGCCAAATGCCAGCAGATTACGAGACGAGGATGTCGACCGGTACTTCGCGTGCATCTTCTTCATTTCGCGCAGCACGCTGAATGAAGGGGCATAGAAGATCGCATAGTCCTGAAGTAAATAGCGGCCTTCCGGCGTCTTGAGAGCCTGAAACGGCATCTCCCAGAGCGGCCCGTCGGGAACAATGATAAGCGTGCGTTTTCCCTGTAATTGAGACTGTGCATCTTTCAGCAATTTTGCGTGCCACACACTCGCAACTCGTGGCAAATCACTGCTCTGATCAAGGTCGGCAATTAACTGCCGCAACTGATCTACTCCGGCGGAGATATCTTTTATTCTGAGTTTCAGTGAATAGCCTTTTAAACTCACGGCCCCCGAAGATTTTGTCGCGATAAGCAGAGACAATTGCTCATTCGTGCACGAATACTGCAAGAGAGCGGTTCGCTCGTCCGGAATTAGCTCGCTCAAGTCCTGGATGGTCAGTCTCTTCTCCTTAATGCGCCTTCTGACGTGTTCTTCAATCTCTGCATTCTGTCTCGCCTGAAGTGCTTTTAGATCGACTGAACTCTGCTGTAATTGTGATTTAAGCTCAGTCAGATGCGCATCGTCACGTTGCGGGCTGTATTCTTCGCGCGCCATCTGCATTTCAAGAGAGACGAGCAGATCGACGAATTTTTTGCCTGCTTGTCGGTCTGCTTGCGAGGTGGATTCATTGAGATTGATATTGCTATCGTGAAGCTGATCCAGGAGATGACGCGCTTTGATTTGCTCGGCATAATTAATCGCGTCTTCCAATTGATTCTGCTCGATTGATAATTCGACCATCAGAGTATAGGGCGAGTATTGGTAGGTCATCGATTTCGGAGCCACTTCGCCGCTGACTGGGACTTTCGCTCCCATCTTCTCGATGATCTCGATCGATGAATCAAGAACGTTGCGCGCCTTATCGGTTTGACCTGAGGCACGAAAGACAGTTCCCGCGGCCTTCAGCGCTTCACGAAGAACAACCCGATCCTTGGAGTCCCTCGCGGCGTTAATAGCCTTCTCAACTTCTTCAATCGCCAGTGAATGATCACCCAATGCGCTATGAGCCAGAGCTAGAACTCGCTGGGCCCGGGAAATTCCAGAACGATTAGTATTCTTCTCCTGAATCTCCAAACTTTCCTGACAGGGCGGTATCGCTTCTCGATAACGACCAGAGCTTTGATACGCCAGGCCAATATTCTCCAGCACGGCCGGCACCATTTTCGAATTCCCCAGCTGGCGATAAATTGTCAGGCTGCGCTCGAAGTTTATAATAGCCTGGTCGAAATCATCTTTCGCGTAATAAACGTTACCCATCCGGATCAGAATGTCGGCGACGAGAGTCTGATCAGGCTCTCTCAATTCCTGACAGATGCTCAAAGAGAGTTGATAGCTCTTTAAAGCAAGATCGTATAACTCCATCGCCTGATACACGGTGCCGATGTTGTAATGTGACACCGCCACGCTCCGTTGCTGATTAAGTAATGATCGTAATCGAAGATTTTCCTGATGGTGTTGAAGAGCCTCCCGATAGCTCTCTTGCCGATAGTGAAGTAATGCAAGCAGACTGTGTGTTTCCGCCAAACCGGAATTGTCTTCGAGCGCCTCAAAAATCCTCAGGCTCTGCTGGTGGAAGCCGAGAGCCAGGTCGAAATCTTCGGACTCACGAGAGATTGCGCCGAGTTGGTTGAGAGCATAAGCCATTCCTTTCTGGTCATCGATTTGTTGTGACAGTCCAATAGAGAGTCGAAAAATTTCTCCTGCCTTCATGAGGTTAAATTTCGCTCTGAATTGCCGGCCTTGTATGAGTAAAGACTCCACCAGCTTCGGTGAGATAATCTGCGCATTTTCTGCAAGGATAGATCGTCGTTGCTGATTGGATTCTGCTGCAGCCAGTTTCTCAGCCAACCTATCTTCTTCGGTAGGAGGTTTATCTTGTGATGTAATTGGGGTCTCTCCGGGTCCTCCGCATACGCCGTATGGAAAGAAGGCCAAGATACAGACCAGGCAAACTGTCAGGTAACTACCCATGAGATACCTCTATGTCTCCGACCTAAATCTGTGAAATTTGTAGTCAATGATAAGTCTTGCTGTGGGTTGCACAGGAATATCCCCCTAACGAATCTGGCCAAAAAAATATATCATAATCAGGGGGCGTAGTAATATGCCTACGACTTTGACATCTTTAACACATGCAAGGCTTCGGTATGTCACTGGAAGTCACAGCATGTCAAGAAAGGTGGATGCTGTGAATATTAATCGCGTAAAAGAAAAACACGAGACCGATTTGATGAATTTACCCAACGTAGTCGGTGTGGGTATAGGCGAAAAAACTGGAAAACCCGTCATCAAGGTTTTTGTGACGCACAAGGTGCCTGAATCTGATCTCAAACCCTATGAAATCGTCCCAAAAAAGCTTGATCAGTTTGAGACTGATGTGGAAGAGATCGGAGTGCCCACGGCACAAAAAAACTGATGGCTAACGTGGTGTAACGTTGAGGAGAAATGAATGAAGCTTGATGAGAACAAGATGGTTCTTTCCGCGTCCGCGGCAAAGAGTTTGGACAAAGCGCTTGATTCGGCTGTCGATGAGATGATGCCGCGTGCCAACGTCATCGGTGTGGGCGCCGGCGTCAAGTGGAAGAGTGGAGAACCAACAGGTGAGCCGGCCATTATGGTGCTTGTCACTCACAAATTACCAAAAGATGCACTTCCGAAGAGAGACCTGGTCCCAGCGAAATATCAGGAGACGCAAACCGATGTCATTGAGATCGGATATCCATTCGCTATGCCTGGCAATGGCGAGCCGAGCGAGCCGCCTCCCCGTGAGAATCTTGTCGTCGCTTGTCAGGGAGCTTTTGCTCTCACTGCTCGTCAGCGACCGGCAAGGGGCGGATATAGCGTGGGTCACAAAAATATTACCGCGGGGACAATTGCCACCTGCGTCTACAAGATTCTCCCTGGCGGATCGACCAACCCGCCCGCGCATGGCATCGGTGTTCCGCCAAAATTTTATATCCTGAGCAACAATCATGTGCTGGCGAATAGCAACGCGGGAACACCGGGCGATGCGATTCTGCAGCCCGGTCCATTTGATGGAGGAGTTGACCCCGCCGACCGCATAGCCACGTTGAGCGAGTACATACCGATCACCTTTGCGCCCGCTGTGCCGCTGGCGAACCACAATAACCTGGTTGATGCCGCGATTGCCGAAGGCAATTTCCAGGACCTCAATCGCGAAATTTACTGGAGCGGCAGAGCGAGAGGATGGCGTCAGAAGGCAGCTGTTACTGTTGGAACTCTGGTCAAGAAGACCGGGCGGACCACTAACTTTACGACCGGACGAATCACCGCCGTCAATGCTACGGTGGACGTTGGCTACGGAGGTGGCCGCACAGCTCGCTTTAGAGATCAGATAATTCTCTCTGCGATGTCTTCACCAGGCGATTCCGGATCGCTCATAACGACTCTTGATGATGTTGCAGTGGGATTGTTATATGCCGGTTCGTCGGTGGCGACCATAGCTAATCAGATCGAAAATGTGCGGAGCCTGTTGAGAATCGAGGTCGCCGAGCAGATTTTGTAGTTGCGCCCTTAGCCCTGATAAGCGTCCTCAGCCATTCGAAAGTCCTCTGTCATGTTGTCCCCCACGGGAGAAGGCGCTGTAGCATTCGAAAAGAATGACTGCAGCGTCTCCCCGTCCTCACCTACAGCTGACACCGACGGTATTTGCCGTCCTCCCATCGAGCGTCATTACGATATTGACCGCGCCGCGCCCAATCAGACTGCGATCCAAACGGACATTGACCTGATCGAGCCCTACGAAGGTTCCCTGTGGTCCCGCAAAGGTCGCTTGCGAGTTCACACCACCGATATTGACTACCGGTATCCCGCTGCGAAATCGAATGCCGGTGCCGAAAAGAGCCAGGAAGACTTGATCCGTAGGGGGACCGAGGTCGATCGGGATCGGGACGAACCCATTCTGTCCTGGATCGAAACGAGCAACGGCCTCGATACTTTCCGAGCCGTTCGATCGGATTCGAACCACAACCGCAGCGGCTAAACCTCTGCCGCTGGCGTCAGTGGTGAAAAAACCCGGCGCAACCGCTTCTACAAGGATGTTCCCCGCAGAGACTACACCGTTTCCGTTCGTGACAGTGACGGATGTTTGTCCGATCAGAATTCCGGGAGCGATTTGATAGTTGAGCTGAGTCGGGGAGACAAAGAAGAGCGGGGCCAGGCGTTCGTTTCCGGAACTGTCGCGTAGCCTGATCGTCGTCCCGCCGAGCGATGTCGGCAGGGAACCGCTGCCGGCAGGGGCGGTGGTTGTTGCCAGGTTGGTGCCAAATGCAGAGGCAATTGATTCAGCCGCGACCTGATTGACGAAGTTGGCGGCTGAGACTGTGGTGACTGCTGAAGGCGCGCCCCCGGCTGCAACGATCTCGACGCCGCCTGTGACGATTGTCCGTTGCGAGCCATTGTCGACGACCAGATTGCGCGGCCCAACCGGAGCTGTTGGGCTGACATTGACGTCGAGGAGAATTAACGGGAAGCCGGAGTTTAAAGATCCGAAACGCGTTTGCAGAATCGTGATGCCCGGCCCGGAGATGCTGAGAGGGTTGCCCGATTGTGGCAGGCCCGGGCCTGCTATGCCGACTCTCACATTGTTCTGTCCCTGCACCAGGGTCGAGGCTACATTGAAGAAAGCCTGGCCGCCAGGATCGGAAACGAAATAGCCATCAAACGCCGGATTGCCGCGTGTCACACTGATGTCGAACGGTGTAGTCGAGCCTGCATTGACGCCGACCGAAAAATCACGGCTCGTCTGGAAGTCGGTATTGATGTTGTTATAGAAGTTTTGCAGGACGAAGCGGCTGAAAAAGGAGGTGCTTTCCGGGTCGAGAGGCTCAGCGTAGACGGTGTAATTGCCCGGCGGAAGACCTTGAATCAAATAAGTGCCGTCGGGTTGCGAGAGCGCACCGCTGATCACAACGCCATTCGCGTCTACAACTCCAATGTGAGCGCCGAAGATATTACCACCATTGTTATCGACCACTCGCCCATTGATATTACCGGTTGATGAAAAGAAGCCCGGGGCCGGGTAACTTACCGATGCAACAATCTGATCGTCTGTCGACAGAGAGCGGCCCTGGATGCGGCCCCGTCCGGTGCGCGGGAACATCGTCGACCCACCAATCGGAGTATGACTGATCCCAATGCAGTGGCCGACCTCATGTGTCGCAACTTCCTGCACGTCTGCAGCGTCTCCGCGGCCATCAGTCGCCCATGTGAATTCATTCCCATTGAAAACAAGCGATGTATCGATTATCTCCCCTCCTATTGTGGTCAGTCGCGATACCGCCAAAGCTCCGGCGATATTTAACCCATCATCTGTCGTCGTCGAATTTTCCAACCAAAAGATTTGGAACACTCCATCATTAGTCGTTCCCGTAGAGGCGAAATTCGGACCTCTCTGGAAAGCGATAGTGCTTGTTGGTACATCTTCCCAGGACTGGAACGAAGTGGTGATGACTCGTTCGACTTCGGAGTAAGGAAGATCGTCACTGCCTGCAGGGTTGAGGCTATAGACGACCCGGCCGTTGGAGACTATAGGTGTGCGCGGATTAGTGAGATTCCAGGCGATCGGAAGGCCTCCTCCGGTCGGACTCCGCACGTATGATTCTGTGGAGTGTGTTGAGAGAGCAAAAATAACGAGCAAAATTAAGATTCGTAGTGCGTATTTCATCAAAACCTCAAAATAGAGTGGTTGACATGACACCTACCGAGTGCGTGCAATGCGGTTGCGCAATTCATCAATCGTCATTCGAGACGGTTTGACTGTGATCTGCTGCAGATTCTTGCCGCTGCTCGAGCGCTCAACGAGCGTAATCCCTGAAAAATCGCGTTTGACCTCATCGCCCTCGACGAGCATCTTGCCCTGTTTGAGCGCCACTACAACCAGGTCGTTGTTCTTCAAGCGTGTTGTGAACAACACTACGGATTCACCTGCCGAGAATTCCGGACGGCCCGCATAATCCATCCTGACCCCATCCTTTTCACCGCCGAGTTGTTTCACAGTGATAATTTCGGAGCGGCGAATCGAACCTTTTAAAGGCTCATCTATGCGCACGCGAACATGCGTGTAGATGCGTGTTCGCTCGGCATTCCAGAATGTCTCGGTTGAGATAATTTGTCCGTGAAAGATGTCTGATGAAAGTCGAGTCAGGTCTTCAACTTCAAGGTATTGCATGATCGTCGCCTGTACGGGCAAAACTACGAGGGCAGCCATAATTGTGGCGAGCAAAGATAAACGCAGACGCACGAAGCGCCGGATAGAATCCTCTCTGGTCATGACAAAGACACTCCTTAGGAAATTCTGAAGTGATAAGTTGACAATATGTCCTTTTACGGGGGAAAAGCTTGACGATAAGCTTTCAACACTGGAAAGAACTTACTAGATAATGAGGCAGGCAGTCAACGGGACTCCTCGGAAAAAGATGCTAGATGCTAGATGCTAGATGCTAGGACGCTCATCAAGCGTCCTAGCATCTAGCATCTAGCATCTAGCATCTTTTTCATCGTTCTCAATTTTCATTTTTCAAGAGGTTTGAATAAAGAACCCATCTTCCATCAACCATCCCGGCAACCAGGACATAACTATGGAGCCGGCCGTCGACGCGTATTCGATAACGTCGCAAAACATTGTTCGGAGGTATGGCCGCGAGTGGAATCCAGTGTTCGGGCTGTTGGAAGATTGCGTGTGCGAGCTCCGCCATTTCAATGTCTCGGACAGTCCTGCTAAGCATTTTGGGTACGATTGACTCGATCACCGTATTCTGTTTTGCGAGGTTGGCTGCGTTCTTCTCCAGGATGGCTTTTTTTTCGGCCAGCTCGCGACTTGCCGATTGAAACTTGGTATCTAATTCCCGTGCTCTGTCTTCGGCAGCCCTGACCTTCCCGTCGGCTGAGCTGTAGCTCCGATACATCAATCCTGATAACAGCAGAGAGATAGCGAATAAGACTGTGACCACAATCAAAGCGAGTCGCAGAACAGCGCGCTTTTCGGCTTCGATCTGCATCGTCTGCCGGCGAACCATATCGTACTCTTGTTGGCTGTACATCATAATCTTTGTGATCAACCCCCGACTTTTGGCTATTCCTATTCAACCTGGGAAACTGGTCGGAAAAATCCGGCCTGGATAATTCATGCCAGGAGACTAGTCCGTCCATTCTAGCGTCTGATTCTTTCAGTGGCGAGGGAAAAATCAGAAAGATTGATCACAGGCTCATTTTTCTCCAGCCAGGACCCATTCTTCGTTGAACCGTGCATGCTTGATCGCTTTTCGCTTGGGCTTTCCTTCCGCATCCTTCTCGACATCTTTGCGATTGGGATTGAGATGGTAACTGTATGTCGCGTGTAAGGTGCCATCGCGCGCCTGAATGATCGAAGGGTAATGGTATTGGCCCGCTTCTGGACCCGGAGAGTCATACTCCAGATGCCGTTTCCACTTCCAGGATTTTCCTTCATCGTCGGAGATCATGACGGCCAGGCTGTTGCGGTTGCGCTCGGTGTCATTGCAGATCAAAACCCAATGGCCATTACGAAGTGAAATTATCTCCGCGCCTGAACCGGGGTTGGGAAGATCGCTGTCGCTGACTGCAGACCAGGTCTCTCCATTATCGCGCGATTCACTCTGATGGAGGCGTTTGGGGGCTGAGCCGTTGTCGCGCATCAACGTGAAAAGGGCGCCGTCTTTTTTCTTGACGATACTTGGCTGGATATTTCCCCGTCCGACAAGCGGCTTGCTGGTTTTCCAATTCCTGCCCCAGTCATCAGTGATCGCCATCAGCGAGAAGGAGAAGCCATCGGAGTATAGGGGCACAATCAATCGTTGGTTGTTGAGGATGAATGGATGAGCGCGCGTCATCCAACCCAACCGGCGATAAAGTTTATCCGAGGCATTCTTTCTAGTGCGCTCGATATATTCTCTCGTGGGGGTTCCACTCGACTCAGGCCTGTTACCGGTGCCGCTTTCAAGCAGATCCATTGCCTCTTTGACAGCGACCTCAAACTCCGGTCCTGGAGTGAGGTGCAAAACCTCACTCACCTCCCAAACCGGCGGCCCATCGAGCTCGTACCTCTTTGAGATCTTATATTTCATCAGAGCGGTGTGCCATTCGTTGGCGAGGATGGTGGGCCAAAGGAGCCAGAGCCTCTGCTCCGGGTCAATAAACATTGTACAGTTTGTATCCGGATAACCCGGCGTATCGGCCATTGTGAAGCGCGGGCCCCACTTTGCTGAGCCTTTCTTCTTCCTGGCACCCTCAACTTTGACATCGTCAGCCTGTCGTTCACCTGAGCCGTGAAACCAGCAGACGAGCAGATCACCATTGGGACATTCGACAATTGCGGACGCATGATTGTGCCAGTGTTCCAGCGGGAAAATGAGCTCGGATTCGAGAAATGGCCGAGCTTTAGAGGGCTGCGGAGATGAAACCTGCCTCGTCCCTAAACCAATGCTGACACTCATTACTGCGAGAAGACACAATTGAAAGGGTCTGTTGATCATATCATTGTACAGCAACCTTTCCAGGTTGCTGTTGACTCACTAATGTTAACATTGCGGAAACAGCAGCAACCTGGAAAGGTTGCTGTACATTTCCAGAGGAGCCGTTCATTTCGTTCATGACGACGCCCTGAAACATTGAAAAACAGTTTTCAGTTTTTTTGGGGCGAATCACCACCAAAAACTGAAAACTGAAGACTGAAAACTGTCTTTGTCGTCATATATATGGATTGAACGCGTCGCGCGCATCATGACACACACTTATTGACCGCGAAAGTTTTTGCGGTTAATTTCGCTGCTCCTAACGGATTTTGTGGTTGTGGAATGAAGAGAGAATACGAAACAAACGAAAATAGACGAAACAAACGAAAAAAGAAATCAAAAGGCAAAAGGC
>JAKEHZ010000247.1 GCA_022614735.1 Acidobacteriota bacterium | reverse complement strand
GGTTCTTTGGATTGATCAGAAGTATTGCTAAGAGCCGGGCATCGATGTTCCCGGTTTCCCAGAGAGCAATGGCCAAAGCGTGGTTGGTCTTAATCTTCGTGACCAGTTTTCGGATGTCACCGAGCCGGACGCCGAACTGATTGTCGCCGGCGCCGTTCTTGCTGTTTTGTGCACGGACCTTCTCATTGCCGAGTGCTTCGAGCTGCGCGAGAGTTTCTTTGAGAGTTGTAGTCATATTTGTGTCGTCAGTGAGCTCAAGAACCGGGATAACGGCCAGCGTCAGCGGGCCGCCGCCGAACACTGACAGAAGCTTACGAAAATCGATTCGGCGGCTCCGCTGCACGCTATTTAGGCACATGCGCCCAGTGGATGCTCCTCAAACCACTGCACGATACTCGGGATGCTCAATTCGAAGCCGCCTGGAACATTCAGACTCATGAACCCGCAACGCACGCTTCCACGATTCTCAAAGTCGTGGGGAATCCCGCCCGGAATGAGCGCGTAGGTTCCGCGCTCGGCATCGCACCATTGTCCATTCACAAAGAGACTTACTGTTCCCTCGATTACATATAAAGATGTGGTCTTCCGGATGCATGTGCGTTCCCGGCCCCCTCGTATTGGGATCAAGCCACCATTCCGAAATCGAGTAGCGTGAGTCCGTCTCACCGGTGCTGATCAACGAGGATCTGATTTCCATCAGGGTCTACAGCGATGAAGCTGGCTGGCCCGGTCGTGTTCTCGTCCGCCTCTTTTTGCAACTTCACCCCTTTTGCCTTCAGTCGGCGCTGCAACTCGCGGACATCGGTGAACGTGGGGAGATTCTGAGCGTTGCTGTCCCAGCCGGGGTTAAAGGTGAGAATGTTCTTCTCAAACATCCCTTGAAAAAGCCCAATCACGTGATCGCCGTTCTTCATAATCAGCCATTTCTGCTTGGCATCGCCCATGAAGACCTTGAAACCGAACTTTTCGTAAAAGTCCCTCGAAGCCTCGATATCTTTAACAGCCAAACTGATAGAAAAATTGCCAAGTTCCATGCGTTGCTCCTTTTGGTTCGTAGGTGATTGCTGCTGAACAGATGCCTTATCAGACGGTTTGGGGACCTGTTCTCTTTTGTAGGTGGCCAGAAATTGATTTATCCCAGTCTCGTCAGTGCTGTGACTTTCCAAAGGCATGTAAACCAGACAATTGACACACAATAGGAATAGTAGTTTACCGATCATAAGAACCCTCCTTTTCTCTCATTTCAGCCATTACAGTTTGACAATCGGAAGACAGCCGTAGAGATCGAACGTTTCCCAGCCGATTTCTTCCGGCGTGCGCACAAAGACTTCAAAGCCGGGCATATTTGCCGGCTGAGAGCCGCTGGCGGGAAGCCAGATTCTGAACAGATACTGCCAGGCAATCCCCACCGCCGACAGGTCTCCCACACAGTGAAGCACTGCAACGGCTTCGGCTTCAAAGTCACGTATGGTCAATCCAAGCGGCTCACACTCGGCGCGATCCGGCATCAGCAAACTGCGATTTGATCGCCGCCGGGATTTGAGGATTTCACCCACAATCCCTTGGTCTTCGGCATTCTTTGGGAATGCCACGCCCATATCGTAGCTGCATTTCTCCGGGGGCGTGATGCTCGGATCATCTTGAGACATCCCGATCAAGACTACGTCATCCAGGTCGGTTTGCCGCTGCGCCAGCCAATTCACCAGTGAGTGATAAGCGTCCATCAGCCGCTCATTGCCGTAAGAGTTAAAGACGCGAAAGTAAACGTAACGGCACCGGTCCAATCTGCCGATGCGAACACGCAACCCGGCCTCCTTCGCGCGACGTTCGAGTTCTTCGAGAGGGTAAAACACCAACTCACCCGGCGCTTTGCAAATCTTGCTTTTCTCAAGCGGCCCTCGCCGGTCCCAGGCACTGGCGTTGATTCCAAAATGAGCCTTGAACGCTCGCGAGAATTCGGCCAGGCCCGCAAAGCCAACTTCCAACGCGATGTCGGTGATTCGCCTGGCCGGCGCAGCTTTCATCAACTGGGCGGCTCTTTCCAGACGCGTGCGCCGGACGAAACTATTCACTGTTTCGCCGGTAATGCTTTGAAAAATTCGGTGCCCCAGCGCTCGTTCGTGTTGGGGTCGAGCGTGCCCGATATGAGCAGGGCCGGCACGTCCGACCGCACAGGCATGGCGTGGTCAGGCGGCACATCTCCCTTCACCCACTCGCGACAAGCGGCCGCGAGCTGCGCCACCCGGTAATCGCCGAGCGCCGTGCCGCGGGCGGCTATGGCTGCACGGGCCGGGTCCATACGTGGCGCCTCTTCACTGCACATCACCGAGAGATGCATGCCGAAGCTGATCCCGGCTTCGAGCGCCCGCCGGTACCCGACTATGGCCTCCACCAAAGGTCGCGTGTCCCCCAGATAAGTGGTATGCACGAGCAGCGGCAGACGAGCGACCGAGTTGCTGTTCTGGAGCAAGCTAAAGAGCGTGGAAGCCACTGCGCCCCGTGAGAGTGGAAGATCCACCGGCTGCCCTCCGGCGGGGTTGGGGATCAAACCGTGGAGGGCGCCACGGTCGGCCCGCCTCAGGACCTCCCGGAGTTCCGCTTCGAGCTTGGGAAAGGCGGCAGCGCATGTCGCGTTCGCATCGCAAGCGCGGAAGAGGTACTGTAACGATCTCTCCATATCGCGCGCATAGTGCATGACGCCTCGCATTGTGGGCGGGGCCACAGCCTTCAACACGATGGAGCGCACGTGCTTGCGGTGCTGACGAACGTATGCAAGCGCAGCGCGACTGCCGTAGGACGTGCCATAGATGTTAATCACGTCATAACCAAGGGCGGCGCGCACCTCATCCAGGTCGTCCACTAGGGTCGAAGTAGTATACCGGCGCAGGTCGGTCCGTTGCGCTAAAGAATCACGGCAGGCGCGCACTTGCGAGATAGGATAAAAGTCGCCTACCAGGTCACGGGCTGTGGGGTACATCTGGCACTGAAGCGCTGCGGATCGACCGGTTCCGGCCAGGTCCACAAGCACGATATCACGGTGGCGCCGCACGCCGCTGAAAGCCCTGCTTGCGAATCCCGCCAGACTCGTCGAGGCTTGGCCTGGTCCACCGGCGATCACGAAAAGCGGATCGGGCGCGGCAGGCGCATCCAGCGCGGGCAGCACGGCGACGAACAGGGGGATCGTGCGGCCTGCCCTGGCTCGGCGGTTCTCAAGGACGTGGTGGACGCCGCACCGCGCCCCGCCCTCGATGCCGGGGATCTCGCATGCTTGGAGCGAGAGACGTGGGGCCTGTTTAGCCTGAGCCAGAGCATGACTCGAGAGAAGTGCAGCGAGGCCCGTGAGATACTGGGTGAGCGCAATGGCCAAGATAAGATGGGTTACGTGCCGACCTGTTTGCCTGCCCATATAACCTCCGAAAGTATAACCGTGATTAGTCGTGTAACGTTGAATGCGCCTGTGAGAAATGTAATCTTCGCAATCAACATTACAATAGATGGCTGCTGCGACCACACCAAATTAATTGGTAATGAAGAAATACATGAATATTATACGCACCTCATGCGCGATGTTGACCTACTCGTCTTTGGGCGTAAAACCTATCAATTGATGGTTCCTTTTTGGCCCGATGTCGCAAAAAACCATTCCGGACAGACAAAAGCAATGAACGAATTTGCTCAAGCATTTGACTCCATCAACAAAATTATTGTTTTCTCACAATCGTTAGACAGGGCTGAAGGAAAAAATACGAGAATTGTTCGTACAAAGCCTCAAGACGAAATACTTAAATTGAAACAAGAACAAGGCAAAAATATTTTAACCGGTGGTGTAACTATTCCTTCACAACTTATAGAGCTTGGTCTAGTTGATGAATATCATTTTGTCGTTCAGCCAATAGTTGTAGGAGAAGGGAGACGGTTGTTAGAAGGTATTAGCCTACAGGAAAGATTACAATTAAAACTTGTTGAGTCAAAGATTTTTAAATCAGGATGTGTTGCGCTTCGTTACTTGAAACAGTGACAGAAAAATCTGCGACAGGAGCGATATTTCGGGTGTGTCCCACCTGTCTAACCGCCGCTGCTGACTCACTAACTGCTGTGGTATCAAACTGACCTTTTTTGATTTTGTTTGCCAGCTCGATTCCGCTCAATGTCACTGCGGCATTACTGAACTTCTTGAAACCCAACATAGGATAGTACCTTTGTTTCACACTCCTGTGATCTTGCTCAATCAAGTTGTTCAAGTATTTGCTGGTCCGCACTTCAGTTTGCACTGGCAATATCCCTTCACTCTTCAATTCAGCGACAGCTTGATGGGTTGCTTGATAGCCCTCAAGCGTGAGCTTCTCGGGAGCTGCGTTATTTGTGATGGCCTTCTCGAAGAAGCACTTAGCAGCCGCTATATCTCTATGCGCACTCAACCAGAAGTCGACCGTATGGCCTTGCTTATCGACTGCGCAGTAGAGATAGGTCCATTCCCTTTCACCTTGACGTAGGTCTCATCGACTCTCCAGGATGTCCCCACAGGTCTGGCATACTTCTTCCATCGTTTCTCGAAGACTGGAACAAATCGCTGAACCCAGCGCATAATCGTGGTATGAGCGAGTATCACACCGCGCTCAGCTAACAGAGAGCACACGTCACGGTAGCTGAGCTTAAAAGTGATGTACCATCGAACAGTCTGAATGATAATAAGATGATTGAAGTGGCGACCTTTGAAGAGTGTGGGCTTCTCAGAAGGGTCCTGTGTCATGCCGATCATTATCTACATTTTTCGGTTTTGCACCAGAACCGGTTTGGCTACGTTGAAATGTCAATAATAATTATAATGGCTAATATTTGACTTGGCAGACATGAATAAGAGAACGTGACTCATCGGATACTTATTAGACGTACAGGAGGGAAGCTGCGATAAGACCCAACGAGGACTCACTTATCTGACCGGAAACGTTCGCATTGCCTCTTCATATTCGCCTGCCACATCCGACAAGGCCTGACCCGGCACCATGCCCGGGTCAGTCGGTGCTGCGGGAACGGCGGGAGCGGGCCAGAGCCAGCCCACCGAGGTTCATGCCGATCAGCCCCAGCACCAGGGCCACGATGGCCCCGGCTCGCCCGCTGCCGGTGCCGAAACCACCGGTAGAGCTGCCCAGATTCACCACACTGAGGACCATGCCGATCAGCCCCAGCACCAGGGCCACGATGGCCCCCGCTCGCCCGTTGCCGGTGCCGATACGACCGGCGGAGCGGGCCAGAGCCAGCCCACCGACGAACAAGCTGATCAGCCCCACCACGGCGGCCACGATGGCCCGGGCTCGCCCATTGGTGATGCCGATAGCACCGTCGGTGAAAGCGCAAACCACGATCAATCCTGAAAGAATGCTCTTCATTTTCATAACTCAAGTCTCCTTACTCACATTATCCCGTCGTAAAGCGACGGTCGTATTGGATAAAATTGACCTGACCTAAAAATGTGGAAGGTGGTAGCGTTTGACGTGTATGTTGGGTTCGATAAAGCGTTTGTGGCGATTTATGTAATCGGTCGGGCTAAGACCCGAGAACTCGAGAAATTCGCGTATAAAATGGGACTGATCGAAGTATCCGAGATCAACGGCAAGGTCCGCCCAATTGATCGAGGGATTGTGTTGGATGAAAGTCCGGGTTTGCTGAAACCGCTGAATCCGGCTGAACAGTTTCGGCGTCATGCCCACTTCCGCCTTGAAAACCTGAATGAACCGACGCTGGCTTAGACCAAGATACTTTGCGGCCTCCCTGACTCTCG
>JAKEHZ010000246.1 GCA_022614735.1 Acidobacteriota bacterium | reverse complement strand
TTCTTGGGTTCCATGCACCACGAGCGACTGCGGGAATAAATTTTTCGAGGTCTTTGGGTCTGAATTCAATCGTCCGTTCTTCCTCAGCGCTGAGATAGGCGGTCATCAAGATCTCTGTGACTTCCAGGCCATCGTAGCAGCTGACCTCTGGTTGCTTGCCATCGAGAAAGCAGTTGACGAAGTACCGGTTCTCGGATTCATAGCCATATTCTGTTGTTTCGCTCGCCACAAGCGGCATCATTCCTTGCTCTGCGTTTTGCTTCTCGACTAAATCTTCACCCGCTTCACCTTGTACGCGGCGACTGAAGAAGAGATTGATCCCCGTATTGAGAGTGTTGATTGAGAGTGAATATTCGGGGCCGAGCAATTCGGAGCTCAAGCGCAAGCCTGCGCCCACATAGCTCCACGAGGTCGTATTTTCGGCGATCAATGGATTGCCCGCGTCATCAACGTAGTGAATCGTAGCTCGCGCGAAATCTTCTGACGGACGAGTCCGGTAATCCACTTCTTTACCCATCATCTGCTGCAGAAGCTCGGCGTACTCAGGCCGCGACCATTTCAAACTCGCGATTGTGGCTGAGATCTTTACCGGTTGGATGCTGTTTCGCGGCTTGGTCGGATCGGTCAGCAGGAGACGCGCGACTTCGACTGAGTGACACATCATATCGTTGAGTACGCCGCCGCCCTGCAGATCGCCCTGCCAGAACCAGGGCATATGCGGGCCGCTGTGCTCTTCGGCGCACCGAGCCAGATAGGGCCTGCCGGTCAATGCAGCCGCGCGATGCCAGATGATTTCGCGCCCGCGCACGACGCCAGGCTCGAAGAGCTGATCTTCGAGATAGCCGTGCATCAATCCGGATTCTTCGATCAATTCGATCACCCGTTTTGCTTCGGCGACATTTCGTGCCAGCGGCTTTTCAATCGCGATACCGACAAGCGAGCCTTTGCCGGACTTTATCGTTTTGACAATGGCTTCCACATTTTCAATGCGCTTGTGGTTCGGCCCGCAAATCCAGATTGCGTCGATGTCAGGCGAAGCGACCATCTCTTCGATTGAGCTGAAAGCCTGACAATCACCAATTCGCAGACTGCGCGCCAACACTGCAGCTTCTTCCGTGTGTTGCCTATTTGGGCTCCAGACCCCGCGAATATCAGCATCACGCACGGCGACGAATGATTTGATATGGAAGCGGGCGATGAAACCACTGCCGATAAAGCCAATGCCTAGTCGTCTGTTTGCCATAATTGATTTTGTCTCCACCTAATAATGCTGGGAGAAAACGGAACAAACGGAAATAACGGAACAAACGGAAAAATCCCAGAGAAATTCCGTTTGTTCCGTTATTTCCGTTTGTTCCGTTTTCTCTCTTCATTCATTTAATAAGGAATCTTCGATTCAAGCAACGCTCGTTGTGCCCGAGCCATTCCTTGCACTCGAATCCTCTCATCTTCGTAGCCGATTAACTCATCAACATTCTCTTTAATCTTTTCAATTGCAGTCACAATGTCATCAACATCGTTCTCATCGCCAAGGAAAAGCTGATGAGGCAGCCAAACCGATTCTTCATAACCGGCGCGTTCAGCGACAGGGCAGCGAAAACCGCGTTTCGCCCGCGACCACGCCGGATATGTTTCTTCTGCAAATTCGAATAGCGATGATCTGTAGACCGCTTCATAAAATCGTCCATCGCTCGGAATACCTTCAGCGTTGAGCGCGGCGACAAACGCATTGCGGTGGATGCGGCCGAACTCATCCGAATGGAACTTGAAAACATACTGATAGCTTGCCTGCTTCGTGATTCGTCCATCACGAGGGAGCAGGGAGATGCCGTCAATATTTTTCAGACCTTTCTCAAGATGTTTCGTGTTCCACTCACGCAATCGAGTCTGTTCCTCTAAACGCTCGAGCTGTGGCAGCAGAATTGCCGCTTGAAACTCAGTCATTCGGTAATTGTGGCCTAGAACCGGTTCACCTCTTGTTTCGGTCCGCGGCGGACGCCCGCAATTCGCGAGTCGAATAACCTGATCAGCGAGATCAATATTGCTTGTGATGACGATTCCTCCCTCGCCCGCCGTCATCAGCTTGCTGGTTTGAAAAGAGAAACTGCCCGCGTGGCCTGTTGCCCCGGCTCTCTTATCCCTCCACTGTCCGCCGTGAGCGTGTGCGCAGTCTTCGAGGACAAATAATCCGCGCCGTGCCGCAATCTCCATAATTGCGTCCATATCGGTGAAGCGAAATCCAAGATGGACGGGAATGATGGCTTTCGTGCGATCAGTGAATGCGGTTTCGATGAGCGCAGCGTCAAGGCAATAAGTATCCGGGTCGACGTCGACGAAGACGGGAACTGCTCCGGTAAAAAGGACTGCTGCTGCAGTTCCTTCCCACGTATAAGCCGGAACGATCACCTCATCGCCAAAACCTATACCTGCAGCTTTCAGGGCAAGCTCGAGTGAGACTGTGCCATTGGCCACTGCAACGCCGTAGCGCGCGTTGTGTTGTTGGGCAAACTTGCGCGCGAATTCACGCGCGAGATCGTTGGGGCAAGGATAACCGCCCCAGTTACGGCTTTCGAGCACACGATGAAGCCCAAGAGCTTCTCGTTCATCATAGATGGGCCATGCTGTGAATGGTTTTGTGCGGACAGGATCACCGCCGCGCAGTGCAAGTCTGTAGTTCATCGATTGATCAACGGTTCAGCCACATCTTCATGGTGCGGTTGACCATCTCCGCTGCATCCTGTTGCACGAAATGGCCCGCGCCGGGAATGGTCACAAGCGTCAAATCTTTTTCGAGCCATTCCCAGGTATTGTTGAGTGCTCCAGGCAGCAGCGCCCAATCATCCAACCCGTGTATCATCAATACGGGCATCTTTACTTTCACTACGGGAGAAGTGTCTTCCTTGTAGGGCTCGCGCGGATAGTTGCGCTTGTAATAGTTCAACATCGCTTCGAAATCCGAGCGGTTGAAGGCTTCGATATATTTCTTCTTCGCCTCCGGGTCTTTCACCCAGAAGACGAGCTGTTCAGCAGTCAATTTCGTATGAGCGTCGGGCTGCTGGAAGTTTCGCGCGTATTGGCTGTTCTTTTGCTGTTGTGGGTTGTTTGCAAGTTCGCGTGAGAGGCCGCGCAGATGCGGCAGATTGAGAATGATGAGTTTTTCAACCATTTGCGGCATATACGTCGCCATCGTCCAGGCAACGGCGCCGCCCCAATCGTGTCCGACAATGATCGCCTTCTCACGGCCCAGGTGTTTGATTACTGCCGCAACATCGCCGACAAGCAATCTCATATCGTAATTTTCGACACCCTTTGGCTTGTCACTCAAGTTGTATCCGCGCTGGTCGATGGCGACGACATAGAAGTCTTTGGACAGGGCATCCATCTGACTACGCCACGAGTACCAGAAGTCCGGAAAGCCATGGATCATGACAATCAACGAATTTTTCTTCTCGCCAAGCGCAGCGTAGTGAATCTTCACGCCGTTGCTATCGGCCTGGCCATGCTCAACGCGTTTTTCGATATCGCTGTCAGCAGCGAGCACCGTGGCGAAGGATAGGATGGTTGAAAGCAATAAGAGCATAAGTGAGATCGGTTTCATTGTCTCTCCTCTGCAACTACTGGGAGCGCTTGCGCTCCCAGTAGTTGTCATCGTTTCAGTGAGTCGCAAAGCGACATGAATGACTCCTTAGGAAAGAGCTATCAGCTGACAGCTTTTCTGTTATTTCTTTTGTTTCGTATTCTCCCCTTAATCTCCGGCCAAAGCCAAATTCCTGTTCGCAAATTCGACAAAAGTTTGTAGCGCACATTCTGCCACAGCATGCGGCACGACTCCATGCGCCGCGTCAGTCACGTCGCGCATGCGATTGGTTGGGACGATTATACTCAGGCGGTAATTGATTCGTCGCAATCGTTCCGAGCCGAGTTCGCGACGAAGCTCGGACAGCTTGCCCGCCTCGGCGATGACCTCGTTACGAACACGCAAAGCTTCGCGGTCGATCAGAATGATATTGCGCGCGCGTAGATTTGTCTGAACGATGTCGCCGGTTTGCAGATACAAAATGCCGCCGCCACGTTTGGCTTCAGGCGTGATGTGGCCGATAGCTGCACCATATGAAACTCCCGAATAACGCCCATCGGTGAGGATCAGCGCGAGCTTCTTCAGATGGCGATTGGCATTGATATGCTGCATCGGCGTGAACATTTCGGGCATCCCATAAGCCTCGGGTCCCTGCCCGCTGATAATGATCGCGAACTTGATAACCTTATCGTGCAGCAGATGATCAAATAGCTGGTCGCGTGTCATCGCGACCACGCGCTCATCTGCCGTATGCTTCGTATTGTGTTGGTAGATTCGTAAGAGGTCGATCTGTGTGATCTCCTCATGCGATTTGATCGAATCCAAATAGGTGTCATCCAGCAAATTCTTATTGGCCTCGTCCTCATTTTCGAAATAGAGCGCGACGGCTAGTCTTGCGTCGAACTCATCGAGCTGGCTGTCAGACATACCACTGATTTTGACTACTGCAGACTCGAAAAAATTACTCGACAGGACGTCAATGCCGCTGATCGGACGGCGCGGTTTGCTCAGAATGATCGGATTTTGTTTGACCCCTTCAGCCGAGAGATTGCGCGTGTCGGCGAGTCGTTCACGCCAGGTTGTGCCGGTGGCTGTCGGGGCATCGAGCGCTATCGGCACACCGTTGCGGGTGAGCTCATACATCACTGTCTCCATACCACGAATCTCTCCTGCACAGCATTGCTGAGCCAGTTCGAAGATCGAACGCCTCTGTGTCAGGCTATAGTCGAACAGGTCGGGGATGGGAGTGGTTCGTCGAATGCGGTCGTAATCCCAAATCGAAAAATTCACGCCTGCGTGAATGATGGCCGATACCAGATGCATTATCAGATTGGTAGAACCGCCGGTCGTTGAATGAATCCGGACCATATTCTCGATATTGGATTTGACGATCTCCGAAACTGAGAAGTCAGGATTGTTGCAATAGTTGAAAAGAGCGTCGACGGCGTTGTTGATCTGCTCCTGGTTCGGCGGCTCGGTGAGCAGTTCAAGCGACGGATGAACCAGGCCTAAAGCCGAGACGACGTGTCGCGATGAGTTGCCGGTGCCATTGAATGCACAGATGCCGCCCTTGCCGTCGCAAGTGTTTACTGCCAATCGCTTTTCCAAGTCTTTATGCTGTTGGTGGGAGACAATGCCTGCGGCAACGGCTCTGATGAAGACGCCCTGGAACTGTGTATTCGATGAGCATTGCAGCACGTACGCGAGTGCGTCGCGCAGATCATCGGCCACCTCCGGGTGGTCTATTTTCTCGGCCTCCTGCGCCACCGCCTCGATTTCATCTCTTAAATCATCCGGAATCGTCCCTCCTTTGAGCACATGCGCAGGCGCGAAGGTGGCGAAGACCGGGGCATCTCCGCGAGATCTTCGTGTCACATCGAGCGCGGCAAGGGCCGCAACAGCGGCCAATGGTTGTTTGTCACATCCCTGAATCACGAATGCGCCGTGATATGACTGAGCTTCCATTTGATTGACAATCATTTCAGTCATCGCATTGCGCGATTGGAGCGAGTAACACATTCCCGTGTTCGATTGCGCAGTTCCATCGCAGAGAACCGGAGTTGAAAACGTAAAAGGCACACCACCGTTTTGCCAGATGCGGATTGCGGCGCGCGCGGTTGTCTCATAATCCATAATGTGCGCCGGATGATCGGGCGAGCCGCCGATTATGGCGATGCGCGGAGCATTATGCTCGAGACGGTCGTAGATCGATGCGAGCGAGTAATCCAGGTCGCGAGCGCCGAGCAGGGCGCGGCTGCGGTCGAGCAGGGCAGCCACAGTGATCGGCTCGTTGGCTTTACCCTGAACTTCTCGCTGATAGGGATTATCACCCCTTGTGATGCGAATAGGCTCTGTCACATATTTTCTCCTGATTTTAGTATGTTGTGAATGCGTTGAGCTGCAACCCGATTGAAATGGTACGACGATAAGCTATGGTAAAGGTCTCGTGGTGTCAATATAGAGTGTTTAAGTGTTTAAGTGGAACTTTTGGATGCAAAAGCGGCAATAAACCCTTGTAAGGAAAATCCAATCCGGTGAATTTTTTGAAACTGTTTTTCTCTCAAGTACGTCTTTAGGCAGGTGAGGGTTAGAGGCTTCAAAATCTCAGATAATTGATCTTCACACTGAGAAATAAATAAAAAATAAAAGGGGATTGCCGTGAGATTCTGCTCTGCTTTTTTAGCTCTTCTGTTTCTGGCCTCGATAGCTTTCGCTCAGAATACGACATTTCGTGGGCAGGTGATTGATGAACTTGGCGCCGTGATTCAAAGTGCCGAAATCAAGTTGATTGGCCAGGATGGCAGAGAGCGCACCGCCCGGAGCAATTCCAACGGCGAATTCTCCATCCTGAACGTCCCACCCGGTATCTACACTCTGACCAGCGCATTCAAAGGTTTCCAGACACACGTTGAAGAGGACGTGAAAGTGCCGCTCGCCAATTCTCCGTTTAAAATAATTATGACCGTGGCAGTGGTCAACGAGGCCGTCGAGACAAAGGCGGAAGGCAGCGGTGTATCGGTTGAGCCTGATCAGAATATGACGGCGACCATTCTCGGCGAGGATTTCATCAGAAATTTACCCGACAACGAAGATGATTTGCGCGACTTCCTGCAGGCACTGGCCGGCCCGGCGGCTGGAGGTGCGACCGGCGGACAGGGGGGCGCGCAAATCTTAGTTGACGGATTCAGCGGTGGGCGATTACCACCGCGCGAAGCGATCCAGCAAATCCGCATCAACCAGACTCCATTCTCTGCGGAATATGATAACCCGGGTTTCGCCCGCATCGAGATCATCACCAGGCCTGGTTTGGGTGAATGGCGTGGTGGTGGCGGCTTCGGATATCGAAACTCGGCTCTCGATGCTCGGAATGCATTCGCGCTGGAAAAGCCTGATTTTTCGATGAATCGTTACAACTTCAACTTTGGTGGTCCGATCATCAGGAAGAAGATGTCCTTCTTCCTATTCGGCGAGCGGAATGATACCAGCGGAAGCAATACCACAGTTGCAACCACGCTTGATGGTCAGGTTGTCAGCAATGTGCCAACGAGTTCACAAGGATACTCATTTGGTCTGCGCACCGATTACCTGCTCAGCAATAAAAATACGCTCAATGTTAACTATAACTATAGTACACGCGAGAGTCTGAATAACGAATTCGGGTTCCGTTTCGGTGGCGGGTTCGGTGGTGGCGGTGGTGGCGGTGGTGGTGGTAATAGCTACCTGCTTCCCGAACGCGGCTCTGATTCCAACAGTTCCGATCACAACCTGCGGATCGGTGAGACCTGGATTATCAGCTCTCGACTGATCAATGAAGCGCGGATGCAATACAGTCGCGAGCGCAGCAACGTCGTGGCCAGGACGCAGGGCAGGACAATCAATGTCCTTGATTCCTTTAGCGGTGGCGGCTCATCCTGCTGCCCGAATGAATCGCGCAACGACGAGGTGGAGATACAAAACTACCTGACCTACACGCACAAAAAACACACGATCAAGGGCGGCGTGCAATTCACCCACGAAAATATCCGTGATTTGAGCGGGAATAACTTTAATGGCACTTACACCTTCTCGAACCTGGCGGAATATCGAATCGCAGTGGAGTCTGTCGGAACGCCACTGGCCCGCGCCCAGCAGTTCACGATCAATCGTGGCGATCCATACGTTTTATACAAACGTTACACGGCAGGGTTCTTCCTTCAGGACGATTTTCGATTCAATCAGCGACTGACGCTATCTTTCGGTCTACGTGAAGAGTTTCAGAGCCAGTTGACAGACAGGAACAACTGGTCGCCGCGGTTAGCTATCGCCTGGTCGCCGTTCAAGAACCGCAAGACGACCATTCGCGGCGGCGCCGGTCTCTTCTACAGCCGGTTGAGCGGCGGGTCCTATGAGAACACGTTGCGCTTCGATGGCGAAACGCAGGAGAGCCTGATCATTCGCAATGCGCTCTATCCGGACCCCTTCTTCGGCAACCCGACGATCGAGATCCGAAACACGCGCAAGTACATTCTTGATCCGGATCTCAAAGCTCCCTATACGGTCAACTTCAACGTCGCTCTCGAGCAGCAATTGCCGAGAGGCTTGATCGGCACTCTCTCTTATATTCACACGAGGGGTATCCACCAATTCCGATTACGCAATATCAACGCGCCGTTTCCGGGCACGGATCTACGGCCAAATCCCGATGAGGGTAACCTTTACCAGATCGAGTCTACGGCTAGATCGGTTCACAACGGCCTCAACTTCGGCATCAGTCGCCGTTTTAGCCAGCGGCTGAGTTTTTTCACCAACTACAGCCTCTCATGGACAAACAGTGATGCCGATGGCGCAAATTCATTACCGGCAAACAACTATGATTTACGCCCGGAGTGGGGGAGGGCTTTTACTGATCGGCGACACTTCTTCTCGACGGTCTTCAATCTCACACTCCCCCGAGGGTTCCGTGTCAATTCGATCATCAACGCTTCAGCGGGCGCCCCGTTCAACATCAGGACTGGCAACGATGAAAACCGCGACTTCGAGATCAACGACCGGCCGGCCGGCATCAATCGTAACTCGGACCTGCCCGCGAGCCTCTATCGGCTGCTTCCTGACCGATTGATATGCCCTCCAGGCACTACTCCCTCTGGCAGAGTCGGCAGCATCTGCAATCCGGGAGGCGTTCCCCTCATTCAACTTCGAGACTTCCTTGCACAGAAATACCCTGATGGAGTCACGGCCCTTGGCCCAGGCCAATTTAACGTCAACATGTTCCTGAGCAAAACATTTGGTTTCGGAAAGCGCAATGGTCAGACGGCACAACTTGGGCAAGGCGGACGCGGCGGCCAACGTGGCGGCGGCGGTGGTGGCGGCGGCGGCCAACGTGGCGGTGGTGGTGGTGGGCCGCGCGGTGGCGGTGGTGGCGGCGGCGGCCCACGCGGCGGTGGCCCAGGTGGAGGTGGTGGAATGATGATTGTCGGTGGTCCGGGCGGCGGTCCGGGCGGCGGAACGTTCATCGGCGGCGGTGGTGGTGAAGCGGCGCGCCTCAACATTACTTTCACCGTCGGCGTTACCAATCTCTTCAACCGCGTAAACTTCAGACAGTATGGTGCGACACTCGGTTCAACCTATTTCGGTCTGCCGAGCAGTTCAAACCCGGCACGTCAGTTGGATTTCAATGTAAGGTTTAATTTCTAGTACCTACTCCGCGGTTAGTGCAGTACGGGGAGCGTCAGCGACCTGAGCCTTGATAAAACGGACGCTCGCCGAGACTCTCGATCGCTGACGCTCACCGAACTGAACCACCGGCTTAGTAGTTACTGAATATTATTCTATCGGATAGGTCACGACC
>JAKEHZ010000245.1 GCA_022614735.1 Acidobacteriota bacterium | reverse complement strand
CAGGAGGCATTTCGCCCGGTCATTACGGGTTTCGATGAAACGGTGGCGCACATCACGTTAATGGTGAAGGCCTGCAAGCTGCTTAAATTGCCGATCATCGTTACCGAGCAATATCCAATAGGCCTTGGCCGAACGGTGAAAGAGATAACTGAGCATCTCCCCGAAGGGCTGGAGCCGATTGAAAAAATCTCGTTTTCAGCCTGCGGGGTGCAGGAGTTTGACACCCGGCTGCGCGAACAGCACGTTGAACAGGTGATGGTCTGCGGCATAGAAGCTCACATTTGCGTGAGCCAGACGGCGCACGACCTTCTCCAGAATGGTTATCAGGTCCATCTGCTCAGCGATGCAGTTTCGACCCGTTTGCCGCACAGCCGCGAGTTAGGAATCAATAAGATGGCGCGAGCGGGAGCGATTGTTTCTTCGATCGAGATGGCTTTGTTCGAGCTTTGCAACGCGGGAGCGCCCGAGTTTAAACAGATGCAGGCGCTGGTAAAGATGTTGAGTTGAGCCTGTCGAGACTAATATCATCAGAGAATACGAAACTGGCTAAAAGTTTCAACACAAAGGGTCAAAGGGTCAAAGGGTAATAAATGCTTGATTTTTTCTTCTTTGACCCTTTGACCCTTTGACCCTTTGTGTTGAAACTTTAGCTAGTTTCGGCTTCCTATTTATTTCTTGGTGAAGACCATCTTCGATTCCGTCGTGCCACGGGGACTTTCGGCCTTTTGATGGACTTTGAGCACCTTGCCGCCTTCGGCTAGCTCCCAATGCTCTGTTGTTGTGGCTTTAAAATCGTTGCCCTGGATGTTGCCGGTGGTGACGGTGCTAACCTCAAGAATCTTTCCCCCGTCCTGCCATGTTGCTTTGGTTGTTGACTTCCCGGAAATCTGCGGCCTGTCGGTCGAAGTTTCGCTTCCGTCAAGTTTGACCGTCAGCTGACCAGCCCCCATACCTGCCCCGCGACCACCGCCTTGCCCACCCTGTCCACCTTCAACTTTTTGCTCTCTGGTTAGCTGTTTGTCATCTTGCGTGACAACCCAGGAAACGCTGTCGGCACCCTGCAACCTCTGTGACAAACCTTCGCTCTTCGCCTTATCCAGGGCCCACGTGCCTGCGTAACTCGCTTTTGACTGAGCAGCAGCGAATACAAAAAGACCCAGCAATAGCACAGAACACAAACTGACCAGTAATGAGATTTTCCTCATAGCTATCCCCCTATTGATTTAAAATGCTGATTAAACAGATTTGCCGTCGCCTCATTCAAATATTTGAGACGACGGCTCAATCTCTTCGTCAATTTAGACGTGCCGGCAGGGTGAACAGTCACAAAAATCTTGCGATGATTGCAGCCTACTCTGTCTGGTCTATCACTTTTCCGGCTATCTCTTCACGGTGATAGTTCGCGTCCCCAAACATTATCTCAGACCCTTTCGCCCGCTTATAGTAGATGTGCAGGCTGTGCTCCCAGGTGAAGCCTATGCCACCGTGCACCTGTATTCCGTGATTGCCCACTTCACGAACAGCATCCGAGCAATAGGACTTGGCAAGAGAGACGCCCAATTTCGCCGACTGGTCATTTTCCGCAACGGCCCAGGCGGCAAAGTAAACCGCGGAACGCGCGCTTTCGGTCATCAGTAACATATCGGCGCATTGATGTTGAACTGCCTGATACGTTCCGATTGGCTTGCCGAATTGCTGGCGAGTCTTCGCATACTCGACCGATGTTTCCAGTATCCATTGCATCCCACCCAACATCTCTGCGCATAAGGCGACGAGTGCAATGTCTGTTGCGTTGGCGAGAGCGACTTCTGTGCGAGTGGTGAAAGCAAGTGCGTTTGCAGCAGGGATAATAACATCATCAAATTCGACCGCATATAACTTGCGCGTCGCGTCAATACCTGGCGTGGCGATGATTCTCACGCCCTGCGCCTTGCTTTCGACGGGCAGATGCACAAGCCCATCATTGCCGCGCGCCACACAAATGATTAGATCAGCCACCTCGGCATCAGTCACAAACTCCTTGCGGCCTCGGAGGCGATAGTCCTTGCCCTCTCTTTCCGCGCGCACCTCTACGGCCTCAGGATTCCAGTCAGCGGACTCTTCGAGCAATGCGACTGTGGCTTTTAAATCACCGGCTGAGATCGGTTCGAGAAAATGTTTGCGCTGGCCCTCGCTACCGGCGCAGTCAATCAATGCAGCAGCCCACAAAGTTGACAGAAAGGGCCCGGGTAAACAAGCGCGTCCCATCTCTTCAACGACAGCGATCAAATCGACCGGGCTCAATCCCAACCCGCCGAACTCTTCGGGAATAATTAATCCCATCCACCCTTGATCGGCCATCGCACGCCAGAGTTTTTCATCAAAAGCCGTGTCGGTTGCCATCAATTCACGCACGCGCTCAAGGCTGCATTCGCGCGCGAAAAAATCACGGGCCGATTGTTGCAGCAGTTTTTGTGCTTTTGACAGATCGAAATCCATAAGTAGTTCGCGGTTCGCAGTTCGCAGTTCGCAGTTCGCAGTCCGCAGTTCGCAGTCCGCGGTGAGAAGCAGCTACCGACTAATCACAAACTGCGAACTGTGAACTGCGAACTGCGAACTATCTTAATAGCTCTTCGGTAAACCTAGTACGCGTTCGGCAACTATGTTGCGTTGAATCTCGCTCGTGCCCGCCTCAATTGTATTCGCGCGCGAGCGCAAGTAGTTGAAGACCCATTGGCCTTCATCGAAACTGTGTAATTGCGCGTGAGGTCCGAGCGCCTCCATCGCTGTCTGCTGCATACGCTGATTCAGTTCACTCCACTGAAGCTTGAGAATAGAGCCTTCCGGACCGGGGATAATTTGATCTTGCATTCTGCTCAAAGCGCGCATAACTGTCAGGCGGAAGACTTCCAGTTCAAGGTAGGCCTGCGCGAGCTTTTGTCGTATGAGCGTGTCCTGGCTTGCAGGTTTACCATTGCGCTTTATCTCGTGTGAGCGAGAGATAAGCCGATCCAGGTTGCGTTTAAACTGAATGTACACACCTGTGCCCAGGTGCGCGCGCTCGTTCATCAATGTCGCTATCGCTGTGCTCCAGCCTTTGTTGATTTCACCCAACACATTAATCACCGGGACGCGAACATCATCAAAGAATACTTCGTTGAAGCTCGCCTCGCCTGTTAACTGCTTGAGCGGACGCACAGTGACGCCGGGGCTGTGCATATCAACGAGCAGCGCTGTAATGCCTTTATGTTTAGGCACAGTTGGATCCGTGCGGACGAGCAACAATGACCAATCGGCATAATGCGCAATGCTCGTCCAAATCTTCTGTCCGTTGACTACGAAATGATCGCCGTCGAGAGTGGCTTTTGTGCTGAGTGATGCGACATCGCTCCCCGCGTTCGGCTCTGAAAATCCCTGACACCAGATCTCTTCAGCTGAAAGTATCTTTGGCAGGAATCGCCTCTTCTGCTCCTCAGTTCCGACGGCTATGATCGTCGGGCCAATGAGCGAAAGGCCCAGCACGTTGATCAATGGCGGAGCTTCCGCGCGCATCCATTCTTCTTGAAAGATCGCCTGTTCGATCAAAGCAGCGCCGCGACCGCCGTACTCTATTGGCCATGAGATGCTCGCCCAGCCCGCTTCATAAACTTTACCCTGCCAGTTGCGCAGGTAATCGAAGTAGGCGCCCTTCTCCTCTTCATTCCTGCTCCCAACGTATGGCTGCGGGACATTTGCTTGCAGCCACGCGCGCAACTCATCGCGAAACTGTTGTTCGTCCGGTGTGAGATTGAGATCCATAATTTCCCCCTGATGTCGGGACACATTTTCAAAGTTAGGCTTCAGATAGTAAGGCAAGGTGGAACACAAAAAAGGCAAAAAGGGCAATAAAGACAAAATGCCTGGCCCTTTTGCCTTTTTTGCCCTTTTTTGTGTTCCACCTTGCCTTACTATCTGAAGCCTAACTTTGAAAATGTGTCCCGACATCAGAATTTCCCCAGGATATTGGATATTTGTCTGGTATCAGATCAGTGACTGCCACAACAACTCAGCCACATCCATCACGCGCACATCACGTTCTCCTTTGCGGGCATTGATACCATCCTCCATCATCGTCAGACAGAATGGACAGCCGACAGCGACAACATCCGCGCCGGTCACCAGGGCCTGGCGCGCCCGTTCCTGATTGACCCGTTTATCTTTGGGCTCGTCAACGAAACTCATTCCGCCACCACCACCACAGCAGAAACCATTCTCACGGTTTTGCTTCATCTCGACAAATGAACGAGAAGAGATCTGCACAAGCTGTCGCGGCGCATCATACACGCCGTTATGACGACCAAGATAGCATGGATCGTGATATGTAACATTGAGCCCGCTATTTTCAAGTTTATCTGCCGGCAGCTTGAGCTTGCCTTCGTTCACCAGCATCACCAAAAACTCGCTATGGTGATAAACCTCATAATGTCCGCCGAACTGCGGGTATTCGTTCCGGATCGTATTGAAGCAATGCGGGCACAGGGTGACGATCTTCTTTACATCGTATCCATTCAGCTTATCGATATTCTCTTTCGCCAGTCTTTCGAAGAGAAATTCATTGCCGACGCGTCGCGCCGGGTCGCCTGTGCATTTCTCCTCGCGCCCCAGGATCGCAAACTTAACTCCTGCCTTCTCGAGCAACTGTGCCGTCGCGCGCACGACCTTCTGATTACGCTCGACCAAAGCCCCGCCGCAACCGACCCAGAACAACACCTCGGCATCGCGCGCTCCGGCAAGGGTTTTGACGTCCAAGCCATCAGCCCAATCGAGACGCGTGCTCTGTGTGCCTCTGAATGGATGGCCGCGCGATTCGAGCGATGTGACTGCCTCCTGTATCGTATCCGGAAAATCCGATTCTTCCATCACCAAATACCGGCGCATATCGATAATCTTCGGCATCTGCTCGATGAAGACCGGACATGCCTCCATACATGCGCCGCACGTCGTGCAAGACCAGAGGGCTTCGGGTGAGGTGGAGGGGAATGCGCCGACTACGGATTGCGGATTGCGGCCAATTCTGGATGCCGATTGCGGATTTATGGCGGAATTTTTTCTCTTCAAATCCGCAATCGGCAGCCAGAATTGGCCGCGATCCGCAATCCGCAGCCCTTCGGCGTGCATGAGATTCCGAAGATCGAGAATGATATCCCGCGGCGAAAGCTCCTTACCGACCGCATTTGCCGGGCAAACGGAAGTACAACGACCGCATTCGGTGCAAGCGTCGAAATCTACCAGGTCCTTCCAGGTGAAATTGGTGAGCGTCTTCACTCCCAGCGGTGCTTCCGGGTTCTCAAAGTCAATCTTCTTGAGAATCGCCCCACTGGGTTCAAGCCGTGCTGTGTAGATGTTGAGCGGCCCTGTGATAACGTGAATCATCTTCGTGTATGGCGCCCACGCAATAAAACCGAAGACGATGATGGCGTGCAACCACCACGTGATTCTGTGCGCCGTTGCCATCGCTTCCAGACTCTTTATCGATTCTCCCATCAATGACAGTGAAGCACTGGCGACGAGATAACCGAACGGAGACCATCTGCCCCATGGATCGAATGTCACAGCAATGCGCCAGCCTTCGATCAGAAAACCCGTCAGCACAATCAGAAAAATCATCGCGAGGATCAAAAGCGATTCATCGGTGTAAACCAGCTTTTTCGGCCTCAACACCAGACGCCGCACCGCCGCGATGCCGACACCGACCAAAACCAATGCACCGAAGACATCCACAATGAAAGATTGGAAGTAGAGATAGAAGTCTCCTTCCATGAGTGGAAGGCCGAAATCGTGATGCAGAAAAACCACCGTCGTCGCCACTGTCAGAATGATGAATCCTGTGTAGATGAAGGTGTGGAAGAAGGCGGCAGATTTTTCACGGACAGTTCGGCGCTGTCCGAGCGCATGCTTGAGCAGCATGAGCAGACGATATCGCGGGCGATCAAAACGATTCTCGGGCAAACCACGACGCCACAGCGAGACGCGCCGGTAAATGCCGTAGCCCGCGATGACCGACGACACTGCAAACATGACGTACATCAACCAAACATTATCGATGTTCCAGAGCACTTCTCGCGTTGGATAAGAAATCCCTGAAAAATCACTACCGATAATCGCCTGGTTTGTCGTGGTCGTTGGGTTCATTTCTGCAGAGCAGCCAATTTTTCGCGCAGCAACGGAATGACCTTCTTATAGTCTTCGACGATGCCAAACTGGCAATGTTTGAAGATCGGGGCGTCCGGGTCGATGTTGATTGCGGCGATGACCTTAGCATCAGAAATTCCCGCCATATGCTGGCTGGCGCCTCGGATCGCAACGGCCAGGTATAATCCTGGCGCAACTTTCTTGCCCGTTTGTCCCACCTGCCACGACGGGGGATACCATCCGGAATCACACGCCGCACGCGAGGCAGCAACCTGTGCACCAACTAAACCGGCCAGTTCCTGCAAATCTTTGAAGGCTTCGGGCCCGCCCAGGCCACGCCCGCCGGAGATGATCACACGTGCGTCCTCAAGCCGCGCTTCGCCTGTTGATTCTGCTTTCCGCTCGATGATGCGCGTGCGATCGCCGGATGGCAAATTGAGTCTGGTCTGCCGGACTGTGGCGACCGACGCCGATCCGGCAGAGTCAGCCTCGAAAGCTCTTGCGCGCAACCAGATAACAGCCGGCGATCGCTTCAATTCAATCGTAGCTACGGCCTTGCCCCCGTAGACACTGCGTTTCACACGAATCGCACCGTCCTGAGCAATCAACTCGATCCCATCACCGACTGCGCTGCCACCAAGCTTATGCGCAAGTCTCGGCGCTAGCTCCTGACTGTAAGTGTCGTTGCTGAGCAATACTGCCTTGGGCGCAAGTTCACCGCACAATTGCGCCAGAGCATCCAGACACAGTTCCGGTTGATATTCGGCCAGTTCAACCTGATCGGCAGAGATGACCGAGTCGGCCACCGCGGCAATCCTGACATTCAATTCCGGATTGTGTGTGCCGATAGTGATCGCGTGCAAACGTCCGCCCAGAGTGCCGGCAAGACGGCGGCCAGCGCCAATCACACCTTGCGCTGCCCGGTCATAACCGGATTCAGCAAAGAGACAAATAGCAACATCATTCATATAAGACTATGGCCGCGATCAGTGAGAGAACAATGATGCGTTTCATAACCACCTCCACTTTCACTGTGAAACAACAGTTATCCGTTCACAACGAGCGCGTGACTTCGATGACTCGTTGCGCGAGGTTTTCAACTTTCTGCTCCAGCGTGTCGCCCGAAACAAATTGGCACGCCACGTCTTTTGCGGGAATAGCCAGATCGACAACTTCGTAATAACTTTGGCCTGCGCGTACTTCAGCTGCATTCACGCCAATTTCTTCGAGCGTCCATTTCGTAATCGGCTGACGAGCTGAGATCATTATGTCACGTGTTTTCGGAATGCGCGGCACGTTAAATTCGTTGTTGGTGATTGTCACGACGAGCGGCGGTTGCGCATTGAGCAACTCCCATCCATTGTCCGTCTGGCGTTTAACAAATAAAGAGGCATCAGTGCCCTCTCCGCGTGCTTCGATGTGATCGACAAACGAGATACACGGCAACCCCAGTTCTTCAGCGATCAGGCCGCCCGTCTGTCCGGAACCCCAATCGCCTGACTCGCGTCCGGTCATGACAAGATCGCAGGCGCCGATTTTGCGGACAGCAGCGGCGAGAACTTGCGCGACGGTAAATGGATCAGGATGCGGATGTCCGTCGTTAAGCACCAGCACAGCCTCGTCAGCCTTCATCGCCAGAGCTTTGCGCAAGGTGTCCTCCGCGCTCTCCGCTCCGAACGCTAACGCAGTGATCTTTCCCCCTGTGCGCTCCCGAAGTTGCAGCGCCGTTTCGAGCGCATTTTCACAGAAGATGTTGGTGACGAGATTGGCATTTCCCCGCACAGCCTCGCGCTTATCAGGGCCAATGCGAAAATCGCGCACGGGAATTTCAGGATCGAGAATTTGTTTGAGACAGATGATAATGTTCACGATGACGCTTCTGGTGTTGAAGTGGTGACACGCTTATAATGCCTGCGCGGTTCGGGATCGGAAACAATCGCGGCGAATTTATCTTTGCGCCTCCACACTGTCAAGTAAATAGATTGCAGATTGCGGAGTACTGATTGCGGATTGCGGAAGAGAGAATACGAAACAAACGAAAATAACGAAACAAACGAAAAAGGTTAAGGTTTTTTCGTTTGTTTGGTTTATTTCGTTTATTTCGTATTCTCTCTTCCGCAATCCGCAATCAGTAGCCCGCAATCAAAGGGCACGAAATGGAACTTCTACGGACTCCGGACGAGCGATTCGTCAATCTGCCCGGTTACAATTTTGCGCCTCATTATGTAGAGATCAACCATCAAGGCGTAAGCATACGCGTGCATTACGTTGACGAAGGACCGCACACTGCAGCACCAGTATTAATGCTACATGGGGAGCCTTCCTGGTGTTACCTCTACCGCAAGATGATTCCGATTATTACCGCTGCCGGTCATCGCGCGCTTGCCCCCGATCTGCCTGGGTTCGGCCGGTCGGATAAGCCTCTCCGGCGCGAAGATTACACCTACCAGTTCCACGTTGATGTGATGACTGCTTTTATTGAGATGCTCGATCTGAAAAATATTACTCTCGTCGGTCAGGACTGGGGCGGATTGATCGGCCTGCGCATTGCCGCCGAACATCCTGAACGGTTCGCACGCATCGTTGTGGCAAACACGGGCCTGCCGACCGGCGATCAACCGATGACCGAAGGATTTATGCGCTGGCGCGAATATTCGCAGAAGGTCGAAAACTTCCACGCGGGTGGCATCGTCAAAGGCGGCTGCGTCAACGATCTTCCCCTCGAAGTGATCTCCGCATACAATGCGCCTTTTCCTGATGACAGTTACAAGGCAGGCGCGCGGCAGTTTCCAATGTTGGTGCCGATCAGTCCCGATGATCCCGCGTCTGAACCGAATCGCCGGGCGTGGGAAGATCTGCGACGATGGGACAAACCTTTTCTGACGGCTTTCAGCGACAGCGATGCGGTGACCCGCGGCGGCGAGCGAGTTTTTCAGAAGCTGGTCCCTGGCGCCCAGGGTCAACCGCACGTAACAATCACTGGCGCGGGTCATTTTTTGCAGGAAGATAAAGGTGAAGAGTTGGCACAGGTAGTTGCGGACTTCATTGCGCATACTTCCTGATGATCGTACGGCCGGCAGGCTTAACACGAAAAAATTTCGAAAGGAGGACTCAGCAATGTTAAACCAATCAAAGCATTCGCTCCTCCAAACTATGCCGGTCTTGGTCTTCCTGGCTTCTCTCTCGCTGGCGTCTCCTCAGGAGACTGAAGAGCGGGTGATCAAAAGAAACTCCTGGCCAAATGAACCGATCGAGATTTTCAACCTCAAATATGGTGATAAGACAATCGCCTTTGACGAAGAGTTCCTCGCCGAGAAAGAGTGGGTAAAGGACATCTCATTCTATGTCAGGAATGTCTCCGGTAAGATGATTACTCATTTTCAGATCAGCCTCTTAATGCCCAACCGGCAGCCGCAGAAGCCAAGTGGGCTCGTTTCGATGGTATTTCATGGCGATAACACGGGCCTGCCTGACGTTAAGCCAACTGTTCGTATGATGCCCGGCGAGGTGATGCATGCTGTATATTCCGATCAGCAGTATATTTCATTCAAAAACATGCGCAGCCGCATGGGTTGGTCTGAGGTCCCTCAAGTTACAATGACGATAGAAAGAGTAATGTTCGAAGATGACACGTCGTGGAGTATAGGTAACATTGCACGCAGCTCCACGTTCAATCCGATGTCATGGGTAGCGATAGGAAAAGAGCATCTTGAGACCAGACCTTCAGATTCCCCTGTCTTTAGTCTGAAATTCGCAAATGGTTCGACCGTCGAGATAGAGCAACAGGCGGACGCTCCATTGTTGCTCTCCTTATTGCAGATTCATGCGCGCAATCCGTTAAAACCGCAGATAGACTTTCTAATACAAAACAGAGGAGATAAATCTATTCGCGCATTTTCGATCAAATATGTTGATCATTCAGAAAAGGCAGAAAGCAGCAATTTAGTATGGGACGGCCTGATCCCCGCTCGTAGCGTGATGAAGCCGGGGCAGTGGCAGTCTTTAGTTTTTATTCACCCTCAATTGGCCGAGCCTGTCGAACGAATCATTCTCTCTGTGGATTTTGTGGAATTTGAGGACAAGACAACCTGGGGAGCCGATACCATGAAACACGCCGACCGCTTCGATGGACGACGCGATGGGGCAACGGCAGTAAGAGACAGATTGCTCAAAATCCTGGCCATTGACGGCATTGCGGCAGTCATCCGAGACCTCGAAAAGTCAGATTTTGATCCGATAGAGCCGCAGGGTCGTTCAACTCAGTGGGTACAGGCATATCATCAGGGAGCAAAAGCAGTCCGTGAAAGACTTCAGCGCGCTTATAAAGACGGAGGCGCAACGGCAGTGGAAACTGAAATTCAACGACCAGTGACGAACTTAACGTACTAGCAGTATGTCAATCCATACATGAGGTGATGCTTATGCGAATAAAATTGATTCTGCTGATCGCTATTTCAGCCTGTGTTATTACAGCACTGGCACAAACCGAGAAGAGTAAATCTTCAATAAATCAATTAACAAGTGGGGAAAAAACCGCCGGCTGGCGCTTGCTTTTTGATGGCAAAACTTTCAATGGCTGGCGCGGATTTCACAGCGACAAAGTGCCAGCAGGCTGGGTTATCGAAGATGGCAGCATCAAGAAGATTCAAGCCCAGGGTGAGCTGGGTCAGGCGGGCGGTGATCTGATTACGGTAGATCAATTCTCCAACTTCGAATTGCGGCTCGAATGGAAGTTGAGCCCCCGCGGCAATAGCGGCATCAAATATCTCGTTTCCGAAAGCCTGCCCCCGACCGGAAGATCCGGCATCAGCTTTGAATACCAGGTCCTCGATGACGACAGTCATCCTGATGCGAAGCAGGGAGCTGCCGGCACTCGCACATCGGGCGCTGTTTATGATCTTATCCCTCCGAGCAATGCCAGGAAGCTCAAACCCGTTGGCGAATTCAACCAGGTACGCATCATCGTCAAAGGGAACCACATCGAACACTGGCTCAATGGCATAAAAGTCGTCGAGTTCGACCGCACCTCCGCGGACTTCAAACAGCGCATCGCAAAGAGCAAATTCAAAGACACAAAAGGCTTTGGAGAAGCAGCAAAGGGACATGTTCTGCTGCAAGATCATGGCAATGCTGTCTGGTACCGCAACATCAAAATACGTGAGCTCAAATAACCCCGGAAAGAGAATACGAAACAAACGAAAATAACGAAACAAACGAAAAAAGATCTATCTTTTCGTTTGTTTCGTTTATTTCGTTTGTTTCGTATTCTCTCTTTTGTAATGGAACCAATTGTTCAAATCTCACTCGATCTGACCGATTTGCAGGATGCGATCGAAACTGCGCATATTGCCGTCGAAGCAGGCGTCGACTGGCTCGAGGCAGGCACACCATTGATTCTCGCCGAAGGATTGAATTGCGTCCGCGCACTACGTGCTGAGTTCCCCAATCATCCAATCGTCGCTGACCTGAAAACAATGGATGGCGGATATCTGGAAGCCGAGATGATGGCGAAAGCCGGCGCAACACATGTTGTTGTGATGGCGCGCGCGCACGAAGAGACGATCAAAGCCGTCATCAAAGCCGGGCGTGATTTCGGCATCGAGGTCATGGGCGACAATATGGCCTGCGAAGACAAAGCAGTTGCAAGCAAATGGATGGAAGACCTGGGCGTAGATTATATCGTTCATCACACGGGTTTTGATGAGCGCAATGGGATTATGGTAATGACTGGCAAGCGTTTGAGCCCACTTGATGATCTCGATGCAGTAGTCAGAGCTGTTACTATCCCTGTGCAGGCTGTGGGCGGTCTGACGATTGAAGAAGCGATAGAGATGCCGAAGCACGGCGCGCCGCTCGTAGTGATCGGAGCGCCGCTGGCGATCGACGCTTATTCGTTTAACGTTGTGAAGGGCGATTTAAAAGGATTACTGATGGAAATTACAAGGAGGATTAAAGGATAGGTTGGGGAACACGCGCTTGAGTTTCTCGCGTGTTCCCCAGCTCCGATATTAAAAATATGAGCGAAATTATGACCGGAATTGTCCAATACGACTTGAAACCTGAATCAGTCGAACTGCGCGAGTTGCCAATCCCCGAAATCGGCGAAGATGAAGTCTTGCTGCATGTGGGCGCTGTCAGCGTTTGTGGCAGTGATGTGCATCAATATCACGGCACGCAAAGCTGGCCTGTTCGGACGCCGGTAGTCCTGGGTCACGAATTCGGCGGCACCGTTACGAAACTTGGGCCTCGTGTTCGTGGTTTCAGCGAAGGCGACCGCGTAGTTTCAGAAACAGCGGCTTCGATCTGCGGCGAATGTTTGTATTGCCATGCGGGCGAATACAATTTGTGCCCGCATCGGAAAGGGTTTGGCTACGGCATAAACGGCGCGATGGCCGATTTTGTGCGTGTCCCTGAGCGCTGCCTTCATCACATACCTGACTCATTGCCGTTTGAGCGCGCTGCGCTGACTGAACCTTGCTGTGTCGCTTACAACTGCGTAGCGGTCAAAAGCAAAATCAGACCGGGCGACACAGTTGTCGTGCTTGGGCCGGGGCCTATCGGCTTGTTGTGCGCGGAGATGGCGAGGATCAATGGCGCGGGGAGACTGATTATCGCCGGCATGGCGCAAGATGCGCTTCGTCTTGCAGCGGCAAAAGAAATTGGTGTGACCGATGCGATCAACATCGAGGAAACAAACCTGGTTGATTTTGTTCACGGCATCGGCGATGGTCTGGGCGCGCATCTGGTGATCGACGCTGCAGGTGCTTCGGCAGCCTTGAAGATGGCGCTGGAGATCGTACGACCCGCTGGACAGATCACGAAGGTAGGCTGGGGGCCTCAACCGCTCAACTTCTCGCTCGATCCGTTGGTGCAAAAAGCCGTCACGCTGCGAGGCAGTTTCAGTCATACATTCCAAAACTGGGAGCAGGCGGTGGCGATGCTCGCGTCGGGGCAGATCAATCTGAAGCCGGTCATCAGTCACATCGCAGGGCTTGAAGGCTGGCAGGCGTGCTTCGATGGAATGCACGATGGGACTTATGTGAAAACTGTTTTGCAACCAAAATAATCAGAGTGATGCCTAAACTAAGTGTCTTCCCGAAATGTTACATGGACGACTTGTGCGTCACGAAAACAATGACGCTCTTTGACTGGATCGACCTGGCCGCGACCCTCGATGTTGTGGGCGTCGAGATGTACCCGGGGTTCTTTGAGAGCTTCGAGCCGGATTACCTCGAAAAGATCAAAGGACACTTGAAATCCAAAAATCTCGCAGCGCCTATGATGTGCGCATCGCCGGATTTTACCCAACCTGATCCAGCAGCACGCCAAACCGAGATCGAAAAAGAGAAACACATCATCGATGTCACAGCGCAACTCGGCGGAGGTTTCTGTCGTGTGCTTTCGGGACAGCGTCGCGAAGAGGTTTCACGTGCAGATGGTGTCCGTTGGACTGTCGAATGCATCAAAGCCCTGATCCCTTATGCTGCTGAGCGCAATATCGTCTTGAATATGGAAAACCATTACAAGGATGGTTACTGGCTCTACCCCGAATTCGCGCAGCATACGGATCTCTTCCTCGAAATCGTCGAGCAGATTGATTCGCCATGGTTTGGCGTTAATTACGACCCCTCGAATGCGATTATCGCGGGCGAAGACCCGTTGGAATTATTGGCCCTGGTTAAAGGCCGTGTCGTTTCAATGCACGCCTCGGACCGTTACCTGACCGGCGGCACGATCGAAGATTTGAAGCAGCAGGAAGGTTCGATGGGCTATGCGAAGAACCTCAAACACGGGGTGATCGGCAAAGGTTTGAACGATTACGACACAATCTTTTCAACGCTGCGGAGAGAAGGCTTTGACGGCTGGATTTCGATTGAAGACGGCGAGAACGGAATGGAAGAATTAAGAGAATCAGTGAGATTTTTGCGCGCCAAGATCGCAGAGCATTTTGAGATTACGAAACAGTAATGCCTCAGTAAATGATGGCAGTTCACCACGGATTGTCACGGATGTACGGATTGCGGATTGCGGATTGCGGATTGCGGATTTAAAGAGAACCAGAGCCTAAATTGCTGAAACCTTACT
>JAKEHZ010000244.1 GCA_022614735.1 Acidobacteriota bacterium | reverse complement strand
GATCCGTCGCATCCGCGTCAATCCGTGGTGAATTGCCACCATCTAACAAGGCATGACGGCGAGGCATGACGGCGAGCTATGACGGTTCATCTGATCGGCATTTTTTCGCCCAATAGAGTATCAGGCGGGACGAGATTCAAATTGTAATAGGCTTTGATTTCGGCCGCCCACTCTCGAACGCTCAGGTAATCGATCTGCTGCTTCAACCGCAAATCTCCGGCCATCCCGACTGCGTCGAGTCCGAGTTCGTTGGCGATGTATAAAGAACGAGGCAGGTGATAGCCCTGGGAAACAAGCACTGCGCGATCCAGTCCGAAGATCTCCCTTGCCCGCAGGCACGTTTCGTATGTCGAGCGACCGGCATAATCCACAACCACGTCGTTGGGGGCAACGGCGTGGGTGATCAAGTATTCGTGCATTGCTTTCGGCTCATTATAGCTCGGATGGCGATTGTCACCGGAGACGAGAATGCGATCCACTTTTTGCGCGCGATAGAGCTCAATGGCCGTGTCTATACGATCTTCTAAAACTGGAGATAGCTCCCCGTTACTGTAGACGCTCGCGCCGAAAACGATAGCGACGCGCGGGCGCGGCCATCGGCTGGTGTTCAGATCATTCATTTTAGTGATTATCCGGTTGTCGTAACTGTGAACCCTGGAGTGAACGAAGTAAAAGCCAATAGCGAGGAGTAAGAGCACGATGAGAAGAATGCGGCTGCGCGTCATTGTAATTTACTGGTCTCACTGACAATTTTGATCCAGCAGCGGCTATAAAACTATTTCCCTGGCAAAGCTGTCAAGTTGCTCGATGTAATACTTTTTCTCTCTTACGAAACAAAAAAGGTAAAAAGAACAAGAGATGTAAAAAAACTTCTTTTTTTTCCCTTTAGCACCCCCTGCCTTTTTTTCTCCCCTCCCTGCCCATCCTCAACGCGCACATTAACATAGGGGAGGGTTCCGAATTGTTGTTGTGAGAAATCCGACAATTACCGCTTTGCATCGGCCACGCATCAAATAATTGACCGCGTTGATCCGGTTGACACTATTCGATGGCGGAACATATAATTTGCAACTTTCTATTCTAAGGATCATTGGAGGAACCGCAAGAGTGGCATATGCAATCATCCGCACAGGCGGGAAACAATTCCGCGTGAGTCCAGGTGATGTCGTGCGCGTCCCCTCGCTGGAAGGTAAGAACACTGGCGATTCGGTCGAGTTCACTGATGTTCTCGCTGCGGGCGATGACAATAGCGTTCGCATCGGGGCGCCAACTCTTGATGGAGCGCTTGTCACGGGCACTGTCATCGAAAATGGCCGCGGGCCAAAGATCATTGTCTTCAAATTCAAGCGGCGCAAACACTACAAGCGCAAGCATGGTCATCGTCAGGGTTATACAGCAGTCAAGATCGAAGCGGTAGACTAGCGTGACGCAGATATTGAGATGAACCGTTTCGGAACAGATTGAGGTCTGTTCAATTTTTCCGGAGTTTTTAGAATGGCACATAAAAAAGGTGTAGGCAGTTCTCGTAACGGTCGCGACTCAAATGCGCAACGACTGGGCGTCAAACGTTTTGGTGGTCAGTTCGTGACAGGCGGCTCGATTCTCGTGCGCCAGCGGGGAACGCGCCTAAAACCTGGTAACAATGTCGGAAGGGGCAGCGACGACACGCTCTACGCCAAGATCACTGGCATTGTTAAGTTCGAAGATCGAGGCCGCAAAGGACGTTTCGTCAGCGTTTATCCGGTACTGTAAAGAAGTCCGGAGTCTGGAGTCAGGTTGTACCAGGATGAGACTCCAGATTTCAGACTTCGGACTCTGGACTCTGGACTCCAGACTCCGGACTCCAGACTCATGTTTATTGATCGCGCGAAAATTCACGTCAAAGGCGGAGATGGTGGTAATGGAGTAACAGCCTTTCGTCGTGAAAAGTTCGTACCGCGAGGTGGCCCTTCAGGTGGTGACGGTGGTCGAGGCGGATCTGTTTACATCGAATCCACCGAAAGTCTTAACACTTTGCTCCATTTCCGGTATAACCCCGAACACATCGCCGGACGTGGGAGACACGGCGAAGGTGCAAAAAGATATGGAGCTGGTGGCGAAGACATCGTTTTGAAGGTTCCGGTCGGCACTGTTGTCACTGATGCAATGACCGGTGAAATAATCCACGACTTCTCACGCGCGGGCGAGCGCGTGAGAGTCGCTGAAGGCGGACGCGGAGGTCGTGGCAATGCGCAATTCGCTACTGCGATCAATCGCGCGCCGCGGTATCACGAAGAAGGACGTCCCGGCCAGGAGCGCTGGCTGGAGCTGGAACTCAAGCTGATTGCTGATGTGGGTTTGGTCGGCTTGCCAAACGCGGGCAAGTCAACGCTCATTTCACGAATTTCAGCCGCACGTCCGAAAATCGCCGACTATCCGTTCACGACTCTCGAGCCCCATCTTGGTGTTGTTGATCTTGGCGACTTCAAAACTTTCGTTGTCGCCGACATCCCCGGATTGATAGAAGGAGCGCACGCCGGAGCCGGCCTTGGTGACCGCTTCCTGCGCCACGTCGAGCGCACTAAGCTGCTCCTGCACCTGATTGACGTGTCCGGTCTCGCACGCGATCCGATCGCCGATTACGAGACCATCTCGCGCGAACTGGAAGCTTATAGCGTTGAAGTCGTCGGGAAACCGAGGATTGTAGTTGCGACCAAAATTGATGCACTTGATTCAGAAAATTGTATGGATGAACTGAGACAATTCTGCGAGCGCGAAGGGTTGGAATTTTGCGCGATCTCAGCCGCGTCAGGCCAGGGCTTGAAAGAGATGCTGCGCGCGGTTGAGCGGCGATTGGACGACATTAAGCAGATGGAAGAAGAAAGGCGAACTTTGGTTGCAACTTAAACATTGAGAATGGAACGTTTGCGGCAACGGATTGGTATTTATGGCGGCACATTCGATCCGATTCATGACGGTCATTTCAAAGTGGCTGAAGCAGTTTTGAGGTCTTTTGCAATGGATCGCATGCTTTTCGTTCCTGCATATGTGCCGCCGCACAAACGCGGTCAAACGCTCAGCTCAGCCTATCATCGCCTGGCAATGTTAGTGCTTGCGACGTTTGACTCGCCGCGGATGTTCGTCTCGACTGTTGAACTCGATTCCCCCACGAGGCCTTACACAATTGAAACACTGCAACGATTGCAGGTTGAGTACCCTGAAGCACGCTTGTTCTTTGTTATGGGAGCCGATTCGTTCAAAGATGTCACGACGTGGCACAAATATGAGCGAATCCTGAGCGAATACGATGTCATCGTTGCTGCACGCCCCCGTTATAGCGATGACGAAACCATCGCTGGATCTCTGGCGCCGCAATTGCACGCAAGCCTGATTGACTTACGTGGCGGATTGCTACCATCGAATGAACAGTTAATGTTGCCACACATCTACCTGACCGATTACGCAAAGGTTGATGTGTCGGCCACCAATGTGCGTGAGATGGCAGCGAGCGGAGGGGCACTTAAAGTGCTCGTCCCACCAGCGGTAGCAGCGTATATCGTCAAATATAAGCTGTATCAGAATTCGGAATGTCAAAAGTCTTAAACGAAGAGATAGAGCAGACAAATACAACCGTTCTCACGCCCGAAGATCAGGAGATTTTCGAGCAGGTGAAGATCGCTTTACGCGCCGCTGACGAGAAAAAGGCCCAAGGTATGGTCGTGCTCCGGTTGTCAGCGATCACCGAGTTTACCGATTACTTCATCATCTGCACGGGGTACTCGGCTCGACAGACCCAGGCCATTGCCGACGAGATCTCCGAGCAATTGAAAAGATGCGGTGTGCGCCCTTTGAATACCGAAGGCTATCAGAATGCGGAATGGATCCTCATTGATTACGGTCCATTCGTCGTTCACATCTTCACCGAAGGCTCGCGTCGTTTTTACGATCTCGAAAGACTGTGGCGCGACGCCGAGCGAGTTGAAATTTAAACGTGAGGTGCGGACGCGGTTTCCGCAATCTGCGGCCCGATGCGCATACACTTCGTCTGGATCGGCAAAACCAGAGATCGCAACTGCGCTGCGCTC
Source organism: Acidobacteriota bacterium (assembly GCA_022614735.1). Lineage (GTDB taxonomy): Bacteria > Acidobacteriota > Blastocatellia > RBC074 > RBC074 > JAKEHZ01. The sequence goes on along the minus strand of JAKEHZ010000244.1, from coordinate 6,575 downwards.
GTTGATGATTATCTGGAACGGATCAGACACTTCGCTCGGGTTGATGTGAGCGAATTGAAGGAGCGAGGGAGTAGCGCTGATCAAGAGCGCATGATTGCAGCGCAGAGCGCTAAGATTCTTGAGGCTGTCGAGCGTGACGATTTCGTAATACTGCTTGATGAAAATGGCGGAGAATTTTCATCACAGGAATTGTCGGTGTTCATCGACGGCAAGCGGCAAGCCGGTATAAAGCGACTGGCTCTCATCATTGGCGGTTTTGCCGGCGTCAGCGATGAGGTCAAACGGCGCGCCGACATGAATCTCGCACTCTCTCGAATGACGTTGACGCACGATCTGGCGCGCGTGATTTTGACAGAGCAGGTCTATCGCGCGTTGACGTTGTCGGCGGGATTGCCCTATCACAAGTTTTGAACCCCCCGTGGCGAGTGAAGAGTGACAAGTGACAAGTCAGGCTTCCAACATTCGTCACTTTAAGTCGTCACTTGTCGCTGATCCTTTGTTGAGGAGAAGAGTGGATGGACAGAAAGAAACTGAAAACCTATCGCGACCGGTTGGCGGAGGAGCGCTCTGCGCTGCTCGGTGTCGTCGGCCGTAATGAAGATTATGGGCGCGAAGCCGATACTGAGGCGACGCAAGACCCGGCTGATAAGGCTTCGAACTCTTACACCAAAGAACTGCTCTTCAGCCAGTCCACCAATGACCGGATCATCCTCACTCAGATTGAAGAAGCACTTCAACGCATCGAAGATGAAGAATTTGGTGTCTGTGTCAATTGTGGCAATGAAATTCAGCCGAAACGGTTAGAGGCTCTACCCTGGGTTCGCTATTGCATTACGTGTCAAGACCTGCTTGAACGCGGTTTGCTCAACGAAGAGGAATAAATCCGCCCTTATAAAAATAGTAAAAATAAATATAACTACTAAACGAAAGAAAATAACGAAACAAACGAAGAAAAGTTGGCAGTTGACAGTTGGCAGTAAGAAATCCTCAAACTGCCAACTGTCAACTGTCAACTGCCAACTGCCAACTTTTCTTCGTTTGTTTCGTATTCTCTCTTTATCTAAGCCGCAAATCACTTCTTCTGTAACTCGGCCAGGGCTGCCAGCACCTCTTCGCTGTGCTTGTCAACCTTGACTCCCGGAAATACCTTCACGACCTTTCCCTGCGGATCAATGATGAACGTGTTGCGCGCTGAGAGCTTGTTCCCATTATATTCTCTCACCGACCCATAGTCAGATGAGACTTTGGCTTCAGTATCTGAGAGGAGCTTGAAGGCCAATCCTTCTTTCGCGCAAAAGCTCTTGTGTGAATCAACCGTATCAACACTCACTCCCAGGATGACCGCATTGACCTTCTCATAAGATGCCAGGTCGCGCTGGAAGTTTTTCGCCTGAATAGTGCATCCGGAAGTGAAGTCTTTGGGGTAAAAATACAATACTATCCACTTGCCACGATAATCTTTCAAACTCACTTCCTTGCCATCTTCGCTCTTGAGTCTGAACTCGGGCGCGGGCTTGCCTACTTCAGGCAACTCCGCAATGGCGCCTGCCAGATTGGGAATCAGTGTAAGAACTGCGATAGCGATAAGAGATATCATCAAGCGAGTTTTTGCCATTGTAAATTTCCTCCTAATCTTAAATCTTTGATAGTTATTCTGATTGTTTGGATTGCATTCTTCTCGACCGCTCTTGAAGAGTAGTCGTAAATTGTCACAGCCTGACGGCTAATACGTAGCAACCTGTTTGATGGATTCGCGAAAAATAGATGAAGAGAACCTCATCTCTTTGGTCTTTTATTCTTCAGTTCAACCGGGTATCCGGCTTTCTCCCAGGCCTCGAATCCTCCGAGCAATGCTCGGACTCTCTTGAAACCGTTTTCTCTCAATGTCCACGCCATACTGGCGCTGGTCGCCTCGTCCGGTCAGGTGCAGTAGGTGATGATCTCCTTCTTTTTTGGCAATTCGCTCAGACGACTTGGCAATTCATCGAGTGTGATGTGAATTGCTCCTTTGATTTTGACCGTGCTGCCGATGTAGGAATTGCCGGCGCGTGTATCGATGATCACGATGTCTTCTTTCCTGTCCATCTTGCGTTTGAGTTCGTGTATCGTGATTCGGTCGTTTGGCTTCGATGTTTGCGCGCCTACTGGCAGAGCAATCATCAATATGATCAGAATAGGGAAGACTGAAGAGAGAAAACGAAACAGGCGAAAATAACGAAACAAGCGAAAAGTTCTCAGCATTTCGCTTGTTTCGCTATTTTCGCCTGTTTCGTTTTCTCTCTTCCTCTCCATATTTGAGATCATCTCGCCACTCGCGCGCCGCCTCCCTTCATAACTCTCTCAACTTCAGCCAGCGACGCCATAGAAGTATCGCCGGGTGTGGTCATCGCCAAAAGGCCGTGAACTGCGCCGTACTCGACGGCGCGTTGTGGGCCTTGACCGGTCAGGAAACCGTAGATCAATCCTGAAGCGAATGAATCGCCCCCACCTACGCGGTCATAGATTTCCTGGTTCTCGCGCAACGGAGCCTGATGAAGCTCACCTTCGTAATAACAGACCGCACCCCAATCATTGATCGTCGCAGTCTTAGCATTGCGCAGCGTAGTGGCTACGACTTTGAAATTCGGATACTCAATGACCGCGCGCTCGATCATCTTCCGGAAGTTGCTTATATCGAGATGCGAGAGCTGTTCGTCCAGCCCTTCGACATCAAATCCCAGCGCGGCGGTGAAGTCCTCTTCATTCCCGAGCATGACATCGATCAACGGAGCGAGGCTACGATTGACTTCGCGCGCGCGCGCTTGACCGCCGATCGATTTCCATAATGACTCCCGATAATTCAAATCGTAGGAGATGATTGTCTTATGTTTGCTAGCCATCTCCATCGCTTCTCTGGCGGCCAGCGGCGTCGTTTCTGACAATGCGCAGAAGATTCCGCCGCAATGAAACCATCGCGCTCCTTCGTGTCCGAAGATCATCTCCCAATCTATGTCGCCAGGTTTGAGCTGTGAGGCTGCAGTGTTTCCGCGATCCGAGCAGCCGAGCGCCGCGCGCGCTCCGAAACCGCGCTCGGTGAAATTCAACCCATTACGCACTGTCCGCCCGACGCCATCGTACTTCAACCATTTCACGTGCGATTGATCAACGCCTCCTTGATAAATCAGATCCTGCACCAGCCGGCCAATCGGATTATCTGCGAAGGCGGTTACGACAGCTGTCTCCATCCCAAAACAACGCTTGAGCCCGCGGGCGACGTTGTATTCGCCGCCGCCTTCCCAGACTTTAAGCTCGCGCGCAGTGTGAATGCGCCCATCGCCCGGATCGAGCCTCAGCATCACCTCACCGAGCGCAACCAGGTCCCATTTGCATTGATCTTTCGGTTTGATCTTTAGAGTCGCCGTCACTGTTGATATTTCAATTTTGAGATTCAACCTCTCTCAGTTCATTGACCAATTCCACAGCTTCTTTCACCAGCTGCCTGATCCGATCAAACTCGCCCGCATTCATCAACTCCGGCTTGACCATCCAGCTGCCGCCGCAAGCCACGACCTGCGTCAGCGCCAGATATTGGCCGAGATTCCCCGGATCAATCCCACCCGTAGGAATGAAACGCACCTGCCTGTATGGGGCGCATATCGCCTTCAGAAATTTCACGCCACCCATCGGCTCGGCGGGAAAGAATTTCAGGACATCGACGCCTTTCGCCAGCGCCATTTCAACCTCGGTAGGAGTGCAGACGCCGGGGAATATCGTCACACCTTTCGACAGGCAATAGTCGATGATGGTCGGGTTTGTCCCCGGCGAAACGATGAACTGCGCACCTGAATTAATTGCGGTCTCGGCCTGATCAGTTGTCAGCACTGTTCCTGCGCCGAGAAATATTTCAGGGACACGAGCGCGAATCTCCATCATCGATTCTGCCGCTGCGGCGGTGCGAAATGTTACTTCCGCACAGGGCAACCCACCTCCAATCAGGCTTTCAGCCAATGGCAATGCGTGTTCGAGCCTGGGTATGTTGACGACGGGAATGATCCCCATCTGCCGCACGCGATCAACGATATCCACTCGTGCCTCCTCTTCAACTACCGGGAGCGCTTGCGCTCCCGGTAGTTGTCATTGTTTTTGGGCGTCGTCAAAAGAAAGGCATCATAGGTGATGAGCGCGCTGTGATGCAAGCATATATAAATTCAAGTGGTAATGCCTAAGTAAATGATGGCAATTCACCACGGATTGACACGGATGCGACGGATTCTCACGGATTAAATCCGCGCTCATCCGTCGCATCCGTGTCAATCCGTGGTGAATTGCCACCATTTACTTAGGTATTACTTCCAGTGTTATCGGATCAGGTATAATCGGCAGACATTCAATTATGACTACGATACATCCATCTCAGGTCATCAAGCCTCGAGTCTTGCTTGAGGGCGACACTGTTGCCGTTGTTGCCCCGGCAAGCAACCTCAAATCTCACTATCTTGAGCGTGGAGTCGCTGAGCTCGAGAGACTGGGTTTTCGTATTAAGTTTGATGCGGGCATTCTTGCAAAAGATCGTTACACTGCCGGGACCGATGAGCGACGAGCGACCGAGCTTATGAGAGCCTTCTCTGATCCCGAGGTTAAGGCTGTTTGGGCAGCGCGCGGCGGATATGGTGCGATGCGTCTCTTGAGAGTGCTCGATGAAGACCAGCTGAGGCAGAGGCCGAAAATTTTTATCGGCTACAGCGATCTCACTGCTTTGCATCTTTATTTCTATCGACGTTTCAACTGGGTCAGTTTTCATGGGCCGATGGCGGCCAAAGATTTAGCCGGCGGTGAAGACCACTATGACCGGGAGACACTAATTAAAGCGCTCACGCAAACATCGCCGCTTGGGGAGATCATATCAACGAAGACGGAGATGCTGCACGTCGGCAAAAGAGGGCGTGTCGGCGGACGATTGCTGGGCGGCTGCTTATCTTTGATTACCGCGATGATGGGAACACCCGAGGAACTCGACACGAGAGGATCAATTCTTTTTCTCGAAGACTCTGCTACCAAGCCCTTTGCGATTGACCGAATGTTGCAACAGCTGAAACTGGCCGGGAAATTCGAGGATGTCCGCGGAATTATCTTTGGCGAGATGACTGATTGCGTGCAGCACACTGATCAAGGATATCGTATTCAAGACGTGCTGGCCGAATGCACTGCCGATCTGGGTGTGCCCGTGATGTTCGGATTACCAAGCGGTCACAGTCCCCATGGTAATCTCACCTTGCCTCTGGGAGTAATGGCTACGCTCGATGCTGATCGCGGCGTATTGAGTATTGATGAAGCGGCAGTCTTCTGATTGCGGATTGCGGATTGCGGATTGCGGATTTAAAAAGAACCAGTACCTGAATTGCTGAAATCTTATCAAATCCGCAATCCGCAATCCGCGATCCGCAATCCATCATCACCACCTAATCCTCACTTTAAACGATCCTCTATTATCACGGAAGTAATCGTCGTTGATGCCCAGGAACAAGCGACCGTATTCATTAGGCTCGCTGGCAGGAGTTCCGCGCGCACCGATGAAAACGAAATTCGAGTCACGGCCATCGCGATAACGGATCTTACCAATTAATGCTCCAGCGCCTGCGTCCGGAACGGGAAGATTTGAACTACTGCTGATGGCGTTGCGATTACCATCGGGGGCGCTGGTATTACGGTTGCCGATTTCGATTTGACCCTCGGCGATGATCTCGAAAGTCATGTTTGGCTCGACCTCTATTCCCGTGTCGGTCCAAGGTTGATTTGCAGATACCGTGATTGTCCTTTCGCGCCCCCGGTCAGGTGTTTGCCCTGTGTCGATGGCACCGCCTTCTATGTTGCGATCAACCGAAACATTTACGCGGAAAGCCCCGCGCGCGTCACGCGTCTCCCAGTGGTTGACTGTGAAGTAGAGCACCCCATCGCGATCAGCTGTGAATTCATGCGAACGACCGATCAAGATGGGAGGCGAGCTCGGATCCTGGCTTATTGCAGCGACCAATGCCCCATCGTTTTCATCGGGCAGTGGGGCATCGGGGTCACGGCGGCCGCTCAAACCGTCCGGTCCGGTCTGCGTGCGACCTTGAAGGTAGATAGTTCCGCTCGCTTCAACTCGTACGCGTTGTCCGCGGGACACCTGAATCGGCGAGCGAGTCCACTGATCAGCGAGCCTTACGTCAATAGGCTGGAATGACTCCCAACGTCCACGCGGATCGGGATTACGCGATAGGATTCGTCCATCACGATCAGGCTCGCGCCGCTCATCTCCTGCAATGTCGCGCTCGATCACCAGGCGCGATACCTCAGCCGGACGAAAGGTCAATCGTCTGCCGCTGCTGAGCTCAAAGATGAACTGACCGTTCTCGTATCCGATGAAAGTACCCTTGAGCACGCTGCCGTTTTTCAGGTAGAGAGTATCGGCCACTGCCGCGCTCACCAATAATGTAAGCAGTACTGTCGCAGCAACAAATTTTCGCATAGCCTCTCTCTTATAGAAGAATGTCGATTGTTGCGGGGATGTGAATGTGATGAAGTATATCACAGGCGAGCACAGTAAGCGGCGCGTT
>JAKEHZ010000243.1 GCA_022614735.1 Acidobacteriota bacterium | reverse complement strand
CGTTCGGTCTTCTGGCCAGCTTTGCTGGATGGTCGCAGGCTCGAGAGTTTCTGCGCGAAACATTTGCCAGAAACTTTCGCACAGTTGCGTCTGCCTTTCGCCGCTATTGCGACCGCCCTGCCCTCGAAGCAGGCCGTCACTATCACGGAAGGAGACCTCGCCTCGGCCATCAGCGCGAGCTGTGCGATGCGAGTTATCCGCCGCTCTGTGATCCGTGAAGGGCAACGGCTAAAAGATGGGGGCATTGCCTGCGTACTCCCGGCCATTGTTTGCCGGGAGCTGGGCGCGGAGATTATCATCTCATCCGATGTGTGGGAGCTGAGCTCGCTGTTACGCGGGATGGGTTATCTCACTTCACAGTCTCGCGCAAAACGGCTTTACCCATCACACTATCGAGTCGCGCTAAGATACACCGACCTGCTTATTCAACCTCCCATCCCTGCAGCCGGTTATGTGCCGGGGACCGCCGCAGTCGAGCGAATGGTCGCCGCAGGTGAACGAGCGGCTCACCATGCACTCGCGCAATTAGCCGAGACTGAAACTCGCGAATGAGTGACTGAACCTTCCCGGCTTGCGGCTCGTAGATTCAGGTGATATAGTAAGTAAGCACTTACTTACACTCGTCTGACGTTGTACCGGGTCGCTTCGGAGAACCGAGAGATGAACAAACAGGTGCAGAGATCGATCTTCCTTCCAGTCGTCGTTGCAGCCATTCTTCATAGCGGTTGCGCCAACACCAGTTTCGGCTTCAAGAAAAAAGACGCGCTCGTCTATTCCGGAACGATCGAAACGCGAGAGATACGCGTGGGCTCGAAGGTCGGCGGGCGAGTTAGTGAGGTTCTGGTCCAGGATGGACAGGAGGTGGAGGCCGGTCAACCGCTCGTCAGATTCGACATCGCGGAACTACAAACTCAACTTACTCAGGCGCAGGCTCGTGTCGAGCAGCAACGTGCGAGGCTTGAAAAGCTCGAGCGCGGCGCTCGAACAGAAGAGAAGGCTCAGGCTCGCGCCGCGACCGAAGTTGCGCGCGCCAATCTCGAAGCCGTCCGCAATTGGCCCCGACCTGAAGAGATCGAACAAGCCCGCGCCTCTGTGGCCGCCGCCGAGGCAGAGTTTAATCGTGCAGATACCGCACACAAACGCGCGGCGCGGTTGCGAGAGACCGGCGACATCTCGAAACAGGAATACGATTCTGCCAAATATAACTTTGACAAAGCCCAGGCGCGTCTGGACGCTGAGAAAAAGCGTTTGGAACTGTTGCTCAATGGCAGCCGCAAAGAAGACATCCGAGCAGCTGAAGAACGATTCAGACAGGCTCAGGAGGCTGAGATGTTAGTGCTCGCCGGACCGCGCGTTGAGGAGATTGCCGATGCGAGCGCGCAACTTAAAGAACAAACGGCCAGAGTCGAGCAGATAAAAGTCCAATTGGCCGAGGGGCAGGTGGTCGCTCCCAAAAAAGCACTCGTCGAAGTGGTCTCCGTTCGCCCCGGCGATCTGCTCACGCCCAATCAACCTGTGGCGAAATTGCTTGAAAGAGATCAAATCTGGGTCCGCATCTACATTCCTGAACCGCAACTGGGCCTGGTCAAGGTCGGACAGCGCGCAAAGATAAAAGTTGACACATTCCCCAACCAGGCCTTCGATGGGGTTGTCGAACAGATCAACTCAGAAGGCGAGTTCACTCCCCGCAACATTCAGAGCCGTGATGAACGCAATCATCAGGTCTTCGGCGTCAAAGTCCGCATCGATAACCGTGAAGGCAGGATGAAATCGGGGATGGCTGCAGATGTTACTTTAGAAAAGTAGTCTTCTGATTGCGGATTGCGGATTGCGGATTGCGGATTGGGCGCCAAATGGCCCCTCGGATAATCGCAAATCCGCAAACCGCAATCCGCAATCCGCAATCCAATGTCAGCAATTACTGCTCAAAATTTAACAATTCGTTTTGGCAACTTCACGGCCGTTGATCATGTAAGCCTGTCAGTCGAGGAAGGCGAGATCTTCGGATTTCTGGGGCCGAACGGGTCAGGCAAAACAACTCTCATCAAAGCTCTCTGCGGCCTGCTCACTCCAGCGGCGGGCAAGGGAACGGTCCTCGGTTTCGATTGTGTCGTAGAATCCGAAGAAATTCGCCAGCGCGTCGGTTATATGTCACAGAAGTTCAGCCTCTACGAAGACCTGACTGTTATGGAGAACATCGAATTCTATGCAGGCGTTTATGGATTGCGCGGTGATTATCTTAAACGCAGGAAGGAAGAAGCTATTGCACTCACACACCTTGAGCCTTACCTTGATCGTCGCGCGGGTAAACTTTCGGGCGGATGGAAACAACGCCTGGCCCTCGCCTGCGCCTTTATCCACGAACCACGCTTAATGTTTCTCGACGAACCTACGGCAGGCATCGATCCGGTTGCCCGTCGCGATCTGTGGGACTTGTTGTTTCAGCTTTCGGGTCTGGGCGTCACCTTCTTCGTCACGACACATTACATGGACGAGGCCGAACGGTGCGGGCGAGTCGGTTATATCTACATGTCAAAGCTGATTGCCTACGGCACGCCCGATGACTTGAAACAGATCCCGGAAGTCTCGCCGCCCGGCACAAAACGTCTCGAAATCGACACCACGCATACATCAAACGCGCTGGCAGCGATCAAGCGAATGCCGTATGTGTATAGCTCGACGATCTTCGGACAAGCGATTCATTTACTGATGGACGAGAATGTCAGCCTCGATCAGGTGAAAGCCGATCTGGCGCGCGAAGGTTTTACCGAAGTTGAATTGAGGCCGATCACGCCTTCCCTCGAAGACGTCTTCGTTACACTCACGAATACACTAAATGAATAAAGAGAGAAAACGGAACAAACGGAAATAACGGAACAAACGGAAATAAATAAAATTTCCGTTTGTTCCGTTATTTCCGTTTGTTCCGTTTTCTGAAATCAAGATGCTCTACTCCAAATCTTCAGATAAATCGGCTGGCGCCGCAGGCAGTATCGCTCAGCATTCAAATCCCTTTAACGGATTGCTCCCAATCTTGCGCAAAGAGGCGATTCATATTCGTCGCGATCCGATGGCGCTCTTCTTCACGGTTCTGATACCGATGTTGCAACTCTTCATGATCGGTTATGCAATCAATACAAATGTCCGCCATATCCCGACAGTCATCTACGACGGAGCGAAGACACAGGAGAGCCGGCGTTTGCTCGACCGCTTCGTTAATTCGGATGATTTCAAGATCGTGAAGAGCGTATTTTCAGATGAAGAACTCAACCGTGAGATCATCTCCGGACGCGCGAGAGTTGGAATCAAAATACCGCCCGACTACTCCCGTCTACTGCTCGCGGGCGACACAGCGAATGTCCTGGTGCTGGTTGATGGCTCGGAATCTTCCGTTGCGGGTGAGGCGTTGAATGTGGCGAATGCCATTGCGCTGCGAGAATCGTTAGAGCGCGCATTAAGCGTATCGGCGACCAGACAAGAGCTTCCGGTCGAGGCGCGGCCAAAAGTCCTCTTCAATCCCGATTTGCGGTCAGCCAATTTTCTCATCCCGGGAATGATCGCCGTGCTCATGCAGATGATGACTGTACTGCTTACTGCCATTGCTATCGTTCGAGAGCGCGAGCGAGGAACGCTCGAACAACTATATATGACTCCGATCAAGCCGCTTGGCTTGATGATCGGGAAGATCGTTCCCTATGCAGTGGTAGCCTACGCTGAAATCTGTATCCTTCTGGTTCTCATGCGCTGGGCATTCGGCGTGCCGATTCAAGGCAATATCTTTTTGCTTAT
>JAKEHZ010000242.1 GCA_022614735.1 Acidobacteriota bacterium | reverse complement strand
TATTGTTTGCATTTTTGTTACCTCACAGCTGATGTCGGGACACTTTTACAAAGTTAGCCTCTTTTACAGGAATGAAATTGGAATACAAAAAAGGCAAAAAGGGCAAAAAAGGCAAAAGGGCTAAGAATTTTTGCCTTTTTTGCCCTTTTTGCCATTTTTGTGTTCCACCTTGTCCTACGATCTGAAACCTAACTTTGAAAATGTGTCCGACATCAGACCTCACAGTCGATTTACTACCGAATCGGCTACTGGAACTATTTTTTGCGCTCCCGTTCAATCAATCATTATCTTGGCGTTCAAACAGTGTGCCTCTTGCCTTTCGTAATCTAAATGTCGGAAAGATTTAAAGATGCGCTGATGGGTGGATAAGCCTGGGATGAAATGAGTGTTCACAATCGGGATTAAGCCATCCCGATTGTGAACACACTGAAGCGCGGGCTCGTTGCTTCTCAATTTTTCTCAAGGTTGGCGCAGCAGGTTATTCAACACAATCGCGGCAGTAGCATAATACAAAGTGGGCCCGGCTTCGCCAGCGACATTGGTCAGGACAGCAATTCCGAGGTTGAGGTCAGGCATGAACATAAATAGCGTATTGTATCCATCAATGCCCCCGGCGTGACCATAGGTTGGGGGGCCAGGATAATTAAATCTAAACAGCCCCAGCCCATAATAAGCCCATGCCCCCTTGCCCTGATCCACCTTGACCAGCTCGTCCAACATATCTTGAAATCCTTTTTCGGAGACAATCCGCTTCCCATCAATACTGCCGCGCCCCAGCAGCATGCGTAGCCATTGCCCCAGATCCTTAGCATTTGAGTTGATGGCCCCGGCTGCGGCGCTGCTGTCCCTGTTCGCAAATTTCCCCCGCTCCTTTCCCTGATTTAAATAGCCCCAGGAAAAATCTTCGGACTGTTGCGTCACGCTGCTGGAAAGGTTACTGGCAGTCATGCCAAGTGGATTGAAAATCCGGGTGGTAACGACTTCCTCCCATGAGGAGTGCTGCGCTTTGGCAATAGCCTCACCGGCAGCAATGTACATAATATTATTGTACTGCCCCTTCTCTCTGAACCTCGCGTTTGGCTTGGCCTGCATCCCAATACGAATGACCTCTTCACGGCTCCGTTGACGACCGCTTCCATTGCCCTGCCAGGCCTCGTCGTTGTCATAGGCTTTCAATCCCGTGCGATGACTGAGCAGATCGATCAGTGTCACCTGGGCATTAGCCTCAGGGTCGCGCATTGTGAAATAAGGAAGGAACTTTTTGGGTGAATCATTCAATGAGAGCTTCCCCTCGTCAGCGCTGATGACTGCAGCCATCGCGGTAAATGTTTTAGTACAGGAGCCGATGGCGAAAAGAGTTTCAGGCGTGACCGGGAGGCCAGCCTCGATATCGCGCAGCCCGAATCCTTTCTGCAAAATCACCTCGTCATCTTTGACAATCACGAGCGCTGCTCCGGGGACGTTCAGACTCCGGCGTTTTTCTTCGACCGCCTTTTCAATGGCATCTAGCGCTGTTGGAAGCTCGGATGAATCAATGGTAGCGACAGGGGGAGCAGCGACCGTTAACCCGTTACCAGTGAACTTCTCATCGTCAATCGAAATGTTGTGTTCGACTTCTTGGTACTTGATGACGACTCTGGCCCGCGGCAATGTTTGAAAAATGCGTGTGGTGAATGGCAGTTTGATGCCGTCCACCTCTCTATAGTCCTCGAGATAACTGACAACAGGTACCTGGCTACCCTTCCTGGCCTTCGCAACGCTATCTGTCCGGACGAGCAACCCGGTCTCCTTATCGAAATACATTGTTTCGGAATGACCTTCGTCGGGCGTCGCCGCGATGAGATATGCCGTACGCTCGCCGACCTTCGCTTCGCCTTTGAGCGTCATCTTCGGGTACAGCTCCTTGAGCTTAACTTCCCCGTAGAACTCGGCTTCGCGTCTTTCAGCGGCCAGCTCTGTTCCAGTCAGCTCGCGGAACCCACCCCCAGCCGTATTAAGAGACCAGCCGATTGTACCGTTGAATCCTTGAGAGATATCGAATGCGGACCCTTCTTTCAATTGTGCCCGGCCGATCTGTACGATCTTATTTGGGGCCTTCGCGTAAATCTCAAAACTGCCGTAAACATCGCTGATAAGGTCTTCAAATGTCCCCTTAATTATTCGGGTCGTCAACTTTTTGAAGGCTGCCTCGCCGCCGATCGCCTTAACATATTTGTCGAGTATCTGATCAACAGTCGGTAATGACCCCGGGGCATTCTCACTCTTTTGTTTTGGCTCAGACTTTTGCTGTGTGTCCTGCGCCATCGATGTGAGGACGATGATCAGACTTATGCATATGATTGTGAGGCTCTGCTTCATAGTTTCATCTCCCAGCAAAATAGTTTTATGACTTCTCATTCAAGACACATCGAATGCGAGATGAGCGAGCGATGCTCCCGTATGAGAAGGATGGCGAAGATGTTTATCTAGTCCGCCACGAATGAGGCGGTGATCGTTTCAGATCTTTACTCGACGAGTAAAGTATTGACCGGGATTGTAATCGGAGCCCACCAGATGATCAACCCAACTAACATTAGAGGCTCTAAATATTCAGTTCATCAGATGGTAATACCAGACGCGTGAGCAGGTTTGTAGTCCGCTTTGACAGCCAAATCCTCTACGCCTTCGGGCGAAATGTTGAACATTGTTATCTGGAGATCATTGCCGGAGGCGGGGGCAATTATGATGCGCCAACCCCAATCAGGGCCAGGCGGGGCTTCATAAGATCCCAGAAGATCAATCACTCCCAGCTGATCGATTGTCCCGCGATATGGCATGATCTTGCTGCTCATATGCCAGGAATCAACCCAGGCGGCGGTTGCAACATTCTGTTCATTGTTATACGCGAGCACAAGCAAGCCTTCATGAGCGATGTCTTCATGGCTCCAGGTATATGTGAAGGTGAGAAACTTGCCATTTGCTACCTGTGCAACTGATAAGTTGGAGGAAGACAAGTGTTCAGGAGGTGTGAGCCAACTGGTTCGCAGGAGATTGTTGCCTTTCCAGTCTCCGATCAGCTTATCTTGAATCTCGGTCAAATACATTGCTTGTTCACCGTAAATGAGAAGAGAGAATGCGAAACAAGCGAAAATAGACGAAACAAGCGAAAGAGGCCCCTTTTCGCTTGTTTCGTCTATTTTCGCTTGTTTCGCATTCTCTCTTGGCCTTTATCAAAGCGGCGCATGTATGAAACTCACCCACTAAGAGAATTTCCGTTTGTTCCGTCTTCTCTTTCACTCCGTCCTCAGAATATCGAGCGGTTTCTTCATCATCACATCCAGGCTTGACAGCACACCCACGGCTGTAACCAGTAACAACGTCGCCGCAACACCGATTAGATTGACCGAAGGCAAAGGCTGCCAGGCGAGTTCGAGCGCGTATTTGTTGATCGCCCACGACAGTGCAATCGCAGCAGCCGAGCCGATCACGCCGGCCAGCAATCCTAGCACACCATACTCGATGAGGGTAATTAAGATGATCAATCTCCTGGTGGCGCCAAGCGTCTTGAGGATCGCCGCTTCGTAGAGACGATGAAACTTCGTCATCGCAATAGAACCGACGAGGATCAGCACGCCACACAGGAAAACAAACCCGCCCACGAAGGTCACCACAATTGAGATCGAACGGACAACTCCACGCGCCGCTTCGAATGTCTCAACGAAATCATAAACAATCACATTCGGGAAGCGGTCCGCGATTTCGCGCATGATCTGTGCCCGGGGCCCTGCAGGTACCGGGCCCTTGATATGGGCAGCAATTCTCTGCGGCGCGTCTTCAAGCGCGCCGGGACGAAAGATGATTGAGTTGACGGGATTCCAGACGTACCTGTTGGCATGACGGATGCTCGTGATTCGGGCCGTGATCTGCCTGCCCAGAACATCGAAAGTCATCGTGTCACCAACACCCAGTTGAAAGTCGCGGCTGATGTGATCCTCGATCGAGATTTCCGGATCCGGACTTGGTGTTGGTTCCCAGAAGCGGCCGGCAGTGACCTTCTCGTACTCTTCAAGGTTCGGCCGGTAACTGACCCACCATTCCTGACCGGGCCGTCCGCGCCTGACCATACGAAGCCGGAGCATCGGAATCATGGTAGGCGCCTCTCCCGCCAGGCGCGTGAGGACCGCTTCTACTTCGGCTTGCTGGTCTTTCTGAATGTCTATCATCCCCAGGTCATGCGTCACCAGAATACTGTTATAGTTGAACTCACTGAGCATATTAATTTGCACCAGGTAGATGGTGACGACAAAGAACACCGCCAGGCCGACCGCGAACAGGATCACACTCGTTTGGTTGCCTGGACGATAGAGACTGTTCACGCCCTGTCGCAAAACGAACGATGGCAGATGTCCCACCCTGCGCAGCAGGCGGATCAACGCCGCTCCGGCCAGACTGAGCATGCAGGATGTTGCAACCAGCCCACCCAAAAATATCCCCCCGATCTTGAACGAGCCGGCTTGCCAGGCCGCAAGCGCGAACAGCCCCATTAGGATGAGCAAGCCGGCGACCAGTCGCAACCAATCCACACGACGCCCGCTCGCCGCCGTATCCTTGCGCAGCACAAGGATTGGCTTGACCCGTCGAATCTCCAGCAGCGGCGGTAGTGAGAACAACAACGCAACCAGGATACCCGCTCCGAGTCCCTGCAGCGCCGCCTGCCAGGTGACGCCGTATTCGATATCAAATGAGATGCGGTCAGCCAGATATTTGGGCAGCCCAATGGTCACTATCCGTGCCAGCGCCAGTCCGAGCAGTCCCCCGGTCAAGCCGAGCGCGAGCACTTGCGCAAGATACGCGCCCAGGACGTGCCGGTTTTCGCCACCCAGACATTTGAGAATGGCAATGGTCTTCATCTTCTGCTGGATGAAGACCCGTGTCACACTGGAGATTCCGATCCCACCCAGGGCTAAAATCACAAGTCCCAACAGGCTCAGATAATTTTCCACTTGCGCCAACTGCTCGCTCAGAGGTCCCTCCCTGTTGCGGAAGGAGTTGACACGCAGACTCCGGTCCGTTCGCAACTCGCGCCGCAATTGTCGCGCCAGCGTTTCTTCCTGACCCTCAAGCGTTTTAAACAACATCGTCCTCTGCACCCGGCTCCCGAAATCTGTCAGACCCGCCGCCAGCGCATCGTTGTAGTCCACCAGCACGCGCGGGGCCGGGCGGAAATGCATCATCTGGCCGGGCTCCTTCTGAATCACGCCGCGAATAGTGAAGTTGAGCCGGCCGATCTTGATCTCATCACCAACCTTGAGGTTGTGCTGAATGAGCAGCTTCGGCCGCACCAGGACACCGCGATATTTGAGCATCGAGTGATCGTAGTGTTGTCCATCAACCAACCGCACTTCACCGTACAATGGGTACTGTTGTTGGACGGCAGTCAGCCAGACCAACCTGGGCACTGCGTTTGGATCAGCAGCTGAACGCACCAACGTCCCAAATTCAAGCTTCTCCGTATGATCCACCACGAGCGGCGAGTTAAAGTAGCGCTCAAGCACGGCCATTGACTCAGTTTGCACATCGACATCGGCAGCAATCAGGAGACGCGCCTCGCTCTTGATCGCAGCCTTGATGCTCTGAATCAACGAGCGCAACCCGACCATCGAGCCAACGCCGATAGCAATGCAGAGAAAGAAGAGCAATAGCCGGTGCCACGATGCGCGCATTTCGCGCCAGGCCATGTTTAGTATGAAGTTCATAAATTCAGGCAAAAGACGGAAAGAAGAAATCAAAAGGCAAAAGGCAAAAGGCAAAAGGCAAAAATAGAGGAGAAAATTCCGCCTTTTGATTTTTGAATTTCATGAGGACTTTCTTCTTTATTTTTGCCTTTTGCCTTTTGCCTTTTAATTTTCTTTTTGAAGGTCCTCTACAATCCGCCCCTCATTCAAGCTGATTATCCGGTCGGCCTGCTCGGCCAGTGCGTGTTCGTGCGTGACGAGCAGGAGCGTTGTTCCGCGCTCGCGGTTGAGCTTGACGAGCAGTTCGAAGACGTGCATCCCATTCTTCGAGTCCAGATTGCCTGTCGGTTCGTCGGCCAGCAGGATCGCCGGGTCGTTCGAGAAGGCTCGGGCGATGGCCACACGCTGCTGCTCGCCGCCGGAAAGCTGTGATGGATAATGATGCCCGCGTTCGTGCAGGCCGATTTCGTCGAGCAGCTTCTGCGCGCGTGCCCGCGCTTGCTGTAGTTTCATGATCTCCATCGGCACCAGGATGTTTTCGTAAGCGGTGAGAGACGGGATCAGGTGGAACGATTGAAAAATGAACCCGACCTTTGCGCCGCGCAGCCTTGCCAGTTCGTCCTCGCTCAGGCGATTGATGTACTCCCCGTCCAGAAAAATGTCGCCGGTCGTCGGCGCATCGAGACCGGCGACGAGCGAGAGCATCGTCGATTTACCGCTCCCCGAAGGACCGACGACGGCGACGAACTGACCTCTGGGAATGAACATATCCACTGCATGCAGAATGGTCAGCTTCTCAGAACCGCTCATAACAGTTTTGGAAACGTTGGTAAGTCTGATCATGATTGAGATGTAATAGTAAAAGCCGCGTCTCATCGCGGTCGGGTTTTTGTGGAGCTGGCGCCTGATGAACCAGGGATCAAACACCGTGCCACTTGCGCTTGTTAGTAAAATGCTGTAATCAGAGGTGTTGGTCAACCGGATTAGCTTATCATGGCAGTGCAAGTGTGCGCTTTTGGAATCGGGTACTCCCAAAAGCGTAACAGTCCGCTGCCTTGATCGGAGTTGAACAAACTCTCCGCGTACGTCGTACGACCAGTCGTACGCAACCCGAATAGGTTTCCATTCATTTCCGGAGGATTTATGACAAAATGTCTGGCCTGTAGTGCAGAAATTCTTGGCCAGGATCGCTTCTGCCGAAACTGCGGTACACAGGTCGTCACTTCGGTTGCGGACCTGGTAGATACTTACCCTATCAATCCCACTCTCTCACAAGCTGCATCTGCTCGGGCCAATTCGCCTGAACCGACCAATCCGATCTACGCTCCACCGCAAGCTGCATATTACGTAGCGCAAGGCTCGGCTCCTTTATTGCAGACCGCGCCGGTCAAGAAATCGTTTTGGCGGAAGTTCCTTAAGGTGATGGCTTTTCTGCTGCTACTAGGCATCATTGCCGGTGGCATCGGTGCCGGCATAGAAGCAATCCGCGACCGCAGGGCTTCGCGCATCGATAATGTACGCCGCGCATTTAATGAAGATATCCAAAACAAACTCGGCTTTAAGCCGAGCGGCGTCACGGGTGGGGAGTTTCCGGGCATCCGTGGAATCTTTATTAACAGCCTGATGAGCGATGATAGCCCCGCTGCTGTGGCCAATATTCAAGCAGGCGACGTGCTGATGGAATTGAACAATCAAGTGGTGCGCAATAGCAGCGAGTTGGCGCAGGTCCTGAATTCGTTGAGTCCGGACGATGAGGTTCCGGTGAAGGTATATCGGGATGGAGAGATCGTGGTTACGCGAATCAAGATCGCCGATCCGGCCATTGCGCCTTTCCAGTCGGGGATGAACTCGAGAAACCAGGGCTTTCTGGGGATGGGAGATGGGCAACGTACCCGTATTCCCGGCACCAAAAAATGGGGAGTAGAGATTGATAGTATAAGCGACAACGGCCCGGCTTATCTCTTCGGGCTGCAAGCAGGCGATATCATCACCGAGTTCGATGGCCACCCAATCAGGACGCGTGATGAGCTCTACCGGCGCATCAGGGCAGGCAGGCCCAGGAGTAAGATCCTGGTGAAATTCTACCGCGGCAATACCGAGCAGACGGTGGAAATAATCTTGGGGCATCAATAGAGGAGACTGGGGGACTGGGGGACTGGGGGACGGGGCGATGGGAGAGTATTTTCATTTTTCATTTTCCATTTGAGAT
>JAKEHZ010000241.1 GCA_022614735.1 Acidobacteriota bacterium | reverse complement strand
GCTGCCTGCTTGACCTGCAGGCAGCCACCGGCGTGAGCTGCGGAAAATTGTCCGTTGTCACAGACTTTTTCAGCAGTCTCCTTTGACCCTTTGTGTTGAAATTGTTAACGAGAAGCTGAAATTTGCTCGAAAATGAGCCTCTTTCGCTTGTTTCGTATTCTCTCCCAGTCTCGTCAACAAGGCGCAAAAGTGAAAACAATAACGCCAATTACAAACCATAACAGCGCAAAAAGCAGGCCGTAACCGAAGAAGCTTCTGAAATCGACGCGAGCGACTCCGGCTACTATGACATACCAGAATGGCGAGGTGAGGTTCCCCATATGATCACCAACACTCAGAGCAAGAATACCTCTCTGCACTGAGACGCCGACAGCCATCGCCGCCTTTGAAGTAACAAAGCCCTGAATGGCCCATTGACCCCCACTCGATGGTATAAAGAGCGCGAAGACCGTTCCAATCGCAGCAGTCGTCAGCGGAAATGTGTATGGTGTTGTTATCGATGCCATCACCCCAGCCAGGTTCTCACCGACATTGGTGTGTTGAATCAACCCGGCAACTCCCGCATATAGATGATAGAGGACAACAACCGGCCAACTCGAAACGATGGCATGCTGTAGTGCTTTTGTGAACCTGTAGACATTGCGGTGAAGCAGGAGACTCAAAAAGAGAAAGGAGGCATTAAGCGAATTGATATCCAGGCTCAATCGCTTCACCAGGAAGTGGAAATACAACCAACCGAGCAGAAAGGCGCAGAGTACCAATATGCTAAAAGGGTTTCGTTCCAACCGCTGTGAGTAATTGAGTGATGCTGATTCTTCAGTCTCAATAGGTTCTGTTAGTTTTCCAGCTTCAGGAAAATGCGAGAGGGGCTTGCAATACTTCGGCATCAACCAGCAGCCAGTAACGATTACGGTGGAAATAAATAATATCTCGTGGATGATGGCCGCTGGAGACCAGATTGTTGTTGACAGGGGAATAACGCCGATCGTTTTTTCAAGGAAATGGCCGGGTGTCGCTACGAGCAGTGGCGCACTGGCAGAAAACCCGAACTGCCACACAGCATTTGCCGCCCAGATCACCGCCAGAAAAAATAAGAAGTCAATCTTTATGCCCTTGCGTTCAGCCTCCTTGGCAAAGTAGACGGCGACGAGCGGGCTAAGGGCAATTCCCAGTCCCCAATACAGATAGGCCAGGAGTGATGTGAGTAGGACGGCGAGTGCGACGACCTGATTGGCAGTCTTCGGTATTTGCGAAAGTCCGAGAACTGTTTTTCTGAAGAACGGCGTCGATCCCAAAACTGAACTAAGCACGATGATCAACGTCATCTGCATGGTGAAAGGCAATAACATCCATAAGCCTTGATAATAGGCATCCACCACCTTCGATGGCGAATTGCCGAAGGCGAGGGCGATCACGGAGAGCAAGAGTAACAGGATGATGGAAGCTGTGATTGCATCCGGGACAAAACGCCCCATCACTTTCGCAAACCGATCAAGCCACCTCTCCTGAGTCAATATATCTTCAGTTTTCATTATCGAAGTGATTAAATAAGAAGAAAGGGAAAACGGAACAAACGGAAATAACGGAACAAACGGAAAAATCCTAAAGAATTTCCGTTTGTTCCGTTATTTCCGTTTGTTCCGTTATCTATCTTTAGTTTGGTATGATGCAATCTATTTTAAGCCAAGCCTCTCATTCTTTGCTAGAAGCCCGATTGCCTCTTTTAGCCTTCTCTCACGGGTCTCTTCCTTTTTAGCATTGGTTATCCACCCAACATAATTTCTTTGATATGAAGGGGCTAAATTATTGAAATTCTCCCAGGCTTTTTTATTTTTCATCAGCGCTTTCTTCATATACTGAGGAATTATCAGGTCTTTTCTATTTCGTTTTGGTTTTGAATCTCCTGAAGTAGATAAACTCTCTTCTGTTATTTTCGCCAACCCATGTTTCGTCATTCTGCCTTCTTTTATTAATTTTCTTACTCTTCTCTTGTTCAGTTCAGACCACCTGCTATTGTCTTTGCGTGGAGTAAATTTTTGTATATACCTCTCGTCATCCAGTTTCTTGACAATGCTATCGATCCAACCAAAACAGAGCGCCTCTTCAACCGCATCCTCGTATGGTATGCGGGGTCGATTGGTGTGTTTTTTGTAGTAAATCAACCAGATCTCCGTTTCAATATCATGGTTCTTTTCCAGCCATGCGCGCCAATCATCCCGATTTATCAGGTAAATGGTTTTAGGTATTTTCATCTTATCACTGACAACGCCTATCAATGTTTCGCCCACTCTTGCAGTTGCGCAAGCAGTGGCGACGAAGCTAGCTCCTCGGTCCATCTGGAGCAGAGAAAAGCCACTGGGGCTTTCAATGCGGGCAGCGGATCGGCTCCAGGGGTCATTGCCGCAACCTCTGCTCGAAGCCAGGCAAGGAGATCGTTCAGATTCTTGAAGGTACCATTCGCGAGCGCCTCCCGTAGACGGGATACTGTAAGCCGTTCAAACTCTTGTTTACGGTTGAGATCAATAATGTCGGGAAGAAGCAACCCGGCTTCACCCAACGATATATTGATACGAGCTAATAAATCCTGATAGACAAGCCGGGCCAGGGAATTGGTCTTGTCACTCAGTTCCTGCAGTAATTGCATTCCCCTGGCATTAGATGGGTCACCAGAGGGCAGTAGTTGACAATATAGCTTCAACTTTGGCTCTGTTCCCGATGGACGCACTGTAACGATAAAAGTATCCAGGAAATACTGTATGACGTTTCGGGGCAGCTTATCACTCTCACTGACAAAAGGGCCGAAGGTCTCCTCGTCCCAATAATCCATCTCATCACGCACCAAATGGCCGCCGAAATTCTTAGGAGGTGATTTGCGTAACGATGTCATAATATTGTCTCTTTTAAATATTCCCTCGGCGCCGGTCAGCATAATTGAACGATTTACTTCAACATAACCCCCGAGTTCCTCCAGTATCTGAGTGTAGTACTCCAGAAGAGTTCGGCCATCCTTGTGCAGTCTCTGGTGTAGAGCGGACAGATACATGCAGGCTGGGGTTGCATCCTTGTCCCTAATGGTGGGAACTATGAGAACGCCATGGCTCTCCTCTGTCGCAAGTACGAGTTGTTGAGGAGCACACGATATATCTTTATAATGACCATGTTGCTCCAGCTTTTTTAGCACATCTGCAACGTACTTGAACCCAACCAGCAGGTCATCGATCAGGAAGGACTCTCCAGCCTTTGCTACAATTTTCCCGAGTAACCTGGTGGTCACGAGGGTCTCGATCACCAACCCTCTACGTTGTGGGCCATGAGTGTCAATCATCAAGAAATAACAGAGAACAGCAGCGATCTGGTTACCATCAAAATGGTACCACGAGCCATCTGCCAGCTTAACCTCCAGACCAATGCGGTCCGCATCGGGGTCACTGGACAACACTATCTTTGATCCTATCTCGTCAGCAAAGCGTTTCGCTGGCTCGGTCGCCTGCGGCACCTCGGGATTTGGCGCCTTGAAAGGAATTACGGAGAAGGCGCCGTCAGCATCCTGGCCTGGTGGTACTCTGAATGGGAAACCAAGCTCTTTGAGTACCTCGCCCGCCGAGGTAAGCCCACAACCGCACAATGGGCTGTAAACTATCGGCACATCAGGCAAGGGAGGGTATATGTTGTCGTACAAATTAACATAGGTTTTGACATATTCGTGGTGTAACTCCCTGGGCAGATCGCGAATTAATCCTTCCTTAAGTGCCTGATCGAACGATAGAGTGCTGATATTGCTTGCCTGAGCCATAACATCTATTAGATGCTGGTCGTTTGGAGCTACTGGCTGACTCCCGTACTGATCGTAAATCTTCACTCCATTGTCGTCCGGCGGGTTGTGAGAGGCTGAGAGATTGATCCCACCTACGGCATTGAGTTTATCGATCGAAAACGAGAGTTCCGGCGTGCTGATGACTGCCCGATCAGATGTCGGATCCACAAAGTAGGCAACAATGCCGTTGCCTGCGTAGATTTCACATGCCAGTTTGCCCAATGATCGTGATGAAACACCCAACAACGGATGGTGGTCTCCCAGGAACTGATAGACTCCGGCAATATCATTGAAAACTCTGACATCGTTGGCAATAACAACAGCAAGATCCTTGCGATCGGGGAAGGTAGCACGCAGATATTGACAGTGACCCTGAACGGTCATAGCTATAATTGTGGGATTAATTCTATTTGTACCGTAACCTACGCGCCCTCGCCGACCGCCAGTACCGAAGGGTAACACTTGCCAGAACGAATCAAAGAGCAATGAGAGATGCCTCTCTGCCAGATGATCTCTAAGGATATCCGGATAAGCAAAAGGAACAGTGCCGGAAAGCCAGTGACGTAATCGCTCAGCAGCGCCTTGTCCTAAATCCTTATATCTCTCTACCAGTAACTCGCAGATGTTATTCAACTCAGTATCACTCATCTTCGTCCTTCCTCCTGCGTAAGATCTATTAATTGAATAAGAGAAAACGGAACAAACGGAATTAACGGAACAAACGGAAATTTAATAGATCTTCCGTTTGTTCCGTTAATTCCGTTTGTTCCGTTTTCTCTTATTCAAATCATCAATCGGATCTCAATTAAATTTCGCACAGTCTTCAGACGTCCAAACCATACCATATCAACACCCAAAAGTACCAATTGGGTAATGTTTTGAGTTAAAAGAGAGTCGGCTAATTGCTCAGACGATAGAGATGAGTCCGACTTCGAATGAAGATCGAGGCGCCTGAGACCGCCATCGACGCGAGCGTTTCCCCATCGAGCTGGTTCGTCGCAAGTAACTGGAATTGCTTCCCGGGCGCAATCACGGCGGAGCCTCCTTCCTCGCTGAGAAAGTAAATCCGGCCGTCGGCATAGATCGGAGAAGCCGAGTGAGGGCCGCCCAGACGCGCTCGCCAGTACTCTTTTCCGGTCTTCGCATCCAAACACGTCGCGATACCATTATCATTGATCAGATACAACTCGTCGCCGACCAGAAGCGGAGACGGCGTCAGCGGCACACCCCGCTTGAGTGTCCACGCAACGTGTGTCTTCGTTACGTCACCTCGGCCATCCACTCGAACCGCCAGCAGCGAGGGTTCGTGGAATCCAGTGCAGATGAAGACCAATCCATGTCCATAGACAGGTCGTGGGACATTCGAAAACCCTTCGCCGTACTTCACCTGCCAGATCTCCCTGCCATTGCGTGGTTCGTATGCAACGGCGCGGAATGCGCCCGGACTGATTACCTGATCGCTTCCAGGAAGCCGAATGACAAGCGGTGTTGTATAGGCCTGGTATCCCTCTCGGAACCGCTTCCACCGAGTCTTCCCGGTCAGCTTGTCAAGAGCTACTACAAACTGGACGTCCTGGCCATCGCAACTCACGATCAGAAGGCTATCGTAGATAACCGGAGAACCGCCTGGGCCGTGTTGCCCGTTATCGTACTCGAGCCGTGTTTTCCATACTATTTCACCAGACTGACTGATGCATGCGGTTCCGTGGGCGCCGAAATGCAGGTAAATCCGATCGCCCTCGAGCACCGGTGTCGGCGACGCGTGGCTATTCTTGGAGTTGATTCCTCCCAGATTCTTCAGGCGAAAGACCTCGACGTTCTGCAGAATCGCGCCGGTGTTGCGATCGATCGAGATCGCGCGCAATGACTTTCCTTCCTCGGTCGCTGTCGTCAGCCAGATGCGGTCTCCCTGAATTGCCGGCGAAGACCATCCCCTACCTGGGATCGCAACCTTCCACCGCACATTTTTGGTCTCGCTCCATGTCAGAGGAAGTCCGCGCTCATCCGAATGGCCCTGCCCTGTGGAGCCTCGGAACTCGGGCCAGTCCTGGGTCTGGGGGCGAAGGGCCAATTGATAAGAAGTCAGTCGACTGCGCTCCATTTTGTTGACTGCCTCTCGCGTCATACCAGTGGGCTCTTTGATCAGGGCCGTCGCGACGATCCAAATTGCAATACAATATTTCAGGTACAGGTACATAAAATGCTCCGCCAAGGGATATAAGGGGCTTAACCAGAGAGTTCTATAAAGGTCACTGGCCGCGATAAGTGATCCACATCGGAGATACCCATACGATCTCACCATCCTGCTGCTCACCGCGAACGTAGTAGTAGCTCTGCCTTCCGACTTCGGGGTTCGTATCCCGCCAGCTGAATTCCACTGTCTGTTTCTTTGGTTCAATGCTGTAGACGTAATGGTTGTTCCTGATGATATGGACTTTGGCAAATGGCGCGGTGCCGACGAGTTTGACGTTGATCGTCGGCGGCGTCGCGGTCTCGAACTGATCGCCCATCAGGTGCGAACCGCTGCGGACATCGGCGAGGATGTCATCGGTTGCGCCGTAGATATGCCGTTTCTGGAATGCCTCAAGAATGGCCTTGCGTGTAGGGGCTGTGACGAGAAGGTTGCAGTAGCTCATATGTGTAGAGACGTGGTCTGAGCTCGACTGGAAACCCAGCTTGTAACCTCTTTCCAGGGCGAGCGAGACGAATCCCTTCGGTCGCCAGCCACCAATGGAATCGTTTTCATTGTTCGATCTTGGCGCGCCGGGCATTTCGTAGTTCTGCCGGATGCCCTGAAAGATTTCGACTATTGGTTCGACACTCGGATCGTTGTCACGCCAGTCCGTGCCCATATTTGTCGCGCTGGTATGCATGGCAACTATTCCGTTGAAATGGCGCAGGTAACGATAGAGCATCTGTGTGTCGGGCGCATTGCCGGGGTCGGTTTCGTTAACCTTCGGCAAGCGCGGCAGGGTACGTATGCCGCGTTGCGCGAAGATCACATTGCGATGGCCTTCGGGGTAGGCGACGCTGCGTTCGTAATTAAACATTGGTGTGAATGTGCCGGGTAGATGGAAAATGTCTGTCAGTTTCTGAGTGATCCACCACGAATACTCGCGGCCAAAACCGTTATCGTGATCGCAACAGCCGAGCCAATCGAGCGAGGCCGCATCAATCGAATATCTCCACGCATCCCAGATCGAGCCGTCGTTGCCGCCATCCATCGAAATCTCCGTATGGCGATGAAACTCGCCGCGGACGATGCGGTATTCGGAGTTGGAGAGTTTTAGGCGGTAATCGCGCAGCCGCTTCACATGCGGCGAATCAAGATTGCTGGCTGTGGCAGTCTCAATTGAAGCCGGAGATAGTTGCACCGTTTTGACCGGTTCACTGAGCTGGATATGCGATGCGAAAAGATCGTTGTTGTAGGGGTCTTCGTTCTGTGCTGAAGGGTCCTGAACTCGCAAACGAGGCGCAAAATGCTGGCGACCATCTGAAGATCCGACGATCAGCAATTCACCTGCCGCCGTAGAAGCCAACGCCGGACGATTGTCGAGCAGGTTATCGCTGTGCGATATGAAGATCGGATTGGTCCATGAGCTGCCGTCGAAAGAAACGACGTTTTCAAACCAGACTGTCCCAAGGGGCGACCACCAGATCGGCTGTGCTGTGCGAAAGGCGAGCCAGATGCGCCCGCCGCGATCTGCCAGCAGTCTCGGATAGCTGTTGCGTGGGCGTGGCGGCGCCTGGTTTGTTTGGCTGGGGCTGCGTCTTGCGGAAATCTGCGGATCGGGTTGCGTGCCACGAAATTCATCGTATTGCCTGGCAGTTGGATCGACAACTCTGCTCACAACGCCGGGCAACACAGCATCAAGATTTCCAGCGTCGTGGACCTGATCGCCCTGCCACACGCGGGCGCGAATCCGACGACCCTGGTAGAGCCCTATGCCTGTCGTTTCTTCCGTGCCCCAGTCCTTACCCCAGCCTGCGCCCGATTCTTCCCAGGCAATCCAGAGACGTCCCGAGGGATCGTAGGCGATTGTCGGATAAGCCTCGTAGCGATTGCTTGCTGCCGCAGTCTTCTCTGCTCCAGGTTTGCCGCCGCTATCAACCGTGCGGAAGTAAACATCGTAATCGCCCTTCCGATAGCTGTCCCACGAAATGGTCACATCCCCTTTCGGTGAAGCGGCAATCGCCGGATTCCATTCGTTCGAATCAGAGGTTGCGACAATAATTTCATCTGAGAAGATGTCGCCTTGCTGTCTCACTGCACGAATCTGCGAACGTCCATTGCGGAATGCCTGCCACACGACCCAGACATTGCCTTTTGAGTCCGTCGCTGCAACGGGCGCAATGTCTGGACCGCGGTCGGAGGTCAGACGTAGTGTCTTTCCTCCTTTGCCATCGGTGAAGGATCGCGCGAGCAGATCGAAATTGCCCTCTTGATTCGCTGACCAGAAGGTCCAAACGCGACCTGTGCTATCAACTGCCAGAGCGGGCTTGAATAAATCGCCGCCGGGTTCTGAGACAGCTATCGGCTCAGACCACGCACCACGCTGATAGCGCACGAGCATAATCTGATCACCTTTAGACGACTCCGCCAGTTCATCAAATCTTTTCAATTCTTCACGCAATCCCATCCGAAAGCCTGTGAACTTCGGGTTTGGCGTGAACTGCATATAGGCTATCCAGGCGTTGCCGTCGCGATCGACTGCCGCTGCCGGAAAATCCTGTTCATCGCGCGAAAGCGCTACTCCGACACTGGCGGGCACACGGTCAACCAAGGCGCGCCCATCGAGGAACTTCACCGCTTTTCCGTAGGAAAATTCAATCGGGCGAAACGTAAAATTGCCTTGCGGGGTTTCAACGCTCACTTCAGATGAGGCATTGATGTTGCGAAAAGTTGCAATCACGCCATTGGCGACAATCGGCTGTTGTGTCGGATTCTGTCCGCCGAAAGCGCGGGCATTGTGCGTTGATATCGTCCATCGCACCTGAATGGAATTGGGCGCGACGGGGCTCAATCTGTCGTCGAGATCGAAACGCCAGGGCTCGACGCGTGCAACAACGCCCTGCGTGACCGAAAGCGAGCCGTCCCATTTCGTGCTCTGCGTATCGGTCAAGCCGAGTAATATTCTGAAGCTGTGTTCGTCTAGTGGAGCGGAGATGGAGGTATTTGGTAAGGCAGGGCTCAGAGCAACACTGCCCCCCTCACGAATGAATTGATAAAGTGTGATGGAAAGAACAAGTAGAGAAATAAGAAGGACAAGGCGGGAGACTCTGGTCATGGGCGTAACCTCCTCTGCTACTACTGGGAGCGCTTGCGCTTCCAGTAGTTGTCATCGAAACTTGCCGTAGTTTTATTGACGGTGGTTGGAACGCCGAGTAGACTGACCGAGCGGTTGGTCGATTGTCAAGAGAGGAAGAGTAAAACATTTTCCAATTTACATAGATCATTTTTCATCTCTCATTGAAGAAGCGCGCTTCTTCAATGAGAGATGAAAAATGATCTATGTAAATTGGAAAATGT
>JAKEHZ010000240.1 GCA_022614735.1 Acidobacteriota bacterium | reverse complement strand
TACTGTGGAAGAATCATCCAAGTAAGTGAACAATAGTTCATATGCAAATGGTCGAGCCGAATCGGAGAGACCAATAAGGATAAGGTCGATTCACCGCAGAGGCGCAGAGGGACGCAGAGGCTGCGCAGAGAGGCTCCTCTGCGAAAGCTCTGCGTTCTCTGCGCCTCTGCGGTGAGTAAACTTTCAGTACTCGCAGATCGAGTTGTAAAAGAACTCTTGGCCGTCTACTTAGCACCGTAATCGTAACGTGAGCGCATTACACATTCTACCTTATCCTTTTCCCATTATTTTACAGAGAATCTGATCCGGGAGTAGGATTCATATATGAGAATCGCGAGGGCATTATTAAAGCCGTGATTTGTAACCAAACCAGTTATGGAGGAAAGCAGGATGAGTGAAACACATCGACTCAACAGCCAGCTCAAACGAGCCTATCAGGGCGTGGCCTGGCACGGACCTTCCTTGCGCGAATTGCTCGAGGGCCTGACAGCGCAACAAGCCGCTTCAAAACCGATCCCCAACGCTCACAGCATCTGGGAACTGGTCAATCACATTATCGCGTGGGAACAGATAGTGCGACAGAGATTGGAAGGTGAACCTGTGACCGAAATCCCTGATATAGTGAATTTTCCTCCCGTCAATGAGACCAGCGAAGCAGCCTGGCAAGCTACGCTGCAAATGCTCGAAGCCAGCAATAAAGAGTTACGTGAAAGCATCAAGCAGATTGATGACGCGCAGCTGGAGCAGACTGCGCCGGGGACAGACTACTCGAATTACTTTATGCTACACGGCGTCATCCAACACGACCTCTACCACGCCGGACAAATTGCGCTGCTCAAAAAAGCAACGATGGCGTAAAAGGAGAGCGGGGGACGGGGCGACGGGGCGACGGGGCGACGGGGCGACGGGGCGACAGGAGAATTTTCCATTTTCCATTTGAGATCTGTCATTTGACATTTGTCATCACAATGCACGCGGCTCGATTAATGACAAATGGTAAATATCAAATGGAAAATGGAAAATGAAAAACTCTTCCGTCTCCCCGTCGCCCCGTCTCCCCGTCTCCCCATCTCCCCATCGCCCAGTCCCCCCATCGCCCAGTCCCCCCGTCCCCCAGTCCCCCTAGAATCTGAACCCGACTCCCATAGTGAAGAGCAGATTACTTTTCGAGATAGCGGTTGTTCCGCGGGTGGATGAGATTCGGTAGCGTATGACCGTATCTCCGACATCGAAACGCAACGAGATGAGTCTTGAAAAATAAAACTCAATAACCGCTCCGAAATCGAGCGCATAATTCATTGTATTCGGGTCGAAGTTACGAAGGAGTGGATTTATTATGCGAGGATCATCTCTGATTCCGCTGAAGTAAATAAATCCCGGTCTTAATTTGCCGAATATCCCAACACTCTCCCCACGGTAACCGAATTTCCCTCCAAATAGGGCCAGGAGGACACTGTTGTCAATTTGGATAGGCTCGGTGACGTTGTCGCGTCGTTTCGGGAAGTGATTGAATACTACATCTGCTGCTATATAGTCGGTAAAATTGTAGGTGAACCTGAAGCCGGCCCCCTGACCGGTCGCGTCGACATCGGAGAATCGCAGCAAAGCGTAATGAACACCCAATTCAAATTTCGGTGTGTCTGATTGAGCAAGTGCGTTCTCAGCCGCAGCGAGAAGCAGGAACGTCATTACAGCAAGTGCGAATACAAATCTTCTGTGCATAGACCATCCCCCATTCACTTTTTCATAACCAAGTCGCGCTGTCCGGTTCTGAACAGAGCGCTGTACACAGGCGCACAATCTTTTCGCTCAAACCCGCTTATAATGTCAATGAAATCGGCATTTTCCACCATTGGCCTGCTATTTGCCATAGCATTGTGGAGACGATGAAAAACAGTTTTCAGTTTTCAGCTCGCATTTCATCGAGAGCTGAAAACTGAAAACTGAAAACTGAAAACTGTTTTTCTGAGGAGATATAGATGGATCGCGAAATTGACGTTTCAACCCGAAGGAAACAGTTGTTTCGACGAATTACTTTGGCAATCATTCTGGTTGCAACAATCACTGCCGCATTTATCTGGGGACCGCGTTTGATTGAGCCTTCAATCGCACGCACGCGAATTCGCACAGCCCGCGTTGAGATCGGTCAGGTCGAGGCGATAATTACGGCCTCGGGTAATGTCGTGCCGGAGTTCGAACAGGTGATCTCATCACCGGTCAATGCGCGCGTGCTGAAGATCCTCAAACGTCCTGGGGCGATCCTCTCAAAAGGCACGCCGATCATCGAGCTCGATCTCAATGAATCGATGCTGGCAATTGAAAAGTTGAATCATCAAATTGAGCTTAAACAAAACCAGCAGGCAAAGTCTAAGCTCGATCTCGAAAATACGCTGATCAATCTCCAGAGCAAGTGGGAGATCAAGAACCTCGAATATAAATCGGCCAAGGCCGCGACGATGCGCAATCGCGCGCTCTTTCAACAGGGACTGTTGTCGGAAGAACGACTGCGCGAGGTCGAGTTGATCGAAGAAAAAGTCGCCTTTGAGTTGAAGGAGCTCGAAGAGTCGAAGCGCAATGCACAACAGCTGTCAAAGACGCAACTGGAAGGTTTAGCCCTCGAGATGAAAACCCTCGAACAGGAGCGTCATGAAGCGCGGCGGCAATTGGAACTGGCGACTACTAAATCCGACCGCGATGGCGTGCTGACATGGGTCATCAACGAAGAGGGGTCGACGGTCCAAAAAGGCGCGCTGCTTGCCCGCATCGCCGACCTCAGCGCATTTCGGGTCGAAGCGACCGTCTCAGATGTCCACGCAAACCGCTTGTCTGCCGGCCTGCCGGTAAGTGTGAAACTCAATGATAGAGTATCGCTGGCCGGCGCTGTTGCGCGCGTTAATCCGACCGTGACGAATGGCGCAATTACACTGATCGTCAGTCTCGAGGATAAATCGAATTCGCATCTGCGCTCGAATCTGCGCACCGATGTTTTGATCGAGACCGGCCGCAAAGACAACGTTCTTCGAATCAAGAGAGGGCCGTTTGCGAACGGAGAAGGGTCGCGCGATGTGTTCGTGATTCGCGGCGACGCGGCAATCAAAACCTCGGCGCGCTTCGGCATCTCAAGCGCCGACCATTTCGAGGTTACTCAAGGGTTGCTCGAAGGTGACGAAGTGATCATCTCCGATATGACCGATTTTATGCACGTGAAGGAAGTGAAGTTGAGATGAGAGAATACGAAACAAAAGAAAAGAGAAAACGGAAATAACGGAAATAACGGAAAAAACGGAAAAATCCTAGAGAATTTCCGTTTGTTCCGTTATTTCCGTTTGTTCCGTTTTCTCCTTTTTCCCAAAGAGAACAGTATGATCCAACTCGAAAGCGTCGAAAAAGTCTACCGTACATCCAAGATCGAAACCGTCGCTCTGACTAACGTCAACCTTTCAGTCCGAGGCGGCGAGTTCATTTCGATTATGGGACCGTCGGGTTCCGGCAAAAGCACTTTGCTCAATGTTATTGGCCTGCTCGATGTGCCGTCAGGAGGGAAGGTCAGCATCAACGGACAACCGGTCACCTCCTACAGTGACCGTCATCTGGCTCAGGTTCGTAACGAAGCGATCGGATTCATCTTTCAAACTTTTCATCTGATCAATGATCTGAGCGTCGTTGATAACGTCGAAATCCCCCTCCTCTACCGCCGCAAATTATCGGGGTCGGAACGCCGCAAGCTCGCGCTGCGGGCGCTCGATCGCGTCGGATTGCACGCGCGCGTGCATCACTTCCCTTCGCAGCTTTCCGGCGGACAGCAACAGCGCGTCGCCATTGCACGCGCTATCGCCGGCAATCCCCGCATCCTGCTCGCTGACGAACCCACCGGCAACCTGGACAGCCAGATGGGTGACGAAATTATGGAAGTGCTGAAAAGGCTGAACGAGGACGAAGGGACGACCATCGTCATGGTCACACACGACCCGCGCCTCTCCGGGCAGACTGAACGGATCGTGCGGCTGTTCGATGGAAGACAGGTAAATTGATAACTAGTTGGCAGTTGGCAGTTGGCAGTTGGCAGTTGGCAGTTCGCTATTCACAGGTCACAGGCGTCTGTAAATCTGCGAACTGGGAACTGCCAACTAACAATTCAGAGACGACTGTGACCTTTGAACAACGAACTGCCAACTGCCAACTGCCAACTGCCAACTAACATCTATGCTGAAAAACTACATAAAAATCGCCTTCAAAGTTTTCCTGCGAAGAAAGTTCTTCACATTCATCAGCCTCTTCGCCATCAGCTTTACACTGGTCGTGCTCATGGTCGCAGTGGCTTTTCTCGATCACACTTTCGGCAAACAGCCGCCGGAAAACAAACAGGATCGCACGCTCTGCGTCTTTCATATGGTCATGAAAACCCCCGATGGCGGGGGCACCTGGAGTAGCGGTGGCGGATACAAATTCTTTGACCGCTATGCGCGCAATTTGAATGGCGTCGAGAAGATGTCGCTATGCACCGAAACAGAGCCGGTCTTCTCATATCACAATGGCGAGAAGATTCAGTCTTACTTGAAGCGCACCGACGGTGAGTTTTGGCAGATACTCGAATTCACTTTTCTGGAAGGCGCACCGTTCACATCCGATGATGAGAAAAACGTCAATTTTGTCGCGGTCATCAACGATGCGACGCGCAAGAAATTTTTCGGGGATGAATCCGCCGCCGGCAAAACCATCGAAGCCGATGGTCAGCGATTCCGTGTCGTCGGGGTAGTCGCAAATGTCCCTTACCTGCGCCGGACTCCCTTCGCAGACATCTGGGTTCCGATCAGCACGATGAAAACCAATAATTACCGGGGCGAGTTGATGGGTAATTTCAATGCTCTTTTTCTGGCTCGTTCGAGGTCAGATTTCCTCGCGATCAAAGATGAATTTCAGGTGCGGTTAAAGCAGGTCGAGTTTCCCGATCCGAGAGAATGGAATCAAATGTATGGCGTGGCGGAGACTTACTTCGAGAATACCTCCCGCTCGGCCTTTGGCCGCCAAGAAAATTATCAAAGCCAAAATGCTAAATTTCTCGCGGCGTTAATCGGAGCGATGATTCTTTTTATGCTACTGCCGACGATCAACCTGATCAATATTAATGTCAGCCGCATCATGGAGCGTGCGAGCGAAATCGGCGTTCGCAAGGCTTTCGGCGCGTCCTCGTGGACGCTGGTCTGGCAGTTCGTCGTCGAAAACGTCTTACTGACGCTGATCGGCGGCGCGATCGGTTTCGCCCTTTCGCGCTTTGTCTTGCAGGCAATCACCAAGAGCGGCTTCTTCCCCTATGCGGAATTTCATTTGAATTATCGCGTCTTTCTCTACGGTCTGGCATTGGCGATCTTCTTCGGGTTGATGTCGGGAGTTTATCCTGCGTGGAAGATGTCGCGGTTACATCCGGTGCAGGCCCTGAAAGGATAAAGAGAGAAAATGATTAAACACTTGTGCAAACTGGTCTGGAACCGCAAACGGATCAATTTTCTGATCACGATCGAAATTTTCTTCTCGTTCCTTGTCCTTTTCTCGGTGATCGTGTTTGCAGTTTATTACCTGAATAATTACCTCTATCCGCTCGGCTTCAACTACGAAAACATCTGGAGCATTCAGGTTGACACGAGGTCCGGCTCGGATGAAAAGGATAAACTGCAGCGGCTGGCCAAGACGAACCAGATAATCTCTGCCTTGCGCGAGTTCGGAGAAGTTGAATCCGCCGCAGCCGTCTGGGCGGCGCCATTTTCGAGGGGCGACTGGACGTCAGGCCGAAAGCTCAAGGACGGGAGGGACTTCGATTACAGCAACAATGAGGCCAGCGATGAACTAAAAGAGGTGCTCGGATTGAATGTTGTGCGCGGGAGATGGTTCAGCAAGGAGGACGATGGCGTCACGAACTACAAACCGGTTGTCATCAATCAGATGATGGCACGCGCGTTCTTCGGGGACGAAGATCCGATCGGAAAAGATATCTCCGACCCCGACGATAAAGAGCGTAAGGAAGCGCGAGTCGTGGGTGTGATCGACGATTTCCGTAAAAACGGCGAGTTCTCCGAAATTCGCGGTTATGTCTTCAACCGAGCAGATTTCACCAACCAGCAGTCCTTTCTTCCGCGATTCTTCTTGATCAAGGTCCGACCCGAGACGACGGCCGTCTTCGAAGAAAAACTGCTGGCGCGCTTACAGGCCGAGGCAAGAGACTGGTCTTTCACCATCAAGACATTGGTCGACATGCGCGCAAACGTTTTTCAGGAATATCTTGTGCCGATGACAGCCTTTGCGCTCGTTGCGGGATTTCTCCTGATTATGGTCGGTCTGGGGTTAACCGGCGTCTTGTGGCTCACCGTCACGCAGCGCACGAAAGAGATTGGTTTGCGCAGAGCCAAGGGCGCAACGAAACGTAGAATCTACCATCAGATTCTCGGCGAGATGTTCATTATCACAAGCCTGGGATTGCTCGCCGGTGTGCTGGTCGTCGTGCAGTTTCCATTACTCAATTTTTTAGGCTTTGCGGATTCGAAGGTTTATACTCTGAGTATCATCATTTCGCTCGTACTGATTTACCTGCTCACCGCTCTCTGCGGTTTGTATCCGAGCCGGTTAGCCACTAAAGTTCAACCGGCAGAAGCGCTTCACTATGAATAAATCAAAAGGCAAGAGGCAAAAGGCAAAAGGCAAAAATATAAAGATGGGGTTCCATACTTTTGATTTTTGCCTTTTGCCTTTTGCCTTTTGATTTCTTTATGATCTTGATCATTGATGACGATCCGTCTGTCACGACTTCTCTTGCGCTGTTGCTCAAACAGACGGGCCATCCATCGCAATCTGCCTCGTCCCCGGCTGAGGCGCTCGCCCTCGTTGAGAGAGACAATTTCGACCTGGTTCTCCAGGATATGAATTTTTCACGCCAGACGAGTGGTCAGGAAGGCATCGAACTGCTCCAACAAATCAAAGCGCGCAATCCCAATCTGCCTGTCATACTCATCACCGCCTGGGGCTCAATCGGCCTCGCCGTGCAAGGAATTCGCGCAGGCGCGTCGGATTTCATCACCAAGCCCTGGACGCACCAACAGATCATTCAAGCCGTCAACACAGCGTTGGGGCTCGCGGCGGCCAACTTAGCGCGCGCGCCGAGCCAACTGCCGGGGCGTGATGAACTCGATGCGCGCTACAATTTCAAAGGCCTCACCGGCCGGGATCCGAAATTTCTTCGAGTACTCGAGTTGATAGGGCGCGTTGCCGCCACCGATGCTTCGGTTTTAATCACGGGGGAAAGCGGCACAGGCAAAGAACTCATCGCCGATGCCATACACCGCAACAGCCACCGCCGAGGTGCGCCATTCGTCAAAGTGAATCTCGGCGGCATCCCGCTAACGCTCTTTGAAAGTGAGATGTTCGGTCACGTCAAAGGAGCATTCACAGACGCGCGCTCGGACCGCAAAGGCCGTTTTGAGATGGCCGATGGCGGGACGATCTTTCTCGATGAGATCGGCGATCTGGACGCAGGTTCACAGGTTAAGCTTCTGCGCGTGCTGCAAGATCGAACTTACGAAGTGGTTGGATCAAGCACAACACGGACAGTTGATGTGCGCGTCATTTCAGCAACCAACCGTAATTTGTCTGAGATGGTTGCCGCCGGGCAATTCCGTGAGGACTTGCTCTATCGTTTAAACCTGATTGCAATTCACCTGCCGCCACTGCGCGAGAGAGCCGGAGACATTCCGCTCATCGCCAATCATTTCCTCGAAAACCTGGCGAAGGTTTATCGTCGCGAAAATCTCTCAATCAGTGAAGCGGCTATGCGCTGGTTGCAAAATCAGCCCTGGCCCGGCAATGTTCGACAGCTCAGACATCTCATCGAGCGCACTCTGCTGATGAGTGATAAAGATCTGCTGGAAGTCAGAGACTATGAGCTGACGCTCGAGATGGACGCGAGTGACGAACGCCGGGAGACGCTGCCGCAAGTCGGCAGTATGACGATAGACGAGATGGAGAAGGCGATGATCATCAAAGCGATGAAGCATTATGCAGGGAACATCAGCAAGGTCGCGGAGGCCCTGGGGCTGAGTCGCGCGGCGCTCTATCGCAGGTTTGAGAAATACGGGATCAAAGTTTAACGTGGAGGGCGCTAGACCAAGCTGAAGAGAAAACGGAACAAACGGAAATAACGGAACAAACGGAATTTCTCTGGCATTTTTCCGTTTGTTCCGTTATTTCCGTTTGTTCCGTTTTCTCTTCTTCTCTTCTTCTCTTCATTAATCGCTCTCAACGATTAAATGAGGATTTAATCCGCGAATGAAACTGAATCTGAACATCAGCCTACGGCTCAAATTTATCCTCTACCTCATCTTCGTCCATCTGCTCTTTGCCGGAATAGGCGTCTACCTTCTCTCAAAACGTACTATCTGGCTACTGGCCGTAGAGGCCCTCTTCATTGCATCGCTCGTCATCGGCTTGAGACTGATTCGCGGCCTCTTCGGCACTATCGAACTGATCAACACCGGCGCGCAGTTCATTCAGGACAGTGATTTCACTTCGCGTTTTCGCGAAATCGGCCAGCCGGAGATGGATCAGCTCGTCCGGGTCTATAATCGAATGGTTGACAACCTGCGTGAAGAACGCACCCGGATGCAGGAACAGAATTACTTCCTCGACAAAATTCTCACCGCATCGCCCTCCGGAGTCGTAACGCTCGATTTCGACAGACACATCGCAATGGTTAATCCCACGGCGGAACGAATGCTGCTGGCTTCCAGCAGCGATCTGCTCGGTAAGAAGCTCAGTGAATTGAACACGCCTTTTGCGAGTGCGCTCGATGATCTCAAACCAGGCGAAGCGCAAATGGTGCCTCTGCAGGGTCGGCGGCGCGTGAAATGCCGGCGTTCGCAGTTCCTCGATCGCGGCTTCACGCGCGATTTCATCCTGATGGATGAGCTGACCGAAGAATTGCGGCAGATTGAGAAGACGGCTTATGAAAAAGTGATCCGGATGATGTCACACGAGGTGAACAATTCAGTCGGCTCGGCCAATTCCCTGCTTCACTCCTGTCTGCATTACTCGGACCAGTTGCAGAACGAAGACCGCGCGGATTTTGTGAATGCGCTCGAGGTCGTCATCACGCGCACGGATCAGCTCAATACCTTCATGCGCAATTTTGCCGATATTTTCAGGTTGCCACCGCCACACCTGCAGGCATGGGATGTGCGGAAGCTCATGGAAGAGATCGTTGTGCTATTTAAGACCGATTGCGCCCGCCGGAGGATTGAGTTGAGATGGGATGTGCAAACGCAACCCTATCCTCTGCAACTCGATCGCGGTCAGATGGAACATGTCCTCGTCAACATCCTGAAGAACGCGATCGAGGCGATTGGCGCGGATGGCGTGATCACCTTTCGTTTCGGCAGTTATTCCGGTAGGAGCTTCATGGCCATTGAAGACACGGGCTGCGGCATCTCGCCCGCTGTGCGGGCAAATCTCTTTACGCCTTTTTTCAGCACGAAGGAGAATGGGCAAGGGATAGGCTTGACCATGGTCCAGGAGATTCTGGATGCGCACGGTTTCGAATTTTCACTCGAAAGCCAGCCCGGAGAAAATACGCAGTTTACCATCTATTTTTGAATGAGAGGCGAAGAGGGAATACGAAACAAACGAAAATAACGAAACAAACGAAAAGATTCCGATTCTTTCGTTTGTTTCGTTATTTTCGTTTGTTTCGTATTCCCTCTTCGCCTCTCATTCAAACAAATCTGGTTGCTCTTTCGTGATCCGATCCCAGAGCGGCTGGAATTGGAACCAACCGGCGATGGTCGAACCGACCTGCAACGATGTCAGTTTGGCTTGATCGTGCCCGATCAGATGGGGTTCACCCGCAGCCTCAACGAGAAGCTGAGCGTGGCAACTGCGTTCCATCGTGATGAACCACCAGGCCGCTTCATCAACAGATTGGCCGACGGTGAGCAGCCCGTGGTTGCGAAGGATGACCCCTTTGTGGTTTCCCAGGGATTCGGCGATCCGCTGGCCCTCAACCGGGTCGTAGACGACGCCGGTGAAATCATTGAACACCGAATGATCTTCATAGAAAGCGCAGGCGTCCTGGGTGATCGGATCGAGGAGGCGTCCGAGCGCAGACCAGGATTTGCCGTACAATGAATGTGCGTGAGCTGCGGCGATACAATCGGGTCGAGCAGTATGGACCGACGAATGGATTGCGAAGGCAGCTGTATTGACGGGATAATCGCCCTCGACAACTTCGCCTTTGTGATTGACCAGAATCAGATCGGAAACGCGAATCTGGCTGAAATCTCGGCCGAACGGATTGACCCAGAAATGATCAGGCTTTTCCGGATCGCGCGCAGTAATGTGCCCTGCTACACCTTCATCAAAACCAAACTTGGCGAAGAGACGAAACGCTGCTGCCAGTCGCTGCTTTCGATGTAATCGCTCTTCGTCGGCGTTGGCGAAAGTTGGCGGCATGGGCAGATTGAAAGGCCTGGTCGGTGTGATCATGGCGGCTTCCGCCGACTTTGTTTCCATCTCATTTCTCCTCTGCCAATGCCCTGTGAGCGCAAGCTCACAGGGCATTGACATCGTTTCAGGGTGTCGTCCGTAACGACATGAATGGATCCTCAGAAAAACAGTTTTCAGTTTTCAGTTAGGGCAAATTACCACTGAAAACTGAAAACTGAAAACTGTTTTTTTTGCACCGGTTGTCCAAATCGTTTTAAGTGCGAACATTTTTTGTGCTATTATGCCCTTCTTCTGAAAATTTTCTAGACCATCCTCTATGGTCGGGAGTCTAAATAGTCGGCTTGTAGTAATTTCTGAAGTGAGCCTCAACAAGGAGGCAAGATAGAATCCTTGATATCCACGGTGGTTGAGTAGAAGTTAAGCCGGCCGCCCCTAATTATTTTCCCCAGTATAGTGCAAGCGCTAGCCTTCGGGCTTTCTCACGCACATAACAGAAAGCAACCAAGTATTTAAGTCTCAGTTTCAGGAGGACTTTATGCCCAGATCAGGAGGCAGAAACTCTTCACGCCCAATCAAATTGACCAAATTGGCAAAGAGATGCGTCGTGGCGTTGTTTGTTGCTGTCGGGCTAATGTTCGTGCTCGACCTGGTGGGGTTGAGTGTCGGTGGGGCACAACAGCGGCCATTAAGGGCGAACCGAGTCGAGAGTTCCGATTGTACTTTCCTCAGAGCGCCTGAAAATTTCCGCGGTGTGCAGGCACGCCATCGTTTGGATGTCTCTCGTCGGACCGAGTCGATAAGCAGAGCCCTGGATGAACAAGCCGGAGCTCTGGCCGCTTCTCAGCCCATTCCGCGCAAGAATCTGATTGATGATATCTTATTCGATCGAATGGCTCGTGAAGGAGTCGCTTCGGCCCCGCTCTCCACAGATGCCGAGTTTCTCCGTCGTGTCACACTCGATCTCGCGGGACGCATCCCATCGCTGGATGAAGTCGTTAATTTCCTTCAAGACACGAATCCCCACAAACGCGATGTTCTCGTAGATTCACTGATCGCGACGCCGGAGTTTGTTGACAAGTGGGCGATGTTCTTCGGTGATCTTTTTAAAAACACCTCAAACGGTACGAACATCACCCGCTATATTGTAGGGCGCGAATCGTTCCATAAATACATCCGAGATTCAATCGCCGAAAATCGGAATTATGCCCAGATAGCCACGGAGATGATCACTGCCGGCGGAGACAACTATGTCAACGGCGCAGTCAATTTCATCGTTGGCGGAAATGTTCCGATGGGACCGGTACAAGACACAATGGATGGACTGGCAGTAGTCACCGCCACTACCTTCCTTGGCCTCGCTTCAATGGATTGTCTGCTCTGCCACGATGGCAATGGACACCTCAATCAGGTCAACCTCTGGGGAGCGAAGGTGACCCGCGCCGAGGCCTGGGGAATGTCGGCATTCTTCGCCCGCACACGCCGTGTATTCACGCGTGATAACGCAAACGTTAATTACGGCAAATACACAGTCTCGGAGAATCCGAATGGCGAATACCAGCTCAATACCAATTCCGGTAACCGTCAGACGCGAGCTCCCATCAACGGCAATCCCAATGTTAGTCCGAGGTACATGTTCGGTGGCGGCAGTGTAGCCAATGGGGAGAACCGGCGTGTGGCGCTGGCTCGTTATATCACCTCCGATCCTCAGTTTGCCCGGGCGATAGTGAACTACATCTGGGAAGAGCTGATGGTCGAAGCGCTGGTTTCACCGTCGAACACATTCGACTTGGCGCGTCTCAGCCCTGATGCCCAATTGCCGGAAGGATGGTCGCTGCAACCGGCCAATCCCCAGCTGCTCGAAACCCTCGCTCAGGATTTTGCCGCAAACAATTTCGACCTTCGTTACCTGATCGGGCTGATCGTCAAATCGAGCGCCTACCAACTATCTTCGCGATACCCCGGTGAATGGAAAGTCGAGTATGTGCCTTACTACGCGCGTAAGTTTGTGCGCCGGCTGGATGCCGAGGAAATCCACGACGCCATAGCCAGGGCGACGGAAATGCTCCCCGTAACCACATACCGCGATACGGGCGCCACACAGAATACGACGATTATCGGTTTTCCGCTGATGGGCGATAATGGCATCAAGCTCAGAGAGGTACAGTGGGCAATGCAGCTGCCCGAGCCGCTTGAGCCCCGTCTTAACGGCGGTTCAAATGTCTTCCTCAACTCCTTCCTCAGAGGCAATCGTGACTCGAACTTAAGGGTGGACGATTCGTCAATCCTTCAATCGCTGAATTTGATGAACAACGCATTCGTCATGGGCAGGATTCACCAGAGCAACCGGATCGTCAATGTTCCGAATACACCTGAAATCCCCTCGAGTGTCAGGTTGATACTGAGCATTCCCGGTTTCACGAATGAACAACTCATCGATCAGCTCTTCGTGAGAACTCTGTCGCGCTTCCCGACCGAGGATGAGAGGGCGAAGATACTTCCCTACTATTCATCCATGGGCCGGGTGGCTGCGACGGAGAGCCTGCAATGGGCGCTGCTGAATAAGGTTGATTTCATTTTCAATTACTGAGCTGGCCGGCAACGGCTGAAAATTCTACAGTACCGCGACCAATAGGGAGCGGATAAAAAAGGTGAAATAAAAATGGCGAATCATCTTCATCCCGATCATTCGTGCGATATCTGCAAACCGTTGCGTCCAGTGAATTCCGCTCTCTTCGGAGGACCGATGTTCGGCCGGCGCAGCTTCTTCAAGATCGCCGGCACTGGTGTTGCAGGTTTCTACCTCGCAGGAGCGCTCCCGGAGAGAATACTGGCCGAGACAACCCAATCCTATGAGCCAACTCTGGTCGGAACTGCGAGGACTTGCATCTTCATTCATATGCAGGGCGCTCCCAGTCACGTCGACACTTTTGACCTTAAAGTCGGGCCGTGGACCCCGGCAGACTTCACGCCGGAGACCATCAACGGAATTCTGTTTCCGAAAGGGCTCATGCCGACTCTGGCCAGCCATCTGGATAAGATTGCGATCGTCAGAAGTCTGCGCGCTCCGGCGCTCGTCCATTCGCTGCAACAGGTCTGGACCCAGATCGCACGCAATCCCAGCGCTGCGCTGGGCAAAATTGCGCCGAACCTCGGCAGTGTGGCAGCAATAGAATTCGAATCGCAACGCGCATCGAGCCAGAAATTGCCCGGATTCATCTCGCTCAACGGAGGATCTACTGTCGGATCCGGCTATTTCAATGCACGATATACGCCTTTCGTCATCACGGCTGCGGCAGGTGGCCTGGCCAATTTGGTTAATTCCGATGGGCAGGCGAATTTCGAGAGACGCTATCAGATGCTGCAGGATCTGGATTCAAGTCTGCGCGCAAATTCACCGCTCGGAGAAGACGTTGTTGATATGGACGGATTTTATCAACAAAGCCGGGCGATGATGTACAACCCTCAGATCGATGCTGTCTTCAGGTTCACGACCGAAGAGCAGCAACGTTTTGGCAACACTGGTTTCGGTAACTCCTGCATAGTGGCTCGCAATCTGGTGCGAGCCAACCTCGGCACACGCTTCATCCAGATCAATATTGGCGGCTGGGACAATCACCAAAATATCTACGTGAGACCCGGCGGCATCTATGGGCCGGCCACACAGTTCGACCGTGGCCTGGCCAATCTCCTTAATGACCTCAGTTCACTTCCGGGTGTCAATGGCGGGTCGCTGCTCGATGAGACGCTCATAGTCGCGATGGGTGAATTTGGCCGGACTGTCAGAACCGGTAACCAGGTCGGTTTGAACCCGGCACAGGGTCGTGACCACTTCTTCCAACACTTCACCGTATTCGCGGGCGGTGGTGTCGTGGGTGGACGCGTCATCGGCTCCACCACCTCTGATGGTGGCACAGTGAGCGATCCGGGATGGTCACAAGCTCGCCCAGTCGCCAACGAAGACATCGCAGCTACGATCTATTCGGCGCTGGGGATTGACTACACGAAGAAGCGCTATGATGACCCCTTCGGGCGCGGTTTCGAGTACGTGCCGTTCGCTTCTCAAGGGGCATGGTATCCGGTAGTCGAGCTCTTCGATATCGTCAAGAGAGATGGCGACGAACGCCCAATAGTTCCACCTCGCGGCAAACTTCGTCGAGGCTGATTTGATTGCGGATTGCGGATTGCGGATTGCGGATTGCGGATTTGAAGAGAACAAGTACCTAAATTGCTGTACTCTTTTCAAATCCGCAATCCGCAATCCGCAATCCGCAATCCGCAATCAGAAGCGCGGTCTATTTCTTGCAATGGTCAGGCTGATCGTTACCATTGAGAAGTTCTAGCACACCTGCGAGCGCCGTCAGATCTGCTGTGTGGTTCTCAACGACGGCCGATTTCGCCTGTGCGAGCAAATCGCCAAGCATCGTCATTGGTGTAATCTCGAAGTTATTGCTCAAGATCACATGAGAAAAATGGTCCCTGAAACAGTTCAACATGCTCCAGTAGAAATTATGCTGGGCTGCCGCACCTTCAGCATTCAGGCTGAGTTGCAACGCAACGAACTGCCGATTGAATCTCTGCATGGGCGTTACTTTGCCAAACCTCGTCGGACTACCTCTTAGAACAGCCGCAATTATGTCTATGTTTTCCCTGGCACTGATCAGGGTTTTGCCATTCAAGCCGCCGACCATGACAAGCCCGTCAGGCAGCCGTTTGAGATTCAAGAGGTGGTGCTTAGGCGGCCGGAGACAGGGTTTGTGGCACTTATTATCCTTTTTCTTCTCCTTTATTATCTCGATGTTGAAACTACACGAAACGCTGTTTCCAGCTAGTGTCGCGGTGCAGGTTACCTTTGTTGTGCCGACCGGGAACCGGCCTCCTGACCGGGGGCTACAGGTCACCGATGCGCCCTGCGTAGCGATCGGCGGCGGATAGATTACTACCTCTTCGTCATCCTTTGTCGTCTTTTCTATGTCTCTGGGACAAATGATCGTCAATCCTCCACCCTGAGGAATGAATCCGATGTCAAAGGTGTGATTGTTATCTCCCGGACCACCAGTGTTTAAACTGATCACTGCGCTATTGCCGACCATCGTCGCATCAGAGTCGCGGCTCTCGCTGTTCGGGCCGCTGTCAGTTTTTGTAACGGTCAGAGTAAAGCCGTTAAGCGCCGCCTGCGACTTATCGACGCGAATTTCATAAGCCATGTCCGGCTGGACTCCTCCCGCGACGTTTGAGGCGTTGAAATAAAACTCACCCGCACTGTTTGTCACCGCCGTTCCGACCTGGACACCATTTTTGAATAGCGTGACACTGAGGCCGCCGATGGGAGGCTCGCCGGCATCCTGAACGCCATTACCATTGGTATCCTGCCAGATGCGATTACCGATCTCGATCCCGGCAGGATCGCACAACGCAACGAGGTCGCTGAGACCATTGGCTTTGCCGAAGAGGACTAAGGGAATCCTCTGACCGTCGTAAATACGATGGTTCTTGATGCTCCCACCGGTGGAGTCGTTCAGCCAGCGCGTGCCGCCATCGAAGAGGGTCTCGGAACTGTTTATATTGAAAAGGGGAATCGGGTCTAATACATTGAGCGCGACATCGGGGAAGCCCGGCACCTGAACCAGGCCACCCATTGACACTTCGTCGGTGAAAGGCTGCGTAACATCTCCAAAATAAAACTCTCCATTGCCCGGGCCTTCTCCTGTATTTTGCGGCGCTGCCCCCGCGCCTCCACAACGACCATTACTTTCAAGCGTCCAGCCCGCTGTCGGATTGCCACAGGCCCGCAAGATATCGCCAGCGGTAACCCCATAGTAACGCAGATTATCACTCGCGTTATCGAGAGTCTCGGTTCCCAATTGGTCACCGGCGCGATCACGCAACCCCATAATTAGATTGCCCCCATCGAACGCCAGGTCGGTCAACATAGGTTGAGGATAGATGGCGCGTCCTTCTGTACCGATGTTGCGAAAGACGGGTGACCACACACGCCAGGCTGCGGAGAAACAACTGCCCGGACCCAGTTGTGCGCTATCAGCGCAACGGCGAGTGTAATTCAACGGCGCTTGAAAAACCGGTGAAGCACTGTAATCAAGCGTCACCGGATTGGCGGTGTAAACATAAGCCTGCATCTGGCTCGGATTGCCATCGGGCGAGCCCGCCGAGATGGTACTCTCCGCCGAACAAACCATCCCCACATAGAGCTGATTGTTTTCGAAGACTACTGAAAATGGCCGCACATCACTCGCGCTCGGACATCCCGGAGGATTTGTCGGCACCGGGCGGCGACGGATGGTGCCCGAAGATGGTGTGGCATCCAGTGGGATTTCATACAGTGACCGATCCGCAAGATTCATCACGTAGAGCTTCTTCTCATCATCGGAGATCGCCATCTGGCCGAGTGATATTTTGCCGACCGCATCCCAGGTCACGTTTCCGTTATCGCGGTCGAAATCGCTCTGGTTGTGCGGATCGGGCCCGGCCGTGTTCGCTCCGAATATCGTGTTCAGATTGGCGTAGATTGAAACCGAACCGGGATTGGCGCGATCGATCTTATAGATTGCGCCGGTCCCCCCCATTCCGAAGCCGGCGTGCTTCTTCATAAACGCGGAGACGTAGAGTTGCTTTGTCGAACGAGAGTAAGCGATGCCCCAGGTCGTGCCGACTTGATTGGCCAGAGCTTCCTCACCGTGTGGCGGTGAATCGAAATCGGTGAAAGGAGCGAAGCCGGTAGTGCGGGTAGATCCGGCCGCATAAGGGAATGAGACCACAACCGGCATAGCGATA
Source organism: Acidobacteriota bacterium (assembly GCA_022614735.1). Lineage (GTDB taxonomy): Bacteria > Acidobacteriota > Blastocatellia > RBC074 > RBC074 > JAKEHZ01. The sequence continues at coordinate 1,295 of JAKEHZ010000240.1, read as the reverse complement.
TTCTGATCGCCCCCGATGTAGCAACCAGTCACCAGGGTCGGGTTATCCTGACAATATTCTTGAGGAATAACTAGTCCCAGGCTGGCATTGGTGACTATACCGTCACTAACGAATTGAACCGTTGTTTTCGAGTTCGGGCCAGCGGGCCCCGGCTTGAATCCTGTGGGAATGCCGGTGAACTCGACCCGATATGGTCCATTACCGGTAGCATTAATCGTATAGTTCCCCTGACTATCTGTCGTTGCTGTTCCAGCTACCGCTCCGTTAGGACCATAGGCTGTTACAACTACTCCCTGTATACCTTGATCAACTGCGACACCTACACTGCCAGAGCCGGTATTGGGGATAGTCTTAGTAGTATCCTGCGTGCCATTAGCGTTGTAGTCTTGAAAGACCGTGCCTGAGATTGTAGCTGCGTAAGCAGCCTGGCTCGTCAACCAGGCACTTCGCCAGCAGACAAGACCCAGGAAAAGAAAGAAACCTATCAGCGTCAGCAGAGTAATTATACGTGTGGTAGTTGATCTCCAGGACAGATGTCGAGGGAAAGGGATGTGCTTGTGTGCCTTGACTTTACTCATCGCAATTTTTCCTTGGAAACAACACCAGATGAACTGATGTTCCTCCGGACAGTATTTCGGCTTGATTTTGTTGGGTGAACCTATGCAGGTAATTGATCGCCAGAAGCCTGCGGGTTGGGGGAACAGGACGTTCTGACAGCGCACAGTCTATGACTCTCTTGCAGCACGGTCAACAAAAATATTCGGAGAAGACTATAAAAATTATACTTTCTTACTTATCCTGCTCATACCACCCATAGACAATTATTAAATTTGGTCTTGCTTCTTGAAAACCTATAGACTCTGAAAGATAAAATGCTTACACTAGTCTATCGGATGAGTTCCTCACTTTGCGGCAAGTTAACCGGAACATCATCTAATATAATTGTGTGTTCTGGTGCCAACCTGAAGCTTTTTGGCCGTGAAACCATAGGTGTTTCGGTCAAGGCGTTGATTCTATCAATCACAAGAGCAGAAAAACGTCGCCTATACTTGTCCCCACGACGAATATAAACACTCTCCCCAAAGTATCACTGGGCATCGATTTTCAACAGATTATCCGGCAGTACCCTGCTTCATCGGAATAGCTGTCAGCCGATAGCTATATCCTGGGCAGTCATTCATGGCGCTTTGCGACGCCCTGAAACGATGACAACTACTGTGAGCGCCTGGGAGCGCACGCGTCCCCGCGTGCTGGGTTTCCGGAAGGAGCTCATTATCGAAGTCCAGCACGCGGGG
>JAKEHZ010000034.1 GCA_022614735.1 Acidobacteriota bacterium | reverse complement strand
CGGTGATCACTAACCTGGGGTTTCGCTTCGCTGCGCTACGCTACACCCCAGGCTACATTCTGACGCCTGCTCCGCAGGCTGAAAACGGAAGAACATTTTCTTGAAGGCTATAGATGCCAGGCTCTCGTCCGACTTTTCGTTTGTTTCGTTATTTCGTATGTTTCGTATTCTCTCCTCGTCTTTCCTTTGCCGATTTTTTGCAGTCGCAATATAATCATTACCAATCCTACTCCCAACTCCAACTATCGGTGAATAGATAGAAATCGGCGAGGTTCTAACGAGTGCTCATGTCATGGGTCATAGAATAAATATGAACAGAACAGAAATGACCAGTCACCCTCAACCTCGGTGGTTGATGGCGGTGGTATTGGTTTTCTCTGCTATGTCACTCGACCCATTCGATGGTGTAGGCGGGCAGCAAACGAGACAGGGGCAAGTTAATGGGCAAATCCAGAGGGGGGAAGAAGGGCAGGCGATTCGCCTGGGTACTCAACTCGTCAACGTGCTCTTCAGCGTGACTGACAAAGATAATCATTACATTAGTAATCTGTCGAAGAGTGATGTCACAGTGCTGGAGAACGGTAAGCCTCAGGTGATTTTTACTTTTAAGCACGAACTCGACTTGCCTCTGACGATTGCTATCCTCGTCGATACCAGCAACAGTGTGCTTCCCGTCTTACCACGACTGACGGATGCCGGTTCCCAATTCATCAACTCGGTTATCCGGATGAAAGACACCGCGGCGATTGTTCAATTCGACAGCGAGGCAACGCTCATCAGAGACCTGACGTCCAGCGTCGCTCGCCTGCGCAGCGGTTTAAGAGAGATCGCAGGCATCGAATCAGAGCGAAACGTAGTCTTCGGAGGCACATTGCCGCCGATCAACACCGGATCGCGCCTGGGTGGAACGTCAATCTACGATTCGATCGCGGCCGTCTGCGAAGACCTGTTGGTCGGAAAAGCGGGGCGCAAGACGATCATTCTGTTCACGGACGGATATGACACGACCAGTCGCCTGAAACGGTCTGAAGCAGTTGATGAAGCGATCCGGGCCGAAGCCGTCATCTATGCCATCGGCATCGGCGACCAGAAAGAGGAAGGCGTAAACAAGGGTGAACTGAATAAGCTCTGCGACCCTACGGGAGGCCGAGCTTTTATTCCTAGAGACGTTGAGGATTTGGATCGCGCCTTCACGCAACTCGAAGAGGAACTTCGCCGGCAGTACCTTCTTGCCTACGAACCATCGAATGATGCAGTAGATGGTAGTTTCCGAAAGATTGAGGTGCGCGTAGCCAACCGCAAAGGCATACGCATCAGGCACCGGCGCGGATACTATGCGGTGAGGCAATAGCCTGCAGGAAATGAAGTGAGGAGACAGGAAAAGATCATGATGAGGTCATCTCGACTTGGCGCAATTTTTGCCATTGCTCTGTTCTTTGATTTAATCGCTTTTACTCAAGCTGAAAGTATCCTGGCACAACAACGCACTAATAAAATGACGCAGCCTCCAATTGTCCTTAAACCTTGCCGGCTGCCTGGTGTGGATGGTGAAGCGCGTTGTGGCATGTATGAGGTCAGGGAAGACCGCCAGGGGGAGAGGAGCCGTCGAATCACGCTTAAAGTCGTTGTCCTGCCGGCATTGAGTGCGAAGCGCGCAGAGGATGCGTTATTTGTCCTTGCCGGTGGCCCAGGTCAGGCGGCCACAGAGCAAGCTGATTTCATCGCGCGCACCTTTGCGAAGGTACGTCAGGAACGTGACATTGTCCTGGTTGATCAACGGGGCACGGGAAGTTCAAATGGATTGCACTGCAATCTATATGGCGAGAAGTTACAGGGACATCTCGGTGATCTGTTTCCCGCAGAGGCAATTAATCTTTGTTACGCGCAGTGGGAGCGACGAGCCGATCTGCGTTTCTACACGACGTCGATTGCCATGGATGATCTCGATGAAGTGCGCTCGGCGCTGGGGTATGACAAGATCAATCTCTTCGGCGCCTCATACGGCACGCGCGCAGCCCAGGTATATCTTCGCCATTATCCCGATCGCGTCCGCACTGTGATTTTGAAAGGCACGACGCCGATCAGTGACACCATTCCGCCCATCATCGCGCGCGATGCGCAGCGTTCTTTGAATCTGCTGTTCGATGATTGTGGGAAGAATGAGACTTGTCGCAAGGCTTTCCCAAATCTCAAACAGGAGTTCGCTGAAGTGCTGGCTCGGTTTGAAAAAGGGACTGTGACAGTTGGAATCCTTAATGACGAAACCGGTAAGGTGGAGCGCGGCGAGTTATCACGCAACGTTTTCGTCACCACGCTGCGCAGTTTGCTGCAATCAACCGACACTATTGCACAATTGCCGCTACTGATCCATGAAGTATACAAGGGCGATTATGTGTCGTTCGCGCGCACCGTTCTATCCATCCGTCGGGGGTTCTGCCGTAATGTCAGCATCGGCGTCTTCCTTTCGGTCATGAACGAAGACCTGCGGTTGTTTGACCCTGAGATGGTGCAGCGTGAATCAGCCGGAACATTTATCGGTGAATACTACTATCAGCAACTGCTGCAGGCCTGCAGCCTCTTGCCGCGTGGCACATTGTCATATGGATACAGAGAGCCTGTGATTTCCTATGAACCGGTATTGCTCATTTCCGGTTTTCTCGATCCGGCCGCGCCTCCGGAGAATGGAGAGAAAGTTGCGCAGAATTTGCCGAACAGCCTGCACGTTGTTGTCCGCTACGGCAGCGATTCGTATACAGGTCTTTCGCCCTGTTTTGATAACCTCATGTCGGATTTCATCACGCGCGGCCACCTCAAAGGAGTTGACACATCGTGCGTAGATCGCCTTCCTAAAATCTCGTTTCAAACCCCGAACAACCAGACCAACAGAGATAAACCGATAGTCAACAATTAAGCGTTGATCATCGGACATTACCTTTGTTGGGAGATGCATAATACCCCTGTCTGGTCCGCGCAATTAATTTGCGGTGATTCCTGGAATGGACAACAACTTGTACGCTTCGGAATGTGCCATCCAGCCTCTCATTTTTGGGGTAATAATTGACAACATACTGCGTGCGTAAATCTTTGGCGATCTGGGCTGCGATCCCGGGTATTTCGCCAAGGTCCTTGGGAAAGAAGGCACGACCGCCTGAATCATCGGCAAGGCGTCCAAGCAATTGCCTGGCTTTCTTACCCGGCGATTTGCGGAAGAAACTGATTGACTCTTCGTCATCAATAAAGCCCACCAGATAGACCTGCACCTCATTCTCTTTGACCGCCTCCATCACCGCTTTCTCTTTGGCGGCGCTGTTTCTCTCCAATCCGTCGCTGATTACGACGATCGCTTTCCGCCTTCGTTTCCCCTTTTCGTGAGCGTAATCGCAGGTGGCGATGATTGCGTCCAGCAAGGCAGTGCCGCCGCTGGTGAATAGCTCTCCCAGAGAGTCCTCAAGAACCCGCTTATCACTGCTGAATTCATGGACGATTTCGGCTTCGCTCTTGAACTGTGTGATAAAGCACTCATCATCACGTCGCATCTCTTTGATCAGATCGCGAGCTGCGTCGGCGATGGTCTGTAGCTTTGCGCGCATACTTCCGGATGTGTCAATAACGATACCGAAACTGATTGGGACCTCTTCACGGTTAACGGATGAAATCACCTGTTTGACCTTATCTTCATAAACCGTAAAGTCTTCCTCATTCAGGCCATATACAGGAGAGTTATTCTGGTCGATGACAGTCACGTCCAGCTGAACCAACTCGGTGTTAATTTTGATTGCCTCGACGCCACTCTCCTCAGTTTTTTTTTGTTGGTCACTTTTTGTTTCAGCGGAAGGTTTGGGTTGTGAAGGTATTGGCAGATCTTGGGCGACGATCTGAAAAAGTGTTGAACTCAGCACCGTACAGGCAAGCAAAGTGAGGAAAATTTTTTTTAGCTCTCGATGCCCCTTCATAAGATAACCTCTGTTCAGTAAGCCGAGCATTAATCCGGCTTCTGGGATAGGGGGGGACGTGTGGCTGAATCAT
>JAKEHZ010000239.1 GCA_022614735.1 Acidobacteriota bacterium | reverse complement strand
AAACGGGGCACGCGTTCGCGTCCGACGGTAAAAGAGACCGTGCATTACCGCCGGCAGATTGACGAATCGATGCAGAAGTTTTTGGAAACTCTTGCTGGACGCGATGATACCGGCAAAATTATCAAACTTGTGCGATTGGGACTTGAGCACGAAATTCAGCATCAGGAGTTGTTGATCTACGACATCAAACATCTGCTTTGTGACCTTTACGCAGCGCCTAGAAATACTAGGCCTGTTTCATCTGAATCTATCATCGGCATGGTCGAGATCGAAGGTGGGTTGTTCGAGCTCGGGTATTCTGGTCATGATTTTGCCTGGGATAACGAGAAGCCCCAACACAAAGTATTTTTATACGACTACGCAATTGACCGTGCACCGATCAGCAATGGTCAATTCCTCGAATTCATTGAAAGCGGCGGTTACCGCGATTTCCGCTGGTGGCTTTCAGAAGCATGGGACGCAGTAAACAAAGAGCACTGGGAAGCCCCGCTCTACTGGGAGAAAGACGGCGAGCAATGGATGGTTCGCGATTATCACGGATTGCATCGAGTTGAAGAGAAAGCCAATGAGGCGGTCTCGCACGTCAGCTTTTATGAGGCGGCGGCTTACGCGAAGTGGGCAGGGAAACGTCTACCCACCGAGGCCGAGTGGGAGAAAGCCGCTTGCTTCGATCCGATCAAAAAACTGAGACAAGATTTTCCGTGGGGAGGGGGCAAGCCTGAAGACAGGAACGCCAATCTCTCAGAGAATCAACTCTGGGCTGTTACGCCAATCGGCGCTTTCCCAAAGGGCAAGAGCTCATACGGTTGCCATCAGATGATCGGCGACGTATGGGAATGGACGAGTTCGGATTACGCACCGTATCCGGGCTTCAAATCTGAGTTCGATGAATACAATGACAAATGGTTCGTCGGTCAGAAGGTTCTGCGTGGTGGATCGTTTGCCACACCAGGTATTCACATTCGCTCAACTTATCGCAACTTTTTCCATCCGAATGAACGATGGATGGTTTCGGGCTTTCGCTGTGCGCAGACGCTTTAACAGTTTTCAGTTTTCAGTTTTCAGTTTTCAGCTCGCGCTGATCTAAATTTTCGGAGGAGTCATTCATTTCGCTCGAAGCGACGCCCTGAAACAGTGGCAAATACTGGGAGCGCTTGCGCTCCCAGTATTTGCATAGGAGGGAATTGCGATGTTCTGCCCACGTTGCGGATCGCAGAATGCTGAAACAACCAAATTCTGCCGGCAATGCGGATTGCCGATGAATCAGCTTGCTCACTACGTCCAGAGCGGTGGGACTGCGCCCCTTGCGCCTCTGCCGCCCGATAATATTGGCGAGGGCTTCACGCCGAAGCAGAAACTGGTTCTCACGATTATGCTCTTTGTTTTCATGCCGGCGTTGCTCGGTGTTATCGGTCAAGGGATAGGATTGGGTGATCTGGCTGGCATTCCGGCCGTGCTCATGCCGTTTGGTATTGTTTGGGCAGTTTTCCGTTACAAAAATCAACTACGGCGGTTGAAATATCAACAGATGCAGCAACAGATACAACAACCGATGCAGCAACCACAGCAATACTTTCAGCCACAAGCTCAACAGCCGCCACTGCAGTCGCCACCAACCAATCCCATCGCCCGACCAGTAAGCGGAAGTGTGACTGAAGATGAAACACAGCGACTTCCGGAGAAAAACCAATGACGATTTTTTTCGCTGTTAACTGCGGGCGGCGTTATACCAAGACAAAGAGAGAATACGAAACAAACGAAATAAACGAAACAAACGAAAAACTGCCCGACTTTTCGTTTGTTTCGTATTCTCTCTTCAAGCCTTCAATCCAAGCCCTAAAACTTCTCGACAGTATTTGATGCTCTTCTCAAGCTCGGATTTTTGATACTCCTGATCCGCGACTTTTCTGTCTTTGCCTTCGGGAACTTTGAATGGATCGCGAGGTTTGCCGCTCCGCGCCATGGCAGAGAAGCGTGTGAACTCATAAGCGCGCACGTCCTGATAATACTTCCAAAAATCTTCCTTCAAATACTGGTACTGCCGCTGGAAGCCGGAGATGATTTCTAACTGAACCGGAACCCCGGGACACAAATCAAGGAAGCGGTCAAAATACTTTTGCCAATCCACCTGGCCTTCTCCCATCGCCGTCCATTGCACGACCGCGCCTTCGGCATTCTCCCACACTGCCGAGTCGCGAATACCGGTCGTGACAGCATAAGGGCCCAGGACCTCAAGATTGCGCAGCGGGTCTTCAAGCGTCCATGTAGCGTTGCCGGAATCGAGCGTCGCGCCAACATAATCGCGTCCACATTCTTCGATCAGGTTCACCAACTCCCAGGCCTGCATATCGCCTGCGTGATTTTCAATCGCGATCTTGACGCCCGCATCAATTGCGCGGCTCCGCACGGATTTGCAGACTTTGATTGTGTCTTTCCATCGCTCTTCCAGGCCGCCTGGAAGTTTGCGGTCATCGGCAGTGCCCTGATAACAACGCACTACCGCCGAGCCGAGAGTTTTCGCCACGCGAATGGCAAGGGCGAGATGTTCATCTGCCGCCCCAAAACGTGGACTGAAACTTTTCGCAGATGGGCAAATGCTTCCTGTGCCTGCTTGAACCTCTATCCCCAGATCATCAGCTTTCTTCTTGATCTCTTTCAAGTATGAATCGTTGTGATTTTCATAAACGTCAAGATCGGAGAAAAGTACCGTATCGACTTTGAGCATGGCAGCGTAATCGAGCAGCTGCGGCGCCTTCCAACCCATGGCGCGGATTGAGAAGTTATCGAAGCCGAGTTTGAGGCGGCGTCGTTTGAGCGATTGAGCAAATAATGGATCGAGGGTTGTCATAATAGTTGTCACAGCGAACGTTTTGACAAATTGGCGGCGTGATTGATCGAAGTCAGTTCTCATCATAATGATTATTGATCCTTCGAATGGAGTTTATTACACAAAACAAATCAGGACGCAATAATTTGGACTTCAGCCACGCTGACCGCTCACTCAGCAAGAAAGGACAATTTATATCTCTGCTCGTCATCGTGCGGTCGGTGCGGATCTTTTGTTGCGCCGCGGACACCGCAATTGCTCAGGATCAGGATGATGTGATCGATTTTTTGATGGTCTGGAATCTTCACTTCTGCGACCAGCTTCGTCGAATCATGACCATCCGTGTATTGAAGAATTTTACCATCGCCTTTGCGAAGTCTATTCGTAACGATTGCGACCTCGCCCCTTATCGGCGAGAGCGGATTGGTCTGTAATTCAACTCGAACCTTAGCTACGGCCGGCTCAGGACGAATTTGATAATATTGGCATGCTAAATGATCTATCTGATTTTCGGCGGTCGTCTGTTGCCCCGGTCTTAGCGATAGGCATTCGAGAGCAGCGCGGAGGCTGAAACGTTTGTGCACTTGGGGCAGGTAACAACCGCTCGCCTGATCGCATAAAAAATATGCATCGCCGCTGTATGAAAGGAGAAGCTCGAGTCGGTCCTTGCTCGAAGATACGAGCTCGGAAAATTGCGGGCGTTCTGCGAGCAGGCGATTGATTGTCTGGTATGGTGTTTCGTCGGGTTTTGACTGCATCCATACATCATTGACGAAATCTTCACCGAATTTCTGTGAGAGAAAATGGATGAAGACCCAGAAGTGATAGTAGGCGACTTGATCGTCTAATGAGATATCAGGAGAAGTGACCCAGTCCTTAAGGAAACGAAAGTGGTCAAGGTTCCTCGGATAGACTTTCGTCTCCAGATAAAGGGCAAGACCTTCGTCAAAGCACGCCCAGAGCCGAGCTCGTTGCTCATCGAACCAGGTCCACCACTCGGGGTGAGAGGGCAGGTATGGGCGCTCGCGGAAGTTGAAAACGTGAGTGGCTTCATGCACTGCTTCTGCCTCGGCGCGCAGAATTTCGAGGCGTGTCGTGACTTCGCTATTGCTGCTTGGGAGGATGATGTAGGGCGACTGCCAATCAGTAGTTGAGAATGGGTGGCCGATATCGAGCAAATAGACGTCGATCTTACCGCTGCTGCCGACCACAGGCTGCGGGCGGTTCCATGGTGGAGATGTCATCATTCGATAAAGTCGTTCCAGTGCTCTTCCATAGCACTCGACGATCTCTTGATTGCGCACACCATCACACCCGAGCCCCCTCGATCCGGGTGAATTGCGCAAACCATAGTGAATACGGAAGTGCGAAGTCTCTTTGACGAGCGGCAGATTCCTTGCACGGTCTAACAGCCTTCGATAATTCAAAATGGCTCCCTCCGAAGTTGTCTCAATGGATCAATCAGATGATGACCGGTCGATTAGACTGATACGGATGGGAAGACTGTCGGCATCGACGTGAAATATACTCTTAATCCTCTCTTGTAACATTTGGTCGAGATCATTCCAGTGAACAATGATGTCTCGCTGCAACATAGCGATATTATGTGTGAGACTTCCGCCGGATGGCTCACGGCTACGGGAGCCGAAGAGCAGGTCTATTTGTTTTTCTATCCGACAGCCATACAAGTACATCTTAGCCTTGCGAAGCAGTTCTATAGACCAACCTGACTTCAACTTGGAGATGATAGAAGTTCTCGGGTCGTGAGGCCCCGTGTGAGCATTCTTAACATGTTGCAAAATCTGTTTATCTTCAGGATAGCCTGTGTAATGAACGATCAAGGCGTCAGGCATTAGATTGCGAATTTTGTGACAGACCAATTCATCTACCTCTGCAGCCTCACCGACATCAAGCGGGAGTTTCAAGTCAAGTATCGCAGCGTCGTAGTAACACCTGTTTTCGAATGCTTCCTCGATCAAGAGCATTCCTTTTTTAATGGTCGCAGCCGTATCTACGATGGCATCGGGGAATTCTTCATCGAAGAGCTTCTGCAATTGATTGAGAGTATTTTCATCATCCTCGACGATCAGAAGACGAAACATAATCTCCTCCTCTGTTAATGCCCTGGGAGCGCAAGCTCCCAGGGCATTGACATCGTTTCTGGGCGTCGTCTTGAACGACATGAGCGACTCCTCTGAAAACTGTTTTT
>JAKEHZ010000238.1 GCA_022614735.1 Acidobacteriota bacterium | reverse complement strand
CCCCCCCCCCCCCCCCCCCCCCCCCCCCCCCCCCCCCCCCACCCCCCCCCCCCCCCACCCCCCCCCCCCCCCCCCCCCCCCCGCCCCCCCGTCCCCCCGTCCCCCCGTCTCCCTCTCCCCCACCACCTCTCCACCTTCTCCCCGGCCTGCCTCTATAGTAATATTGGAACCGTATTGATCTTCCATCGTTTCTTAATCATCGGAGACCCCGGTAAGTTTTATCCAAGGAAGGAGCTAAGAAGTTTATGAAGCACAAGCGGCAATCCCGGCGTCTGCAGGCAGGTTTTTCACTCATTGAACTCCTGATTGTGGTTGCGATCATCGGCATCCTGGCAGCAGTGGCCGTTCCAAAGCTACTCGATAACCTCAAGATCGGACGTGAAACTGCTACTATCGAATCATTGAGAACGATCCATACCAGCCAGGCCCATTTCCACGCTTTGAAAGGGAAATTTGGTTCCCTCAAAGAGCTCACTGAAGCCGGCCTGATCGACAAGAATTACTCCGGTGGCACCGCAGTGAGCGGGTATGTCTACAGTTCGACTGAAGCAACTCCCGATAAATACTGTATCCAGGCTACACGCCAGTCTTCCGGCACTGCTTCCAGAGATTTCAATGTGATTGAAGACGGCACGATTCGTTACATCGAATCGAATACACCAAGCGCCATACCGCATAGCGAAGGCGTACCTTACGGCACTACACAGGGCGCCGGCGCTGGTGCGGCCGCTGAGCAACCCAAGCAGTAGTGACGCCACTTTAAAATGTCGGCCGACTTTCCAGCTGAGAAACCGCGCAAAGGGCTTGCGATTGCCTCTTTGGTGCTCGGCGTCCTCAGTATCCCGACTCTGGGGTTGCTTGGCGCCGGAGCCATTATAGGTATCGTGCTCGGAGTGATCGCGCTCAGTAAAATCAGCAAAAATCCGGCGTCTTATGGTGGCGAGGGGATGGCTATTGCCGGTATTGTTACCAGCGCTGCTTCGCTGGCGCTCGCTGCAGTTATCGCAGTGGCCGTTCCAAAGCTACTCGATAACCTGAGGATCGGACGTGAAATTGCTGCTATCGAGACATTGAGAACGATCCATACCAGCCAGGCTCATTTCCTCGCTTTGAAGGGAAAATTTGGTTCCCTCAAAGAGCTCACTGAAGCCCGTCTGATCGACAAAAATTACTCCAGTAGCTCCGCAGTGAGCGGATACATCTACACTGCTACGGACGTTTCGGACAAAAGCTATTGCATTCATGCTGACCGAGCAAGTGACAGAACTGCCACAAGAGATTTTATCGTCTGTGAAGACGGCATCATCCGCTCTGTTAAATCGAAAGCCAGAAGCACTGTGAGGCGTGGAGAGGGAACAACCCTGAGATAAAACCACCCTTGCATTTAAGCCTTATCATTGCCCAAATTTCTAGCCCCTATCATCTTGCCAAATGACACACCCTTCGACTGACCACAGGATGTTTGGTGTGACAACTTGGCACGATGGTCGATCTTGTCATATGGCACGCCAGGGGCGTGCCATATGACAAGATCGGGTAGGGGCGAACTCCCCACCCACTTTACCTTCTGCTCCCACGCAAACTATAATCATCTATCCGTTCAATAATCTGACTGGAAACTTAGCTTGGTAATTGGAGGAAGTAAGAAGTCATGATCAAGCGTCGCCGGTTATTGGTTGCCTTTGTTTTATTCTGCGGTCTGTATGGAGTTAGCGCACAACAATTATCCATTGCGCAAACACAGAGCTCGCAACAACCCAAACCGCAACAGAAGCAGGATGACAAGACAAAACCTGCCGATGATAAGCAGAACGAGCAGGGTGCTGGCGTGGAGCTCCGGACGGTCAACGTGCGTTTGCCAATCACAGTGACTGACAGCAAAACCAATCGCTTCGTCGTCGAGCTGAAAGAAGAGGACTTTGAAATCTTTGAAGATAAAGTCCCGCAGAAGATCGTTTCGTTTTCTCAACAGAGCAACCTGCCGCTCGATGTCGCTGTGCTCATGGACACGTCGAACAGCGTCAAACCCAAGCTGAAATTCGAGAAAGACTCGGCAGTCTCGTTCCTCGAAACGATGCTTACTTCGCGCAGAGATCGAGCGTTGTTTGCAACCTTCGATTCTCAAGTCGATCTCCATCAGGACTTCACAAATCGTCTCGATCTGCTCTCCACCGCGATATATAAGGTGAAGGCCCAGGGCGAGACGCGCATGTACGACGCGATCTACCAGGTGTGCGAAGAGAAGATGGCCGCATCACCCGGTCGTCGCCGCGCAATGGTAATCATCACCGACGGCGAAGACACGATGAGTGAACGAACTCTCAAAGATGCGATTGATATTGCGCAGCGCACCGAAACAGTTATCTTTGTGATCAGCACAAAAGCAGGCGGTCTGTTCGGCGTTCAGGGTGGCATGGTCGATCGGAAGGAAGACAAAGAACTTAAACGCATGGCGGAAGATACGGGCGGGCGGGCATTCTTCACTGCTGAAGTGATTGAACTGGAGAAAAGCTTGTCGGCCATCGCGCGCGAACTGCGTAGCCAGTACCTTGTCGCCTATTCACCGAGCAACGATACCATCGACAATAAACCCCGCAAGATCGAAGTGAAAGTGCCTGGGAAAAAAGACCTCAAGATCAGAACGAAAACTGGTTACACGCTGATTCCGCCGCGCACACCGAACGCGAAACAATCGCCTTAATTTAAAGGCCTATATTTAAAGAATAGATGACAACTGGTCATTGAGAATTAAATCAGATAATGACTCTCCTCACCGCTAACAGGCTTAGAATGCCCATCTGAAATTTGAGATGAGCGACCCTCGTGGCTTGGCGGCAAGTGTTAGGGAGTGGAAGGAGAAGGTTAATGAAGACAGTGATTAAATTCAGCACGTTGTGTTTTGCTCTTGCTGCCCTGGTGGCTGTGGCGATGATGTTTGTCTCTGAGTCGCAGTCAACTATTCACGCGCAACAAGAGAAGAAGCAAGAGCCGAAAAAACCACAACAGCAAAAGCCGACTCAGAAGGTTGACGAAGAGCAGACGATCAAGCTCGACACTCAGCTGGTCAACGTGCTCTTCAGCGCTTACGACAAACAGAACCGCTACATCAACGACATCAATCAGGAGGAAGTCGAGGTTCTGGAGAATGGCCAGCCCCAGCAAATTTTCACTTTTAAACGCGAGTTCGATCTGCCATTGACAATGGCGCTGCTGATAGATGTCAGCGGAAGTGAACAATATACGCTACCGCTGTTGAAAGATGCGGGCGGCCATTTTGTCGATTCTGTCATTCGCACCGGCAAAGACACTGCCGCTGTCATCAAGTTTGAAGGTGAGGCGACGGTGATGCAGGGATTGACTTCAAATCCGGCGCGTGTCCGCAAGGCGCTCGGAGATGTCGCCTTCATTGCGCCTCCACCGGTTAGCGTGTATGGAGGCGCGACTCCACCAATCAACAGCGGGTCACGCCAGGGAGGCACCTCGCTCTACGATGCGATTGTCGCAACGAGCGCCGATATGCTCGCCAAGGAGCCCGGCCGGAAGACGATCATCGTGCTGACTGACGGCGTTGACACGACCAGCCGGTTGAAGATCGGCGATGCGATTGATGAATCTTTGCGCGCTGAGGTTGTCATCTATGCCATCGGCATTGGCGATCCGGGCTTCGGCGGCGTTGATGAAGGTGCGCTCAAGAAGATTTGCGATGCGACCGGCGGGCGTGCAACCTTTCCAAAAAGCGCGCGCGATCTCGATAAAGCATTTGCTGAACTCGAAAGGGATCTGCGCCAGCAATATTTGCTCGCCTATGAGCCGAAGAATGGGACTACCGACGGTACTTTTCGCAAGATCGAAATCCGTGTTCCCAGTCGCAAAGAAGTGAAGACCCGGCACCGCAGAGGATACTACGCGCCTAAGGCGTAATAGAGAATTGGTATTTGATCTGGAGCGATCGAGTAAATATTTTTCAGTATTTTCATTTTCCATCTGTCATTTGATATTTGTCATCTGTCATTGATCGAATATTGCAAAAGGCAATGACAAATGAAAAATAGAAGATGACAAATGGAAAATGAAAAAGATTACTACTCAGAACCTTTGCTCAAGACACAGCCCTCCACCAACTCCCACGACTGGAAAAGAGATTTTTACATCTGGCTGCCGCTCATGATCGTTTCGTGGTGGCTCGCATGGAAATACCAGGATGAATACATCTCCGACTGGGACGGCTTTGATTACATGGCCTACGCAGTAAGGGGATGGCCTTCGGCGTTGGGTTTTGGACGGGCTCTCTTTCTCGGATATAACCACCTGCTCTGGAAAATCGCGCACCACTGGTTCAACCTTCCACTGGAGCACACCTACCTGGTCCTGCAATATGGCGCAATCGCACTAAGCGGTCCCGCGACGCTTGGGATTTATGCATTGTGCAAGGAGCTGTCGACGAGCAGGCTTGCGGCATTCTTCGGCGCATTGCTCGTCGCCGCATCGCCGTTTTATATCATTTACAGCGGCCGCGCGATGAGCGAGATTCCCGCTTTCCTTCTTCTCAGCTGGTCGCTCTGCTGGATGTTGCGATGCCTGCGGCTGGGACACGTGAATCGGTTTCTGATGGCCGCCTTTATAGTGGGATTGAGCGTAAACATCCGAGAATTTGCCCTCTTCTATTTTCCGTTCATTCCCCTGGCAGCGCGAATTTATGGTTATAGCTGGAAGCTCGGACTGAAAGCCCTGGCACTGGCGGTCAGCGGCGCACTGGCAGGAGTGATTTTCTGGACGATCTATGAGCCGGAGCTTTACTGGACCGAGACGCTCAAATGGTACGCACTTAGCGTGCATGAACGTCGACTCAATCCGGTAACGAGCGATAATTTTCGCTTTCTGGGCGATTTCGCTTACAACTGCTCTTGCGCAGTTGCAATCGTCGCTCCGCTGGCATTCATCTGGTTGTGGTCGAGAAGGAGGCTGCGCGCGTTGTTTTTCTTCGGCTGCTTTGGTTTGCTCGCAAATCTCGCGCTCCTCGCCAATCACGATTTGCCGGTCAATCCGCGTTATCTTTTAACCGGCATGCTCGGGCTGGCCGCCGTCTGTGGCTGGTGTCTGGCTGAATTGATCAAACGCTATCGCGTCCGGGCAATGCCACTGTTAATCGGGTTGGTCGTGCTCACCAAAGGCACATACAATTATATGGCCAAAGAGCTTTACGACCAGCAATGGGCTGCGCGCGCAGCGAAAAATTACGTTTCCAGGATTGAAGCTTTACCGTGGCATTCGGCATTCATCGTCGGTTCACGCACTCCGCTTATCAATTTCTACTATAGGACCGGCGCCCGGCCTTTCTGGAAGACAGTCTCCTCCGGTTCGGGCTGGCCGGACGATAGACTCGATGAGGTCATCGATGACCTGCTTCTTGCAGGACGCGTTATCTATGTAGATTTCGATCCGGAGCTGTGGCTGCCGGGAGTGCGTAAGGAGAACCGCGAGAGGGCCGGGTTGGAAATGATCAAACGAGAGTATGAGCTTGAACAGGTGAGTGGTTATTTTTATCGAATCGTAAAGCGTAAAAACCCTCCGGCCTCGCACGAAGAGTAACTGTTGACATCTTACTTTACGCGTCTCAACATCAACCTATGAGACCACTATCATTAGACTCTCCACTCCTCCCCCACCGGATACTCATACCTCCTGAGCGACTCGGCCTTGATCTCGATGCTATAGCCCGGCGCTTCCGGCGGCATATATCTCCCATTTTTCATCACCACCGGGTGGACGAAATGTTCGTGCAAATGATCGACGTATTCGAGGAGACGATTCTCCAACGACCCGCTCACGCAGATGTAATCGAAGAGCGAGAGATGCTGCACATACTCGCACAAGCCCACGCCGCCTGCGTGCGGGCACACCGGCACGCCGTATTTTGCCGCCATTAATAGGACAGCGATTATTTCGTTGACGCCGCCGAGACGACAGCTATCGATCTGGCAGAAGCTGATCGCATTGGCCTGCAGGAACTGTTTGAACATGACGCGATTGTGGCAGTGCTCACCGGTCGCGACTCTGATCGGCGCAACCGCCTTCGCAATCGCTGCGTGGCCGAGGATGTCATCTGGACTGGTTGGCTCTTCAATCCAGTGAGGTTCGAAACGCGCCAGTTCTTTCACCCACTCAATCGCCACCGGGACATCCCATACCTGATTCGCATCCATCATCAGATCACGTTCCCAACCGATCTCTTCACGGATGATTGTGGCGCGATGGATGTCTTCTTCCAGGTTGCGTCCGACTTTCATCTTGAAATGCATCCAGCCTTGCGCAATCGCTTCGCGCAACAACGTCCGCATCTTCTCGTCAGAATAGCCAAGCCATCCGGCCGAAGTCGTATAGGCGGGGAACCCGGACGCCCGCATCTCTTCTTCGCGTCCTTTGCGTGTCGCCTCAAGTTTGCGCAGGAGCCCCAGTGCCTCATCCGGAGTAATTGCATCAGTCATATAAGTGAACGGCACGAGCGAGATGATCTGCTCAGGCGACATATCGCAAAGCAGCTTCCAGAGCGGCTTCCCTTCGGCCTTCGCATACAGATCCCACACCGCGTTGACCACCGCCGCAGTCGCAAGATGAATTACTCCTTTTTCCGGCCCAACCCATCGCAGCTGGCTATCGCCCGTGATGCGACGCCAGAATTCGCCCATGTCCGCTGTGAACGATTCAAGCGTGCCGCCAAGGACAAGATATTTCAGCGCCTCGATAGCCGCGACGCAGAGCTCATTTCCGCGACCGATAGTGAAAGTCAGCCCGTGACCTTCAAGGCCGCTCTCCGTTTTCAGAATGAGGTAAGCCGCCGAGTAATCGGGATCGAGATTGAGTGCATCAGAGCCGTCGAGTGTGCGAGAGGTAGGGAAACGAAGATCACGCGTTTCGAATGCGGTAATTTTATTTGGCATATTGTTTATCCCAACAAAGCTTAAATTGACGAATGTCGCGGCGCAGAGTAGATTCAACATCTTCATTCGTCAAGGCGCGAGGGCAAGCCTCGCTAAAAGTCTTTTGCTCAGCGTTCTTCCGATTCGTCAGAAAATTCAGGAGGTGAGTCGTGTCTCAATCAAAGCTACTTTTAATTTCAATCCTGACTCTGCTGCTGATTTCAAGTGTCAGCACCCCCGCTCAAAACGATTCAACAACTGGATCTTACGGTGCCAACGGCGCAATTGATTCAAAGACATTTGAACGCCTCGAATGGCGCAGTATCGGCCCCGCGATCTTCGACGGACGCATGTCCGATGTCGAGGGTGTTCCTGGTGATCCCAGCATCGTCTATGCCGCTTCAGCTTCCGGAGGGTTATGGAAGACTGTCAACGGCGGCATCACATGGAAACCAATATTTGAACGACAAGGTACACTCTCGATTGGTGACATTGCTCTCGAACCCAACAATCCTGATGTGGTCTGGGTTGGCACCGGTGAAGCTAACACGCGCAACAGCGTCTCATTCGGGGACGGCATCTACAAATCTACCGATGGCGGAAAGACCTGGCAGCATCTGGGATTGAGAGAAACGATGCATATCTCGCGCATCATTATCCACCCGCAGAATCCTAATGTCGTTTACGTTGCGGCTATCGGCCACGCATTCGGGCCGAACGAAGAGCGCGGAGTGTTTATGACATCCGATGGCGGAAAGACCTGGCAGAAAACATTGTATCTCGATGCAGAACACGGTGCGTGCGATCTGGACATTGATACGAAAAATCCCAATATCCTCTACGCCTCGATGTGGCGTTTCGAGCGCAAACCATGGACTTTCATCAGCGGCAGCGAAAAGGGCGGTGTTTTCAGATCGATTGACGGCGGGCTGACGTGGACGAAGTTGACCAACGGTTTGCCCAAGCTCATGGGACGCATCGGCGTAAAAGTCGCTCCGAGCAACCCGAACATTGTTTACATCATAGCCGAGGCCAAAGAGGGCATCATGTATCGCTCCGATGACAAGGGTGACACGTTTCGATTGATGTCCCGGCAGGCCAATATAGTTTCACGTGGATTTTATTACACCGATCTGCGTGTTGATCCGCAAAATGAAAATCGCGTCTATGCTGTCGCTTCGACCCTCTACGCTTCGATAGACGGCGGACGAACTTATCGCTCGATCGCACCACGCATTCACATTGACTATCACGCGCTCTGGATTGATCCCACCAATCCGAAGCGACTCTGGAGTGGTCAGGATGGCGGCATAGCGGTCTCCTACGATCAGGGCGAGTCGTGGGAATATGTCAACAACCTGCCCATCGGACAGCCCTATCACGTTTACGCCGATAACCGCCAGCCATTCTACTGGGTAATGGGAGGAATGCAGGACAACGGAAGCTGGACGGGACCCAGCCGCAATCGTGAGCCGGCCGGCATTCTCAACGACGATTGGCGGATGGTGAGCTTTGGCGACGGCTTCAAGATAATCAACCATCCTGACGACCCCGAAATATACTTATCCCTGTCACAGGGCGGGAATCTCATGCGCACAGATATGCGGACGCGCGAGCAGCAACTTGTCAAGCCGTGGGTTGGCGGTAGCGGCGGAGCTGCGTCGAATCAGAAGCATCGATTCAATTGGAATTCGCCGCTGGTCTTTTCGCCGCATCACAAGACCACGGTTTATCTGGGTGGAAATATAGTCTTCAAATCTACTGACTTCGGCAAGACCTGGGAGAAGATCAGCCCTGACCTGACCACCAACGACCCGGAAAAATTGAGAGAGGCCGGGGGCCCCGTGGCGCCTGAAAACACGACAGCGGAATATCACTGCACGATCATCAGTCTCAACGAATCGCCGGTGAAACCCGGAATGATCTGGGCCGGCAGCGATGACGGCAACCTTCAATTGACAACCAATGGCGGTAAAAACTGGACGAATCTGACGAAGAGCATCACTGGACTTTCGCCTTTTTCACCCGTCTCACATGTGGAGCCTTCGATCACCAGCGCAGAGGTGGCTTATGTCTCGTTCGATCGCCACATGCTCGATGATTTCAAACCTTATATTTATAAAACCGCTGACGGCGGCAAGACGTGGACGAACATCAGTGGCAATCTCCCGGCCAGGGCTTATGTTCACGTTTTGAAAGAAGACCCCAAGAACACCAATCTGATTTACGCCGGGACCGAGCTTGGCCTTTTCGCGACTTACGATAACGGCAATAACTGGATCGAGCTTGGCTTGATGAATCTACCGCGCGTTGCGGTTCACGACATCGTCGTGCATCCGCGCGAGAATGATTTGATCCTCGGAACTCACGGGCGCAGCTTCTGGATCTTCGATGACGCGACCCCGATTCAGCAAATGAATGCGGACGTGGCCAATCGAGACGCGACGTTGTTCGACCTCCGTCCGGCGCTGCGATTCACAACACGCTTCACGCGTTATGGCGTCGGTGACAAAGTCTTCGCCGGGCCGAATCCGCCGAGTGGCGCCCTGATCACCTACTATCTCAAAGATAAACCCGATGCGAAAACACCTGCAAAGATTCAAATCCTTGACCCGAGCGGAAAGGTCATCCGTGAACTTCCACAGATTCCTCAGGAGAAAGGCTTCAATCGCGCGTCGTGGGATCTGGCTCACGAAGGGCCGAAAATACGCCGCCCACCTACACCTGAGCAGGAGGCGCAATCCCGGCTGTTCGGGGGCGGACCGCGTGGCCCGGCGGTGATACCTGGTACCTACACAGTCAAACTGATCATCGGTGACAAATCGCAGGAGAAAAAAGTCAGGGTGAGCGTTGATCCGACCGTGCAGGTAACTGCGGCTGATCTGCAAACGCAGTTCGATTTTTCAATGAAGTTGCGTGAGATGATATCGACAACGAACACAGCCCTGCGTTCGCTCGACGGCATCAAAGAGCAATTGCAGCAAATTGATAAGACCATCAAAGAAAAGATGCCTGACGCTCCGCCAAACGTTCTGAAAGATTTATCGAGCGCAGTCAGCGATCAGTTGAAGCAGACCGATGCGCTCATCGGCAAATTGGCCGGTCCACAGCAGGAGGGGCTAGGTTATCGCGGCGCCTCGCAATTGAGCGAAAAACTTTCTTCGCTCTTCTCCTCAATTCAAGGTGTGAACGCGGCGCCGACGTTTGCGCAAAAAGAATTTTACGACGAGTTACAACCGGAATTTCAAGCGAAGATGCCCGAAGTCAACAAGTTCTTGAATGAGCAGATGCCGAAGTTGAACGAGACATTGAGGAAGAACAATGCTCCGATAGTGGTCGTTGGCAAGGCGATTGAGATGCCTCGTTAAAATTAACCGCCAAGACGCCAAGGACGCCAAGTTTTTTATCGTTCTTGGCGTTCTTGGCGTCTTGGCGGTTAATTTTTAACGCGCTTGTAAAATTTGATCAGCACGATTCTTTGCGTAAGTATAGGCTGTGAAGGCCGCGATGAGATGGCAAACCCAGCCGAGCATTCCGCCGGTGCCGATCCAAAAACCCGGTGTAATGATCAACCAGAAAATTCCGCGCCAGATCGTGCCGTTATAGATCTGCCCGACGCCCGGTATAAAGAAACTCAAGACTGCTGCCGTGCCAGGATTTTTCATATACTTCCACTGCCTCCGGTGTAATGATACGAAGAACGGCCTAATAAGGATTCCGAAATATTTCTGCCTGCTGTCACATCCAGCACTCATGAGACTATAATATTTGCGCCCCTGAAGAATCCAAGAGGCGAAAACCACATCCCACTTTCAAGCTTAGGCAAGTGTGAAAGAGACCGTTATGTCAGTCTTAACCGATCAGAATTTCCTACGGGTTATGCTGGAGCAACGGGAGTGGCTCCAGGCACTTGACCACCGGCTTCGATCACATGCAAGTTGGGATGATCTCGATCTGCTCTTCAGGGAGTTCAAACTGCTGCGCAAATCGATCGCAGAAAGAGTAAAACTATACTCCGATCAATTGATCGATGAACAATTGATCGAGCTTCATTCGCAATTGAATGCAGAGTTGGACAATTATCTTACTGCAGTAATCAGGAGTTTTATCGAGCATCGTGTTCAATCAGTCGCAGAACAGGCTCAGCGTGATCCCCTGACGATGTTACCCAATCGTGCGGCATTTGATCGGCGCTTGCGCGATGAGGTCGAACGCGCTCGCCGTTATCATCGCGAACTATCGGTCGCGTTTTTTGACATCGACCGATTCAAATCGGTCAACGATCAGTTCGGTCATCCTGCGGGCGATCGGGTTTTGTTACAGGTTGCGAACATTTTGCAATCATCGCTTCGTCAGAGCGATGCGCCATTCCGTTATGGTGGCGACGAATTCGCAGCTGTCTGCCCGGAGACTTCGGGTGATGCGATGCAGAGTCTGGTATATCGAATAGAAATGAGTTTTAGAGAACGCTGTGATGCAGCTCAATTTGACGGTCACATCGGTATCAGTTGGGGCGTTGCGTCTCTTCCGGTTGATGCGATCGAAGCAGATGAATTGATCTGCGTGGCCGACAGGCGGCTTTACGTTTGCAAAAAAGAGCATCATCGCCTCCTCATTGAGAAATCGTGAAGCGTTAAAAACATTTTTCACTGCATCGTTGCACAATGATGCAGTATCACTGAAAAGAGTCATGAAAGATGAGAAATCTGTTCCACAAAATGGGCGAGATTAAACTCGGATTCATCCCGGTAGCCTTGGCAATTTGCTTCACAGCATTGGTGATTCTTATTTTGTACAGTGGCGGACTCGGCCAGAGAAAATTCGAAGAGATCCGCCTGAAATCGGAGGAGAACACCCAAGCTTACTTTACGCGGTTTGAGGTCGCAATTGAAATTCGCCAGGCCGCTGCGAACACGGTTGCGCAGGTGAGGCTCTATCGTGCATCTAAAGGTCTCATCTTTCCTGGCCCTGCCTATAAGGTCAACCTCAATAAGGCCAAACACACGCTTGAGAAGCGGCTCGGAGAAGGAAGGAAACTGTGGGCAGCGAACGAAGGGGGGTTGCCTGATGCAGAAATTCTCGCCTGGCGTAAGCTCGAATCAGTCACTGAGGAATTCTGGAAAGTGCTTAGAAAGGAAGAGGAGGAAGCAAGGGATCGATCCGACAAGGCAGAATCCGCCCAGCAAATTAAGGATGCCAACAGTGATAACGCTAAAGATATCTCAACGAAGGATCCTTTTGCGAATAATGAAACCAATACCAGTCTGGATGAAGGGTTCTTTCAACAACGCGCCGACCTTGAGGCCGCGGCGGACGAATTATCGAAATCCATAGTCTCCGGTTTAAAAGGATCGCAGGTCGCTGTCGAGGATCTAAAGAACAAGGCTGCCATCTTCTTTAGCGGTATCAACTGGGTTACTTTGATCATGGGTTTGGCCGTCATTGGCTTCACCATCTGGTTGACGCAGAACTATATCAAACAGGTCAAGCAGGAAGTACATCTCAAGCAGGAGGCTCGAGGTCAATTGCGTTCCGTATTCGACAGCCTGTCCAATACCATAGTTGTATTGAGCGAGGAAGGCGAGGTGCTCGAAGTCAACCAGGCATTTCTCAAACAGTTCGAAGTGACGGATGCTGAGCTCAAGTTGCAGGACTATCGCGCGGCTCTCGCTCGGACACCCGAAATCGCTTCGTTCGTCGGACAGATGCTTGAAAAACAGGATTTCGGTCAACGACAGCGCGAACGCATCGAAGTCAAATCAAACAACGGTCACCCGAGGTCAAACCTCTTTGACGTTTCCGTTTCACCGCTCAAGGTCGGAAATAAGACAAACGGTCGTGTGATTGTCATGGACGACGTCACTGAAGACGAACGTGTGCGCGAAGAATTGCGCCGCAGCCGCACGCTGAGCGCCGTCGGCCAGATCACAGCCCAGGTCGCGCACGAAATCTACAATCCTCTTGGCGCCGTCAAACTCAACTTGGATCTGCTGGAGATGCAGATAGGCGAAGATGAGGATGTCAAACACACCATAGGGCGACTTAAACGCGGCGTTGACCATCTTTCGACAATCATCATGGATTTGCGCTATCTCACTCGCCCGCGCGAACCGGAGCGCAAACCGACGGATTTGAACATGCTCCTTGATGAAGTTGTCGAACTGGCCAGTGACAGGCTCGAACGATCGCGAATCTGCATCGAGCGCGATTTCTCAAAAGAGGCCCCGCAGGGAGAGTTCGACCCGCAACAACTCCGAAAGGTCTTTCTCAATTTGTTGATCAACGCCGTTGAAGCTTCGCCGCAAAATGGACAGGTCGAGTTGCGAACGCGTTTTATTTCCAAACTGGAGGCAACCACGATCCCCGAGTTAAATATTTCACACGACGCTATCGCCGTCAGTGTCATTGATCATGGCGTGGGTATGTCGTCAGAAACCAAGCGGCGGCTCTTTGAGGCTTTCTATACAACAAAACGTAATGGCACCGGATTGGGGATGATGATTACACAGGAGATCGTCAAAAAACACGGCGGGAAGATCGAAGTCGAAAGCGAGGAAGGAAAAGGAACTACGGTGAATGTCTATCTGCCAGCCTAAGGGATTGCGGATTGCGGATTGCGGGTTGCGGATTTATAGGAACTTCAATTTATCAAATCCGCAATCCGCAATCCGCAATCATTAGACGGAGACCAATTCAATCTCAGGGTCAACAGCTTCTTTGAGCATTTGCTCAATCGCCATGAGGGTTCCGCCAATCGCACTGGGACAGCTTCCACACGCGCCCTGATAACGAATCAGCAGTCTTTTATCATCGAGCCCGATAATCTCCAAACCGCCACCGTCACCGGCCAGTCCCGGACGAATCCTTTCATCGAAAAACTCGTTGATCCGATCAAGCAATGGGTTTTCACCCGGAACGAAAGCAGGCTTGTCGGTTTCTTGCGCCGGGAGGTCAGTGACTGCCGGAGCTGAGCGGATCGGCTCGGCGAGCTTCTTCAAGAGATCTTCCCAGCTCACCTCATCCTCTTTGTTCACTGTGATGAAGCGATCCATGTAAAATACCGATGTCACATTCCCGATCTTGAAAATAGCATCAGCCAGCGGGTCTATATGCGCAGCTTCGGCGTTCGGAAATGAACGTGACGCACCGCTGGTGACCGGCTCTTTGAGAATGAACTTCACCGCGTTCGGATTGGGTGTATATTCGATGTCAGTAATCTTGGGCATTTTCTTCTCCTCAGTAATAGATGCTAGATGCTAGATGCTAGATGCTAGATGCTAGGACGCTTACCTAGCATCTAGCATCTAGCATCTAGCATCTCTAATAGAGATCATTATACTTTGTGAAAGCAACTATCTAAACCTCTGCCGGAGTTACTGCTGCCAACCACCACCCAGAGCCTTATAGAGCTGGACCAGGGCCAGCAACTCGTTACGTCTGGT
>JAKEHZ010000237.1 GCA_022614735.1 Acidobacteriota bacterium | reverse complement strand
CGCCGAGGCAATTGCGACCTTGCCAGTGAGGCTGCAGATCGCCCGCTATACAAAATTGTTTGGCTTAAAGTAAACTGCTTCGCAAAAAATGACAGCACGTCACAATGGAGAAATGATGAGTTCTCGAATGCGCCGATGTTTACTCGGCGTCGGTGCGGCGTTGTTGCTGATTATTATGGTCGGTTTGATCTGGGCCAGCATCTGGTTAAAGCCGATGCTGCGCGAGCGTTTAATCACAGCAATCAAAGAACAATACGAGCGCGAGGTCGAACTGAAGGATCTGAGCATCTCGCTTCTGTCCGGCTTCTCGGCGGTCGGCCGAGACCTCGTCATTCATCAGAAAGATCGGCCCGGTCTGCCGCCACTAATTGTAATCAAGCGGCTGCAGTTGGAAGCGAGCTTACGCGGTATGCTGAGCGAGCCGGTGCGCATCGAGCGCCTTGTCCTCGAAGGTTTGCAGATCAACACGCCGCCCAAACAACACGACCCGGACAAGACGAAAGAGACGAAGCGCGAGCCGCCGCGCTTCGTCATTAATGAAGTGATCGCCGACGGCACGGTCCTGCAAATCCTGCCGAAGAAAGAGGGGAAGGAGCCGCTCACCTTCGAAATCTCGAAGCTGACTCTTAATTCGGCGGGAACGACCGCGCCATTGAAGTTCCGCGCCACCCTCTCCAATCCGAAGCCGCCTGGCGAGATATATAGCACGGGTGATTTCGGCCCCTGGGAAACTGACGAGCCGAGTCTGACGCCCGTCTCCGGCAACTACACCTTTAAGAACGCTGATCTCTCGGTCTTCAAAGGCATCGCGGGCAAACTGGTTTCCGAAGGCAAATACAAAGGCGTGCTGGAGCGGATCGAAGTGGATGGTTGGACCGACACACCGGATTTTATGGTCAATGTTAGCGGCCATCCCGTCCACCTGAAAACACAATTTCATGCGGTTGTGGATGGTACGGATGGCGATACATACCTGGAGCCGGTCGACGTACAATTCGGACGCTCATCACTCGTCGCGAACGGGGGCGTTTTCGGAAAGCCCGGCGTCAAGGGCAAAACGGTCTCGCTCGATGTGAAGGTCTTGAGTGCACGGATCGAGGATTTGCTGAGCCTCGCCGTCAAAGGAGACAAGCCGCTGATGACCGGCGACGTCGCTTTCAATACGAAATTCGAGTTGCCACCGGGAGACATTGACATCACCGAGAAGTTGTACCTCAGCGGCAACCTCGGTGTCGGCTCGGCGAAATTTTCCAGCCCCAATGTGCAGGAGAAGGTAGACGATCTCAGCCAGCGCGCGCGGGGACAGGTTGGCGACGAAGCCACAGACGAGAGCGTCGTTTCGGATCTGCGCGGGCAGTTTGTGCTGCGAAACGGTCATATCGATTTTTCGAGCCTGAACTTCGTTGTGCCGGGCGCGACGGTGCAGCTTAACGGCGGCTACGGTCTGCGCAGCGAAGAGCTTGATTTCACCGGCACGCTCAGCACAGAGGCCAAAGTCTCGCAGATGACGTCGGGCGTCAAATCTTTTCTTCTCAAACTCGCCGACCCGTTCTTCAAGAAGAATACCAAAGGGGCCGTTATCCCGATCAAGATCAGCGGCACGCGCGAAGTGCCGCAGTTTGGCCTCGACGTCCGCCGCGTGTTCTCTAGGAAGTGAGCTATGGCACTACAAAGGGAACGTGCGAATCGACTATTTGATCTCCACTTCGATCACGCGCACCGGCTCACGCCCGGGATTGATCGCCTGGTGTGTGACATTCGCCTCTCGGTAACCTACTCCCCCTCTCGGCAGATTCAACGTTTCTGTCTTGCCATCGGGATAGGTAAATCGCAACGTCCCGCCATCGATAATCACACCGACGTGCGGATATTCATGCGTGTGCATCTTCGCGTCGGTGTCGCCGGGCGCAAAGATCGCCTCTTTGACTCGCACCCGTTCGTTCTCAAGTACTACCTTGCTCGTGCTTTTCGCCCCGACCTGTGCGCCCAGACCTGCCCATACCATCGGCAGGCTCGCGGTGAGCAGCGCACCAATAATGATTCCCCCTGTAAATGACAGTACCTTAGGCTTTCTCATTCTCGTTACTCCTGTAATGGATTTAATTGGGATTGGTTATTCAGTGGGTGGGTTCCATTCATTCGCCGCATTGATAAAGACCAAGAGAGAATGCGAAACATGCGAAAGAGACTCATTTTCGCATGTTTCGTCTATTTTCGCATGTTTCGCATTCTCTCTTGGTCTTTATCAATGCGGCGAATGAATGGACGGTTACAACTCAGACTTTTTAAGAGGCCTTGCCGCCTCGGAACAGAGAGCCGGTCTCGTCGACGATTCCGCTCGCTCGATTCATCAGGTCGCGCGATTTCTCGCTGATCGCCTCGCTGGTCCTGTTCACGGTGCTGGTAATCTTGTCACGCGCGATGGCGCGTCTGCTCCTGCCGCGATCGGGATCGAGGATGTACATCAGCCCCGCGCCAAAGGCGAGGCCGCCGAGCGTCGACCACATCCACTTCATATCGTTTCCATTAAAAGGTCTCTCATACCAGTGCGTGCGCTTACTTCCAAAGGGGATCAATTGAAATAGCTTTGTATTCATCTTTGCCTCCTTATCAATACCTGTTGTCTCATCAGATTTACCGAAGGACGATAGACAAAGTCCGAAACGCTCGGCGTGAAGCGCCGCGCACGACGGTATCGTCTGTTCTTCCTCCAGACTAGTTAAAGCACGAGGCTGTCATCAACGGTCAATTCTGATACGCTGCCCTGCCCGATTTTCACGGCGTACTACTGTAGCGCCCTCGGACGCTACAGCTGTACAAACCGAAGACAGACATGCCCTCTTGTGGCGTCAGCCACCATCAAATTCAAACGATCCTGCTTAGAATCTTGCAAGGACTATACCATTCACTGATGCCGGCGGTTGCGCACTCTGCGCACCCGAGATTGTGGCAGCCTCTTTGCGACTGAATAAAAGAATCGTGCGACACGCTGCGGGAGCTTGAGTTTGCGCCAAAAGGATGCGACGGATCAACACAGATTTAATCCGTGAATATACGTCGCATCCGTGTAAATCCGTGGTTAATCCAAATGTCCCAATGATGTTGTACTTCGATTTAGACTTCTGCCGCTCTACCAATTCATCGGTGTTACAGACATACACCATACCGATTTATCGATACACCGCATCGTATCAACTGCTGTTAATCCCGCCTAACACTCATCAATAGCCGGAAATGGAAATAGTTAAATCAAAGCATTTATGGATAAGAGTGAGTAGAACGGTATGCTGGCATAAGGGATGCACAAGAATAGCCGGGTAGGAGGTTTGTTCTGCTGGAAAGCAGGTTGAATAGTTTATGTAAGGGGGTGGAAATGAGTTTTTCCTCCCTCGGTTTTTTATAGGAGAAAACATGACAACATCGAAAATTATGCGAATCGCTGGGGCTTTTTTCTTGCTGATGGGTATCAGCCAGGCTGCCTTTGCTCAAGGCGCCAATCGCTGGGTCTATCTTGGGCAAACGACGGTCAATAGCCAGAGAGATCATGACAGAATTGCGATAGGCCGAAGCGAAGGCAGATTTCAAAACATTCAGCTTCGCGTCGCAGGCGGCCCGGTTGAGTTTCAGCGCGTAGTGGTTAACTACTCGAACGGCACAAGT
>JAKEHZ010000236.1 GCA_022614735.1 Acidobacteriota bacterium | reverse complement strand
GTCATGGAAAACATCGGAGGGCGTTTCAACGCCCTTCCCCATTCGGCTTTAGCCAAACTTGTGGCTGAAGCCTGCTGATAAGCCCGGTGAACCGGGCTTAGAGATTATGCGTATCGCTACCCAGCCGTGAACGGCTGGGCTAGGGAAAAGGTCGTTTTCAAAGAGCCGAACCCAAAGTTAATAACAGGCTCTAACGTGAATAACATGCTTAAGAAAATTATTCTGTTGCTACTTTTGATGGTATCTACCATCATTGCCGGATTGCCGCAGGGAGCTTCGCCAAATAATCGCGAAGCCTCAAAAATACCTGCCGCAGAGATTCCGCCAAAGACGATTGTACTCACATTCGACGATGCGGTGAAGTCACAGCTTACGGTGGTGGCACCGTTACTAAAGCAACTGGGATTTCAGGCTACCTTCTTCATTACCCAGTCCTGGATGAAGGATAAGTCGTACTTTCTGACGTGGGAGGAAACAGCCGAGCTCTACCGTATGGGGTTCGAAATCGGAAACCATAGCTGGACTCACTCCAACTTCGGCAAGGCCGAGAATGGAGCAAAGCTCGGCGAAGAACTCCAGATGGTCGAAAAGGAGCTCGCTAGAGTTGGGGTACCGAAACCGGTGAGCTTTGCATGGTGCGGGAACGCATTTGGACCGGAGGCCATTGCGCAACTCCGTCGCCACGGATATAAATTGGCGCGACGTGGGATGCAACCGGAAGTGCCATACGGTGCGATTCAGGTGGGCCCGGCACTCGATGTAACAAAACATCATCCACTTCTGATTCCGACAACGGGTGATGCATACCCAGCCTGGACACTTGAGCATTTTAAAAGAGTGATCTCGAGCGCAAGGCCGGGTGAAGTCGTAGTGCTGCAGTTTCACGGGGTGCCGGATATAAGTCATCCCTGGGTTAATACGCCGGCTGAGGCTTTCCGCGAGTACATGAACTATCTCAAGCAAAACGGATACCGCACGATCGCGATGCGCGACCTGTTGCAGTATTACAACACGTCACGATTACCTGACGATCCATTAGTGAAAACCCGATTTGGCAGGTGATATGGAGGTATCCAGTGTCAGGGCTAAAACGTACATCTAAAAATGCCGAGCCTAAAGCGAGTCGCCCATATATGCCTGGCTATGGAATTCTCGATGAGGAAAGTGGCAAGGGACTGCTACCGTGGAGTTGGGCGGTCGAGCGCTTGGAGAGAGCACATAATTACTGGGTCGCAACAACACGACCCGATGGAAGACCGCACGCGATGCCGGTATGGGGGGTTTGGTTTGATGGCAGGTTCTACTTCAGTACGGGGAGACAGTCGCGGAAGGCACGAAATTTATCTGAAAACCCCGGGTGTGTAATCTGCGTTGAGCCCGCGGACGAAGCAATCATAGTAGAGGGCCAGGCAGAAGAAATCACCGATCAGAGGCTGCTTCGACGATTTGCAGAAGTATACGGACCAAAGTACCAATGGGACATGGAAGGATTTTCAGAACCGGTTTATGCGGTAGAGCCGACGGTAGCATTCGCGTTTGAATCGGCTCCGGGAGAGTTTACCGGTAGCGCGACACGATGGATTTTTAGTACCGATTGAAAGGAAAAGGCGCACTGGGCAGTCTTCAGATCTGTAATACCACACGTCCCAGTAATCGCCCTTCCTTCATTTCATTCAAAACATCATTGACCTTTGCCAGAGTTCTCATCTCAATTTTGCATTTGATTTTGCCTTGAGCGGCTATCTGTAGAACCTCACTCAAATCCTGCCGCGTGCCGACGGCTGAAGCAACGATCTTATACTCGCCGGATACCAGGGCGACGGTAGAAACGGCAATTGGCTCGGGCGCCATTCCTACAACCGATAATATTCCGCCTCGCCTCAATGAACGCAGCGCAGTTTCATAGGCCGTGCGTGATGCCGAAGTGACCAGTGCGACATGTGCGCCGCCACCACTGTTCTTCTTGATTTCTTTGTGGGCTTGTGTTGTCGCAGCATTCACTGTTGCCTGAGCGCCGTATTCACGAGCGAGTTCAAGTTTGTCCTCGGCGATATCAACGGCAATGACTTCCGCGCCTCTCGCCCTGGCAAGCTGAATCGCGAGATGGCCAAGCCCGCCGATTCCGAATATTGCAATTTTCTGTCCTGCTCTCACGCCTGAAGTTTTCATTGCATTGTGAACAGTCAATCCGGCGCAAAGCAGAGGCGCGGCTTCTTCAAAACTCAGATTGTCAGGAAGCTTCGCAGTATGGCTGGCATTGGCTATAACAAACTCGGCGAATCCGCCATCAACGGTGCATCCGGTGACCTTTTGGTTCAAACAGAGAGTCTCACGGCCAAGTGAACAAAACTCGCAATCACCGCAAGTATAATGTAGCCACGGCACGCCGACACGATCGCCAACGTTAAAACCAGCCACGCCCTCACCAACTGCTTCGATCGTGCCTGTTACTTCGTGGCCTAGAGTCAAAGGCAGTTTCGTAATTGGTTTGAGCAATTCCCATTCACCCAATGCCAGATGCAAATCCGAATGGCAGACGCCGCAGGCAGCGACTTTAATCAACACTTCGCCCCTGCCCGGCGCCGGCGTTGCTACTTCTTCGATAACTAAAGGTTCGGCGAATGAATGCAGTACTGCTGCTAACATATGTTACTCCTCAAATGAACCACGGATTTACACGGATGCGACGGATTGACGCGGATTGATCCGTGTAAATCCGTCGCATCCGTGTAAATCCGTGGTTCATTTGTCCCAATCTTTATATAGCATCTTTACAGTTTACCAATCACACCTTCAGCTGCCAGCTGATCGACCATGTCATCGGTGTAACCAATCTCTCTCAACACTTCGCTCGTATGCTCGCCGAGTAAAGGCGGCGGCGATTGCAGCTCACCCGGCGTCGCCGATAACTTAACAGTGGGGGCAATCTGCTTGAGTCTTCCCAAGGCCGGAAAATCAATCTCTGCAATCAGCCCGCGATGTTTTACCTGCGGATCGTCAATCATCTCCGAAATGTCTTTGACCAGCGCGATGCAGGTGTCTACGCCATCAAAAGCTCTGAGCCAATCGTCCGCCGTCTTCGTACGAAAGATTTCGGACAAAATAGCAGTACATTCTGCCTGCTGATCGTCGACAAAATGTTTCTCGATTAAATCTTCACGTCCTAGCACTCGACATGCATTCTCCCAAAACTTCGATTCGAGTGCGCCGAGCGCAAGAAAACGGCCGTCCTTCGTTTCGTAAATGTGATAGCAAGCATAACGCCCCGTCAATCCTTCAGCCCCTCGTTTCGGTTGCGTGCCATTGGCAAGATAGGCTGCAAATGGAACAAACATCATCGCGAGTGACCCGTCCATCATCGAGACGTCAACCATCTGTCCTTCGCCTGTCCGCTGTCGCGCTTGAAGAGCGAGCAAAATACCGATCACGGCATGCATACTTCCGCCAGCGAGGTCGGCAATCTGCACGCCGGGAATGGTTGGCGGCCCGCCTTTCACCCCGTTCACACCAAGCAAGCCGGCAATGCTGATGTAGTTGATGTCGTGACCGGCCTTTTCGCGATAGGGGCCATCCTGCCCATAGCCTGTGATCGCGCAATAAACCAAGCGAGAATTTATCCTCTTCAATGTCTCATAGTCCAGGCGCAATCTATCCATCACACCAGGTCGAAAACCTTCAACGACAACATCGGCATTCTCGACAAGCTTCAAAAAAATCTCGCGCCCTGCAGGTTGTTTCAGGTTGATGGCAATGCTGCGCTTGTTGCGATTTGTGGCGAGAAAGTAAGCGCCTGGTTGTTTGATGCCGGCGCGCGATTGGCGCGCGGGATCTCCGACGCCAGGCTCTTCAATCTTGATCACATTCGCGCCGAAATCACCAAGCATCATAGTGGCGACTGCGCCAGGCAATAAGCGAGTCAAGTCGAGTACTGTTATTCCATCAAGCGGCTTCATAAAGATATCAGTATAGCGGATTGCGGATTGCGGATTGCGGATTGCGGATTTTTTATCTGCAAGGATCGAGTTCAAAACGAAACATTCAAACCACAAACCCCAAATCCCCAATCCGCAATCCGCAATCACAAATAGGATCCGCCAGTTACCAGCAAGACGTGTCCCGTGACATAGTCTGACAACGGGGATGCGAGAAAGAGTACTGGCCCTGCAGCTTCTTCCGGCGTCCCCGGCCGTCCGAGCGGGATGAATTGCATCGCAATCTGGCGCATGTGTTCGGGAATGCCCAGTTGCACTTCGTTCTCGCCGACGTGCACTGGTTGTTGGTTCTCTTTTGCAGCAGTCAATCGAGTTTCAATGAAGCCATAAGCAACGGCATTGACATTAATGTTGAAACGCCCCCACTCCTTCGCCATGGTCTTCGTTACTCCAACGATACCCATTTTGCCTGCAGAGTAGTTCGCCTGTCCTGAATTGCCGGCAACACCTGATGTCGAAGAAATATTGATGATTTTGCGATGAACGCGCATTCCTTCGGCGATCTCCTGTTTAGCGACTTCCCGCATGTAAGGTACTGCGGCTCGGATAATTCGAAATGGCGCGGTCAGGTGAACATCAATCATCGCATACCACATTTCGTCAGTAATATTCTGAATAACCCCATCCCAGGTGTAGCCGGCGTTGTTGACGATGATATCGAGTCGGCCGAAGTTCTCGACTGCGGTTTTGACGATACGATCAGGGAAATCAGGCGCGGTCACGCTGCCGACGCAAACTGTCGCAACACCTCCGACAGCATTGATCGAATTTGCGACGCCTTCAGCCACATCACCATCAAGGTCGTTTACGACAACATGCGCGCCGTGCTGAGCAAATAGGACTGCGATGGCTCGTCCGATGCCGCGCCCTGAGCCGGTGACGATTGCAGATTTACCTTCGAGCAATTTCATTCTCGTTCAGATCCTTTCCGAAAAATCACAGATGATATACATCACATTGGAAACAATTGGCTCAATTCGGCCGCTGAAGGCTGGCTGCCGTATTGACAAAGCTCGAACGCCTCAGCGTAGCTGATCTTCCTGCCCTGCTCTTCGCCATAGCGTTGTACGAGCAGATTGCGATAGCGATCAGCCACCTCAGCGTCCATCCCGATCAACCAGTCGTGGATGAACTTCTTTCTTCCATCGTCATCTTCCGGAACACCTGGGAGATAACGCCCCATCCACGAATCCCTGTCGGCAAATTGTGAAGGTATTGCATCAATGCAGGCTCGCTTCTTGTCAATCACCTCGTCCACGCTGACGATAATCGCCGGGTCGAAGGGATACGGCTTTTTAAACTCATCGGAGTAATAGAGAATGACCGGGTTCTTCTTACACGGCGGCGTATCGGTCACGAAGAACCGCGCTGCGACCAGCACCGCCGCATCCTGGACCAGCATCCCCGTATAGCGGTGGTCGGGGTGGTAATCGCACGGGCGGTGGCAGAGCACTATATCGGCCTGCCATTCGCGGATCAGGCGGGCGATGGTGCGACGGTTTTCGATCGTCGGCATTAACTCGCCGTCGTGTATGTCGAGCACCTGGGTTTCGATGCCGAGAATCCCAGCGCAGCTTTGCACTTCGGCTTTGCGCCGTAGCGCCAGCGGACCTCCGGCTATAGAGAAATGGCCCACGTCGCCGTTGGTCGTCGCCACGAATTTGACCTTGTGGTCCTGGGCAGCCCATTTCGCCGCCACGCCACCGGCCTTGAGCTCACAATCGTCTGGGTGTGCGCCAAACGCGATGATTCTTAATTTCATTAGCTTATCCCTCCTCTGCAACTACTGGGAGCGCTTGCGCTCCCAGTAGTTGCATTGTTTCTGGGCGTCGTCATGAACGACATGAACGACCCTGCAGAAAATGTACAGCAACCTTTCCAGGTTGCTGTTATTTCCTCAATGGTCACATCAGTGAGTCAACAGCAACCTGGAAAGGTTGCTGTACATCGCACCGCGATTTTCATAGTTTCTGGGCGTCGCCAGTGACGACATAACGAAACAAACGAAAAAGCCAAAAATATTTCGTTTGTTTCGTTATTAACGATTACCGAACCGCGGCCTGATCCTTGCGCAGATGCTTCTCAAACCACGCCTGCAGATAAAGCTGCTGCAGCAACTGATGTGACGGCCGCCGCCAACCATGAAACTCATCCGGCATCCTCACCAACAGCGTCTCTTTCTTCAGCATCTTCAGGGCGCGATAGAACTCTTCACTCTGCCCCATCGGCGTGCGTAAATCAGCCTCGCCCGTCATGACCATCGTCGGCGTCTTGACATTCGTCACGTAATGCAGTGGTGACCGCACCGCAAACTCCATCGGATCTTCCCACGGGCGCTTTTGAAATTGGTAGTACCAGCTTGCGCCATCAGTCGTCCCCACAAATGAATGCCAGTTGATCACCGGCCGCATCGAGACAGCCGCTGCAAACCGATCCGTGTGGCCGACAATCCATGCGGTCAACACGCCGCCGCCGCTGCCACCACACACGAACAGGTTTTTATCGTCGATGAATCCCTTGGCGATTGCCGCATCAACGCCGGCCATAAGATCATCGTAGTCCTTGCCCGGATACGAATATTGAATGCCATTGACGAAATCCTGGCCATAGCCCGTTGAGCCGCGCGGGTTCGTGTACAAAACCGCATATCCATTTGCCGCGAAGTTCTGAAAAGCCCAGTTCCATGCGACTGAATACATCGACCACGGCCCGCCGTGAATCCACAAAACCATTGGATATTTCTTCCCCGGCTGGTAATTTGCAGGTTTGATCAGCCAGCCTTGAACCTTCAGGCCGTCTTTTGATGTAAACCACAACTCTTCAGCATCACCGAGCTTGATGTTGGCCAGTACATCGCTGTTCACGTCCACCAGCTTTGTCATCTTCGCAGCGTCCTTTAAATTGAGAGTGACAAGTGTGCCGGGTTCCTGAAAACTTGTGCGAACTGCCGCGGCTTGCCCGCTCGGCGAAAGCGAAAACCCATTGAGGATTTGCACCCCGTCTGTGACTTTACGCTTCTTGCCATCGAGCGAAGTGAAGTAGACGTGCGATGAGCCTTTTTCTTCGACTGTGAAGTAGACGCCAGAGCTGTCAGCGGCCCAGGTGATGTTTTGCGGCGAGCTGAGCAGATCCGCCACCCAGACGCGTTTACCGCTTCCCTGCTTATCCATGACGTAAAGGCTCCCGACGTGGTTCGTGTACATCTTGTCATCGTAACCAACATATGCGACCCAATTTCCGCTCGGTGAAGCTTCCGGAGCGCCGTCGGGCCCTTTGCGGTCCGTCAATTGTTTGACTTCGAGCGTGGTCAGATCAACCGAATAAATCTCGCTGTCATTGCGCAAGTATTCTGCTTCCGGTTTGCGAATGCCTGAAACATAGATCGTCTTGCCATCGGATGACCAATCGAAGCCGGTGTGATTGTATTTGCCGCTTGTGATCTGGCGCGGGGTTCCACCCAGCGTCGCATCAATCACAAACAGGTGTGTGTTACCTCTTGGCAAGGGTCCGCGGCCATCGAGCGCCCATTGCAGACGATCAACAATTACCGCAGGCCTCGCCCACTCTGCGCCTCTCGGTCGCTCGGGCAATTTCACTGGCAGAATCGGATCATTGTCCGGCACCGAAGAGGTAAATGCGATGTATTTGCCATCGGGAGACCATTTGATGTTATTCGGCGCTTGTTCGAGGCGAGTGAGTTGCGCCATCTCGCGCGTGTCAAGCCACATCACGTGAAGTTGATTAGTGCCATCGCGATCTGAGAGAAAGGCAATACGCTTGCCGTCAGGAGACCACACGGGAGAGCTGTCATTACGCGCACCGCTGGTCAACTCGCGCACGCGCGCGCCGTCAACATCCACAATCCACAAATTGCTGCGATACTGGTCTTTCACCTTATCTACCCAGCCGCGGGTGAAAATGATCGATTTGCCATCGGGTGAAATCGCCGGATTGCCGACCGATTCCATCTCCATAAAAGTCTCTTTGTCGAGCGGGCGCGGTTTTGTTTGCGCAAAGACTGACGCGCACAGCGCAATCACAATCAATAACGCACATAAATTTTTCGATCGCATAAAGCCTCCTGATACTGGTGTGTAATGGCTGATGTCGGGACACATTTTCAAAGTTAGGTTTCAGATCGTAAGGCAAGGTGGAATACAAAAAAGGCAATAAGGGCAAAAAGGGCAAAAATTCTTAGCTCTTTTGCCTTTTTTGCCCTTTTTGCCTTTTTTGCCTTTTTTGTATTCAAATTTCATTCTCGTAAAAGAGTCTGATTTTGTAAAAGTGTCCCGACATCAGGTGTAAAGGGAGAATACGCGTATTCTCTCTTCTCATTTTGTAGTAGCCGATTGTGTCGTATCCGGTTTCTTCTGGTACTTATCGAACCAGCCAATGATGTGCAGGATTTTCGACATATGGTGGCTCGGTCGTACTTGAATGCCGTGCGGCTCATTCGGCACGCGCACCAGGACCGACTCAATGCCGCGCAGTTGCAGTGCTTGATAGTACTGCTCAGAATCCGACATAGGTGTGCGCCAATCCTCTTCGCCGCACAGAACCATCGTCGGTGTCGTCACGTTTTTCACGACGGAGAGCAGCGATCGTTTTTCGTAATGTTCAACATGATCCCATGGAAAGCCCGGGAACCAGTGATTGACCGTCCAGTTACCAATGTCTGAAGTCAGCACGAAGCTGTACCAGTTGATCACCGGATAGACGGTGACCGCCGCGCGGAAGCGCGTTGTTCGACCGATCATCCAGCAGGTCAACACTCCGCCGCCGCTGCCACCCGTAACGTAAAGCTGGTTTGGATCGATGTAGCCTTTCGCAACGAGCGCATCCACGCCGGAGTTCAAATCATAAAAATCATCACCCGGATAAGCGTGATGGATCAGATTACCGAACTCACCGCCGTAGCTGGTCGAGCCGCGCGGATTGGTGTAGAGCACGACATAACCGCTCGCCGCCATCAACTGCTTTTCGAGATCGAAGCGGTCGCCATAGTCCGCAAACGGCCCACCGTGAATTTCGAGGATCAGCGGATACTTTTTCGACGGATCAAAACCAGGCGGCTTGATGATCCAACCCTGGATCTTGCGATTGTCTTTCGAAGACGTGTACCAGATCTCTTCGACTTCGCCGAGTTTCCTGTTGGCGAATAAATCTTCATTGATGGCGGTGAGCACCTTGACTTTGGCATCACTCACATTGCCGGCAACGATATCGCCGGGATTGTTCGGCCTGGTTTGAGTAATGGCAAAAGCGCCATTCCTGGCCACCGTGAACGCGCCGCCGCTTCCGTAGGCGCTCGTCGTGCTGCCTACGTTATTAACCAGTCTCTTCATATTGCCATCGAGCGAGATGAAGTAGAGGCTGGTGTTGCCCTGATCGCTGGAGCTGAAGTAAAGACCGTTGCTATCGTTAGCCCAACGCATCACACCGATGTCACGATCCCACTTCGAAGAGATCACATGCTGATTGCTGCCGTCACGATTCATGAGGTGCAATTGCGTGACCTGGTAGCCTTGATATTTATCCTCAAAGCCAAGGTAAGCGATGAGCTTGCCATCGGGCGAAACCTGCGGGTTGCCGTCAGGACCTTTGCGGCTCGTGAGCCTTTTTACCGCGCCGTCAGCAATCGCAAACTCATAAACATCGGTGTCGCGCGCATTGCGCTCATAGTCGTCGTTGCGGTTGACTGACATAATCAGCGATTTTCCGTCGGGGCTCCACACGGCTTCGCTTGCGAGGAATGGGCCACCGTGCTGGAATTTGCCGTTTGAGATCTGGCGAGGCGTTCCTCCCTCACTTGGGACAACGAAGAGATGATTGTAGCCGGTCTTCAAATAACCAAGGCCATTGAAGCGATAGACGAGCTTATCGATTACTTTCGCCGGCTCGGCCCATTTGGCGCCCTCTGGCGGGGCCGGCATTTTGACGATGGATGGCGGAGCATCAGGAACGAGCATTGTGAATGAGATAAATTTGCCGTCCGGTGACCACGCAATGCCGCTCGGCGCCTGGGTCAAATTTGTGATCTTCGCCGTCTGCCCGCTGTTCATCCAGTAGCGGTAGATCTGGGTTGGGATTCCAGGAGTCTGGTCACGATTCGAGAGGTAGATGATCTGTGTGCCATCGGGTGACCAGCGCGGAGAGGTGTCGTTGAAATTACCGGTCGTCAGCGGACGATGATCAGTGCCGTCGAAGTTGACGATCCACAGGTTCGAATACCTTTTATCCGTCATAATCTCGGCAAATTGGCGCACGTAGATAATGCGCCTGCCGTCGGGCGAAATCTGCGGATCGACGGCTAGTTCGAGATTGAAGATGTCGTTGATCGTCAGTTTGTTTGATTGAGCAAGAGCGGAGATAGAACAGATGAGAAGCAGACAGACTGCCACGAGAGTTTTCGAGATCAGATTTCGCATATGCTTCCTCCTGGTCGATGCGATTTGTTCAAAATACAGTTTTCAGTTTTAACTACTCAGCCGGTGGTGCAGTACGGGGAGCGTCAGCGACCTGAGTCTCTGCAAGAGGCCGTTTTATCAAGGCTCAGGTCGCTGACGCTCCCCGTACTGCACCACCGGCTGAGTAGTTAAAACTGAAAACTGAAAACTGAAAACTGTTTTTCATCTCACTGCGCCGCGCTCTGCTTCCTATTCAAGTAATGCTCCCACCACTTCGTCTCCTGATAGTAGCGATGCACTACATTCCAGGGCGTCCAGCCGCCGTGATAGGAATCAGGGTAGCGTATGAACTTCGCCGGGACGCGGCGCTTGGTTAAGGCCGTGTACATCTGCTCAGCCTGCTCGATCGGCACGCGCACATCCGCCTCGCCGTGAACGAACAAAGTAGGCGTCGTTGCATTGGCGGCGTAGGTGATCGGTGAAAGCTTGATCATCAGCTCGCGGCTGTTCGCCTCCCACGGCGTCCCGTAAAACTCGCTCTCCTTTGTGCGCGGGATGTCCGCCGTACCATAATCGCTGATCCAATTTGAGATGCCCGCGCCTGTGATCGCCGCCGCGAAGCGTGAAGTGTGCGTGATCACCCAATTGGTCAGGAATCCGCCGTACGAATAGCCCGTCACGCCCATCCGCTTCTCATCGATCGTATAACGCTTCACCACGTGTTCGACGCCCGCCATGACATCGTCGTAATCGAGGATGCCCCAACCGCCCCATGTCGCCCAGAGAAACTTCTCGCCGTAGCTTGTCGAGCCGCGCGGGTTCGTATAGAGCACGGCATAGCCGTTGGCGGCCAGTAATTGAAATTGGAAAGAGAAGTTGTTGCCGTATGCCCCGTGCGGCCCGCCGTGGATGCTCAGGATCAGCGGATATCTATCTTTCGACGGATCGTATCCGCGCGGCAGCAAGACCCAACCTTCGATCTGCGTGCCGTCCTTGCTCTGATAGAGAATCCGCTCGGCACGGCTCAATTGCACTTCGTTGACGAAAGTATCATTCAAATCGGAGAGCTTCTTTTCATTCGAGCCATCGATACGCGCAGAGAAGATTTCCGCGGGATGTGTGGGATCAGTCGCCGAGTAGGCGATGCGGTCCGTGGCGGCGGAGAGGCTGAATCCACTGAGTGTACGGTCGCCTTGCGTTACCTGCTCCACCGCTCCACCTGCCGACGGAACGCGAAAGAGATGCGAGTTTCCGCCGATGCCGCCGCTGAAATAGATGAACTTACCGTCCGCGCTCCACGTGGGGGCGCCAGGCAGGAGGTCCCAGGCGGCAGTCAAGTTCTCTACCTGTCCGCCCCCGCCGCCCCCGCCACCCCCGCCACCCCCGCCACCCCCACCAGGCAAACGATATAAATCCACGGGCGCCCCGTGATTCTGCTTCGCCCCTATCACCTGGCTTAAACCCTGCTGCCTGCGGAAGACGACGAAACGACCGTCGGGTGACCAGGCCGGCGAGCTGTGATTGTAGCCGTCATCGGTCAGTCGCTTGATCTGGCCGTCGACCGTCACGATCCACAGATCTGCTCTTTCATACGTGTACTCGTCGCGCTGGTGCGCGTTCGCTTCTATTAAGAGCGCGCCGCTGTCAGGACGCCACGATGCTGATTGGACATTGAATCCGAGACGTGTGAGTTGCCTGGGCGTCCCGCCCTCTCGCTGGACAATGTAGAGCTCTTCGGGTGGTGTCGCCATCGGGTCGCGCGGGTCTGGAAGATACCCACGCCCATCGAAGCGGTAATTCATCCAGTCATAAATGCGCCCTTTAAACCGTTCGTTAATACGCTTTTCAAAATCCGAGGCATAAAGCTTCTGTTCCTTCTTTGACGGCGGGGTCGCCTTCGTGAAAGCAATCCACCGATTATCAGGACTGAAGATCGGTGTCGCGCTTACCCCGCGAATCTGAAACGCCTCGCCTCCTGATTGATCCATGCGCAGGAACCAGACGGAACTTCCTTCCCCATCCTCAGAACCCGGAATCCTGCGGCGCGAATTGAAGGCGAGGAGCTTGCCATCGGGACTCCAGCGAGGATTGGTGGAGCTGAATGCCGGATTCGTGATCCGCCTGGGAGCGGATGAACCGTCGGCGGGCGCGAGCCAGACCTCGCTGTGACGCCGGTTTTCAGCTTCGACGATGTTACTGCGCACGAACGCCACCCAACGGCCATCGGGCGAGATAGCCGGGCTGTCGGCGCCTTCGATGCGGTAATAATCCTGCAATTCCAGCGCGCGTCCGGGTCTCTGCGAGGCTTGCCCAGGCTTCCCTTTACCGCCCACGGAAGCCTGCGTTACCGAGAGGATGATTAAGCACCACATTGCAGACTTAAGCTGCTTGATCGATGCTGACTTGCTCGCCATAGTCACCTCCACTTATTGGAAATCTCCTGATCCATCTTCATTGAGCCTTTCCACTCAGGGCGATTCGAATAACAATCAAGAGTGCTCTGCGCAACTGCGGGGCGTTTGACCTGCTAATTTTTGATTTTGATATTTGAGATACGAGTTACGGCAGCCAAACTCTAACACAGTTGCTCTCTTGATGTCTTGCCGGGGCGTGTGGCATCTTTGCCGCTCAAGTCAGCAGTTATCAAAAACTAAATAGGAGAAAAGATCATGCAAGTTGGCCAGGTAGGATTGATCGGCCTCGGAATAATGGGCGCACCGATGGCTCGGAATCTGCTCAGAGCGGGGTTCAATTTGTCTGTCGCCACCCGTACTCCAGGCAAGGCTGAAAAGTTCGCTACTGAAAATTCATCGCTCGGCAATGTGAATGCGGTCGGCACCCCGGCAGCGGTCGCGAGCACGAGCGAAATCATCATCACTATGGTCACGGATTCACCCGATGTCGTCGCCGTTGCGCGCGGAGAGAATGGAATTTTCTCGGCGGTCAAGCCCGGCACGATTATCATCGATATGAGCACGATCTCGCCACAGGTCACACGCGAGCTGGATGAAGAGGCCAGAGCAAAAGGCTTGTTCTGGCTCGATGCTCCGGTGTCCGGCGGTGAAAAGGGGGCGATCGAAGGCACGTTGACGATCATGGTCGGTGGCGATGCCGCAGCGCTCGAGCGTGCGCGTCCCGTGCTTGCCGCAATGGGCAAACGCATCACGCACTTCGGTCCGGCGGGTAACGGCCAATCAGCGAAACTGTGTAATCAAATTATGACCGCGATCAACCTGCTTTCCGTCTGCGAGGCACTGACCTTCGGGGCGAAGGCAGGGTTAGATCTCGCAACATTGCATCAGGCGCTGACCGGAGGGGCGGCCAATTCCTGGGCGCTCGAAGTGTTGGGCAAGAAGATGATCGATCGCGATTTCAAACCGGCATTCATGACTCGTCTGCAACAGAAGGATTTGCGCCTGGTGCTGGACGCAGCCAATGTGAACCATACTCCCCTGCCAACTGCTGCGTTGGCGCATCAACTTTTCGCTGTGGTCGAAGCTGAAGGTCGAGGGGATGATGGCACGCAAAGCCTGCTGCGGGTCTTTGAGCGAATGGCAGGTTTAGAGAAGTAAAAAAGGAGAAGGGAAAACGGAAATAACGGAAATAACGGACTCGACTTTATCCATTTTGAAGAGGCGCAGTGCAAATAAAGGACTTTCCTGAACATTCAGGTTTAAAATGATGCCCGCATGAAGTCAGCTGAAGAGAGAATGCGAAACAAGCGAAAATAGACGAAACAAGCGAAAAGTGGCTCATTTTCGCTTGTTTCGTCTATTTTCGCTTGTTTCGCATTCTCTCTTGGACTCTTCATAGCGCAATATTTGTTGAAAAAATGGATCAAGTCGAATCCGTTTGTTCCGTTATTTCCGTTTGTTCCGTTTTCCCTTCTCAAATTTCAAATCTCAAATTTCAAATTTCAAATCATCTATGGCTAAACAAATAACTCGCACTCTGTTTTTTGTTTTTGCGCTGCTTGTCGCTACCTTTGCCGTTCAAGCTCAACCCTTCAAGGCCGGAACAGCTCGTCGCGATGTTACGCCACGCGAACCCGTG
This sequence comes from Acidobacteriota bacterium, assembly GCA_022614735.1. Classification (GTDB taxonomy): domain Bacteria; phylum Acidobacteriota; class Blastocatellia; order RBC074; family RBC074; genus JAKEHZ01. The sequence continues at coordinate 1,713 of JAKEHZ010000236.1, read as the reverse complement.
CCAATGTGGGGCTACGGAGCGCGTCACGATAAACTGTCGGAAGGCACTCTCGATCCCCTTTACGCAGACGCGCTGGTCATACAGGCCGGTGATAAGAAACTTGCAATCGTCGGCCTCGATCTTGGCCGCTCTCCCGCCGAAGCATCGCTCCAACGCATCCGTCAACGAATCAAGGCGGAAGCCGGCATCGAGCATTCATTCATCGCCGGCTCGCATACACATCACAGCCCGGTGCTCGAACTGGCCGATGAACCGGGTAAGGGCAAAGGCCGATTTGATGCGGCATTGCGTTACTATCGTGAGATGGAAACCGCGATTATTGCAGCGATCCTCGAAGCCGATAAAAAACTCAAGCCGGCGAAGATGGCCGTCGGCTCGGTTCAACTCGAAGGCTTCAATCGCAACCGTCACACGAAACTGACGCCAAAGCCGAGCGACCGCGAGCTGCCGGTATTGCGCTTCGATGACCAGAGCGGCAAACCGCTTGCCATCCTCGTCAATTTCACCGCGCATCCGACGATGATCCAGGCAATGATATTGAAGTTCTCAGCCGATTACGTTGGGGCTATGAAAAGTGAGATTGAAAAAGCCACTGGTGCGCACGCGATCTTTATGCAGGGAGCATCCGGCGATCAATCGGTCAATGAAGGCCCGAACAAAGGCTATCAGGCATTCGGCCAGGCGCTGGGCAAGGAGGTGGTGAAACTTGCGATGAATTTGACGACACAAGATGTGGCACAGCCTTCACTGCAAGTCAGAGAAGAACGCTTCAAATTCAGCCCGCGTGTTGATCTCAGCAATCCCATGGTGCGGGGGATGTATGAGAAAGCATTCTTTCCTGAGCTGATACCGAATTATATTGACGAATATGCCGATGGAGTAAGGCCGCGATTAACCGTTGCGTTGCTCAATAACGAGATTGCGCTGGTCGGAGCGTCCGGGGAATTCTTCAGCAATCATTCAATTCGATTGAAAGAGCGCGCGCGAGTCAAACAGGTCTTCTTTTTAGGCTATTGCAATGGCTACCACCAATACTTTCCGACGATTGAAGCTGTGGCTGAAGGGGGCTATGGCGCGGACAATCAGGTATCACCTGCTGCGGTCGGCGCGGGCGAGCAGATGATGAATACGGCATTGGCCTGGATTTATCAGATGCTTGGAAAGATCAAGCAATGAGGTTGTGGGAGCATGATTTGAATCGTCAAAAGGAGACCAGGAGGAAGCCCCTCTCACTTGTTGAGCCTCTTACCATCTAAACTTGGAGAGTGTTCACGGTCTATGGATCCTGACAGCTATCCACTTTACCCAGTTCTAAGGTGAGCACTGCAACCTTAGGTTGTACGATCCGGTGGCGACCAAGTTATTAGCATTCACCCGAATCAGATATGTCCCGCTCTCCGGCAGCGTATAGGTTTTCTGGACGTTGGCATCAAAGCTATCCAATTGAGCGCCGGTGGGAGAGAACAAGGTGACTCGGGGAAGAACACTCCGAAACGAGTCAAACCCTGCGGTCAGCACCAGTGTGAGATCGACTACATCGCCAGTCTGCCCACTGAAAGTGATCAAATCCACTTCCCCTGGGGCCTCGATGGTACCCGACAGCAGCGAGCCACAGCTCAATGTCCCGTCGACCGGCCCCAGCGGCCGGCGACACTCCAGCCCCAGATTGTAAGAGCCTGTGTGGAACAGGTTGTTGGCGTTGACCCGAATCAG
>JAKEHZ010000235.1 GCA_022614735.1 Acidobacteriota bacterium | reverse complement strand
TCCCCACTCCCGGCTTAGTTCAACACAGAATTGTGTGGCGGCTTCTTCCTTCGGGAGGTGTCTTATTCGCACGACGCGCCACACGAATTCTTAATACGTTATACGGCGGTTCGCTGCCATCAGTAATTTCCAGCCGGTGAAGGTTCGGGAATCTCATGTGGAGTATCAAGATTGTAGCATGAAATGCCATTGCTACGTGCGCCGTCCAATGAAACCTTAAAGACGATCGCGCCCCACAATTCCCAGGCAACATCTCCTTCGTGCTGGAGCGGAGCATGGCCTTGGATGATTGCTGACAGGGCCCGAGTGAGCGTAGGTTTATCGACTTCTGCTGAGGCATGATTTTGCTGGTGCTTGAAGGTAACGTATAGCGCCGTATGCAGCATCCCAGGATCAACAGAGGCGGCTTGGAAGAGTATACGTTGCAGCAGATAATGTACTTGAGAGAAGTCCACTTCCGAGAGGCTACGGATCGCGTGTTTGAGTACTGGTTCCCCTGGATTCTCCCGTGCCAATTCGAACACTCGGCTAAACTAAATCGACTGCGGCTAACTCAGGACGCCCAGCTGTGTTAGCACCTCATAATGCCGTACAATTTTCTCAGCGAGTATCTTATCTTTCACCCGCAGTCCCATCTCCATATTTAAGTTCAAGGCATACTGTGTGAGATTCGCGCTCGAAATCAAAACCGAATCACGATCCATAACGGCGCATTTCGCATGCAGCGAACCGTACTTGCCGTTTTCATCCTTTTCTCGTTTTTCATAAGGCCATTTGAGAATTCGCGCCTTGGCTTTGATCTTATCGTTTAACGATGCGTCAGCACCGAAATAAATCTTTCCCTGGCTGGAATCTGGCGTTTCAATCACAATAGTTAATCCAACACCTCGAGCAAGAGCTCTCTCCATCTCGGTCACGATTTCTTCTATATCATAAACCGCGAAACTGACGATCAGCAGTTCTTGCCTTGCCTCCCGGATCATCTCGATCAACACTTGTTCAGTCCGTCGCAATGGAATCACACCAGTCGTAGGGCCCGTCCAGACAAGTTCGATCGCAGTTTGCTCTCTGGCAGTTCGATACGAATGCGCCGCACTGGCAAGCGACAGCGCAAGGGCTTGAGGGTGGGATATATCATTCTCTGTCTGCCAGGCTTCCAGTAGCTCGTTAATCGTGTCCCGGAATTCGGGTGTTGGAATGTGCTTCAAGACATTGTGCCTGATTTGCTCATAGCCGGATTCAGCTGAGTTCTGTAATGTGTGAATCAGTGACTCAAGAACAGATGGCGGAATGTTCACCACTGTCCGGTGGATTTTTTCGAGCAGATTGGGAGATACCATGCCCTTCACGAAAGATCCTTATTTGAAATAGGCCCTATTAGGAACTTTGATCGTGGGCACAAGCAGAGCGCGGTCGAGATATTTGTTCCCTTTTTCGCAGCTGGTTTCCGGACTGAAAAGGCATGCATGGCAGGCTGCCCAGTGCAAAGTCCCGGTAACCTTCGTCGGGTCGTGCTCGGCGCAGAGGGGATCGGAAGCGCACAGCCGCATTCTCTCAAGCGCCTGGTCGATATGGCGCGAAAGGGTGCTCGGTTCACCAAGAGCGACCAGTCCGCCAAGCGTACCTTCTGAGTCCGGTGCTGCAGTGTAGATTAACAGCCCCGCCATTGGGCCTCCTTCTTCGTTGCGGAGCCGTGAATAAATTCGTTCGCGCAGACTGGCCACGTTATACCCGCACTCGATTGCGAACTGCTGCAGCATCGCATGGGCAAATGTATGGATCAGCATCATCCGGGCGTTCGGCATCCCGACCGTCGGGTCGAGTTTTCTTTGTGTTCGCCAGTTGATGTGGGCCTCCGCGGTCTTACGCTGGAAATCACCCTGAACGATCTCATCCTCCCACTTTTGGAGGGCATCCTCTTTGAACTCAATGAAGATGCCTTCACCGCGAACTTCAATCGAAGGGATCCAACTCGGGCTCTGTCGCGAGATCGGAGCTGTAGGTATCTCTTCCATAGTCTCCATGAAATCGGCCGGAGAGAGGATTCTAGTGAAACCCATCAGCGCGGTTACTTCTCTCAGCCGGTTGATCAGTACAACCTTTTCAAAATATTCATCATAGCCCTTCGGAGGCGCGGCTTTCGTCAATTCAAAATCGGAGGTGTTCTTTGTTGGATCAGGATCTGAGAATACTGCCCATTCGGGTTCCTTCAGGTCAGGCTGTTCTTCTTCAACCTGCTGTACGCTCTTTTTCTTCTCAACTTCGGCCCAGATTTCGTGAATCGAGTAGTCCGTCAGGTCTGTTAGTTGTCCGTTGTGTTGCAGAGTGATGATCAAGACGTTGAGTGTGTTCATATCCTGCGGCTGACTGAGGTATGACCAGTGCTTGTCGACCAGATCCCGGAGCTTTCCGCTCTTACTCGGAATCGCCAGTGCGGAAAAGGTGACCGGGAACCAGAGATTTGTCGCTCCCAGAAGCATTGCGACCATTTGCTCGTCGCAGCCATCAGGCTCGAACTTGTGAAGATGCGGGTGGCGTCCGCGGCATTTTGGCATATAAGCTCTTCCCGCCTCGCCAAATGCCTGGGCCATATTCTTGCCTTTGCCACAGTTCTTGCAGGTGACCTTGATATCTGCGGCTGTTCCGCTGACTCCATATTCAGAGAGGTGTAAAACAGACTGGCAGTCCGTATTTCCATCGTGGACGAAATAGACCCAGGGGAAATCATCCAGGTGTCCGTCTTCACAGGCCACAATGAAGCGCGCCGGAATGACAGGTCGCTTCCTACTTTTGTCCTTCTGGTACTGGCAAGTCTCATGAACAAATTTGGATTCCTGCCATCTAAAAATATTGTGCTCGAGCTTAAAGCTGCTACCGTCGAGTGGCCCGAGCCGATGGCAGACGGGACAGATCACCCATCCGGGGAAGGGCGCAACCGGTATCCCAGGCAGATTTTGCTGATCGTAGGGATTAATCGGGCCCCCCATATCGCGGAGCACGGGAGCTTCCGCCATAAAGCCCACCTGCGATCCCAACCTTCTCTTTACGGCAGCAAGCAGCCTTTCTTCGGGGAGCTTCCGCATGTGGGTAGTATTCCAATCATCAATGCCAAGGATCAATACTGACATCAGAGGCAAGTCGACCACACCACCCACACCGAAGTTGTAGAGCATCTGACTTGGTCTCAGTTCACCAACTTTGTTCATTACTCTTCCTCCTCGGCGTATTCATCTATTGCCGGACTGTCGGGCTGTCCCATCGGTTCCGGCAGCCGGTCATTCTGAGGGTCGAGGAAGCCAGGACGAAGAATCAGGTTGGATAGTGGCTCGACGTTGCGAAGTGACTGCAAGCAAACAAACTCGCCTTGTGCTGCAGAGTAAGGATCCTGCAACAATCCAATGTTCTGCCTCTGATTATCGGTTTTGTATCCGAGCGTATCTCCACCTTGCATCGGTTTGGCTCGCTTCAACCAGACATCTAGCTTGCTCTTTAGAAACTGCTCTACAAACTCGCCAGTTTGATTTCCTGCTACATTCGCAGCTCTTGCAGCAATGCTCTTGATCGCTTCCTGTACTACCGGGTGGCTGCTTTGAATCACCGCCGCCCGCTCATTGCCATTGAACTCCATCCCCCGCAACCGGACGAGCGAGACTAACAGTGCTGCCAGCCCCCGATCTACCGCTCCCGACGAAAAAGGCGTCAGCGAAAGTGCCTCTACGTGCTGATAGAACCGCGCATGAAAGTTTTCAAACGCCTCGTAATGTGAGAGGTCTCGTGGGCGCGCCCAGTTATAAACCGTAATCACCAGTCCGGGTTTACTTCGCCCGACGCGGCTTGTGGCTTGAATGTACTCTGCAGTAGATTTCGGCTGGCCGGCTGTGATCATAGTGCCGAGCCTGGATACATCTACACCGACAGAAATCATATTGGTTGCCAGCAATACATCAATCGGCCTCTCTCTCGGCGGAATCTCTTGAGGTGTCTTTGTCGGATCAAATGCCTTTTCCAGCTGGTCGAGAATGAATGGAATATCGGTCGATGTGATGCGTGACGTGAGTTCCCTCGTGACAAGGTATTTTCGAATTGCCAGGCCGCGCCGATCCATCTTTTGCAAACGGGCCGCGACGTCGTCATCGATCATCCTTCTCATCCCGCCGAGCTCCCGGATGGAGTTGAAATAGCCGACCAGCGTCATCCAAGGATCAACTATGCTTCCGTACTTTTCGTACATAGCCTGTGCCGCGGAGAGTTGAGCGACATAAACGCGGATCAGTGCCGCTTTCAACCGCTTGCCCGGGGCACAAATTCCCAGATATCGCCTGCCGGGATACCGCTCTCCAGTCTCGCGCTGTTTGGAGAAGAAATTGTCTTCAATGTCTATGCACTGTGGTGGGAAGATTTGGACATTTCGCAGGAAGAGCTTGTAAATTTGATCGCGCGCCTGCCGGATCGTTGCAGTCGATGCGATCACTTTCGGACGAACCGTCTGGCCATTCGCCTCCCACGAGCAAAGACTATCAACGGCGGTTTCATACAAACCCACCAGTGAGCCGAGCGGCCCGGAGATCAAATGCAACTCGTCTTGAATAATCAGATCGGGTGGGCGCAAGGCTGTGCGTGGCGTTGTCTGTGCTCGGGGATATCTTCCGCCGGCATTATGCCGATCCTTATCTTCTATCTCCGGTGATCTGAAGCCGTGCCGGTCACAGTACCCGTTGACCTGACCGAAGAGCATCTGGACCGCGCCATTCCATGGCATCTGCGCGAACTTGTCCACCGTCGCAATCAACAAGGCTGGGAGCCTGCGATAGATTTCTTCATCGACCACCAACACCGGAAGACCCTCACCTTCCGACTGGGCACTGCTGAAGGGGCAATTGCCCATCGGATCACCGCAGTAGATGATCGTTCTCGCGCTGCCGCCGGGGAAACTTTCGACGACAATATTACTCTTCGGGTCGATAACGTGTCCGCACCAGGGACAATTCGTCAGTTGATGAGGAGTACCATTGCTGATCTGGTAAGCCTGATTACTTCTGATCTTCTCGATTGCCTCTTTGCTCTCACCGGTTTTATTCGGTGTTGTGATCCCACCTACCCACAGACCAATGCGGAATGGATTCCTGCCCCACTTTGACGGTTCATTTCTCCTGATCTCTTCACAAGCGCAGATCAGCGCAGCTGCTCGCTGGAATTGTTGTAATGTGAGCAGCCGCAGCGTGTAGCGCATCAGCACCGCTACTCCGTTCTCACCATCGCGCCCGTACCGATCTCCCTGAAGTCTGCGAATGCCGAGCGTGTAAGCGGTCAGACCAAGATAAGCCTCAGTCTTGCCGCCGCCGGTAGGAAACCAGAGCAGATCGGAGATGCCATGGGTTTCGCTTGTCCTGTCGGGATGATTCAGATCGGTCAGACTCGGCAGGTTGAGTAACAGAAATGCCAGCTGGAACGGGTACCAGGTCGGATTCTCTTCAGACGGTGACAGCGCTGCAGCTTCATCATTGCCGGCGCCGCTTCGTTTCTTCATTGCCTTGAGCGATTGCACGCGCTGCAGGTACATTGCTCGGTTGGCAAAGCGAAACGCTTCAGCCGCCTCCGGATTCGTGCTGATCAACACAACACCATCTCTGATTCTCTTCAGTGTATTCCGGCAGTTGGAGACTGCTTGTTGTGCGCCCAGCTTATATTCATCAGCAAGACCGGGAATCTTCCTCTCCTGCTCCTCGATCCATTCACGGTAAGCATCGGGCAAGGGATTGAGTTTTGAAGCGAGTTCGCCGTCCGGTGTTTCAGCCAGCTCCTTCATACTCAAGACCAGCCCGGCCAGCGCGCGTATCTCGTCTTTACCAGGCGGGGTCACTTTCGCTACTTCCCATGATGGGACAACTTTCGTCTCGATCCTTACGGCTTGTTCATAGTTATTAGGATCGGGTGTGGCGTGGACGCTGACTCCATGGCCGATGGCGAATTCTGTACACTTGCGGTAGAGCATCTCCATCGCCATCTCTTCGTCGAAAAAGTTCGGATCGGATTTGCCGGCTTTTCTCTTGCCTGACCGGCGGCAGAAGATCGCGGGATTTGCCGGGTCAGGGGATTCAACGATCAGTTCGGGTTGAAACAGCCAGGCCGGGTCCTTGTTGATCTCCAACTCCTGCTGTCCGTTGACAAGGAAGAGCGATACGATCCACTGCGCATCCTGCCGTCGGGCTATGCCGGTGACTACCACCGATGGCTTAACATCCCATGTTCTCAATTCACCATCTTGCAGTGTGATCTTTTTCTGCTCATTAATCTGCTCGCGCTTCCAAACCCTTCTGGGATTTCCTTTATCGGTCGTTTCCGAATCGCTGTAAGCCTTTTCGTATCTGCCCCAACGCGCGGTTACCCGAATGACGGATACTTCACCTTCAAGGCAAAATGTCATTCCCAGCGAAGAGGGGAAGATAGTTTTGCCGAAAGGGTTGGGCGCCTCGACAGTTCCTTCCTCGCCATTATCGTTTCCAACCGCGAGTTCATCATCAGTGCCGGGCGCTTCATAGGAATTGTTCAAGGGCGCGAGCATGCCGACCAGGTAACGCTCATAAACGTGTCGCTCGTTGATCTCTTCATTTATTCCGCCGGCAGGCCCGAGAAGTTCGTGCAGGATGGATTCTTCAAGCTCCTGCCGGATTTGAAAAGGAGTGGGTGGTTTCAAAAGGGGTGCATCCATAGTTGCAGATTGGGGCTGAAGTTTTGTTCGGCTGCATTTTTACCAGAGCCGAGTCACTGAATAATTGTCAAAGGCCGCGTCAACGGTGACGACTGGCATTTGCTCAACCATCGCCTGTGCGATGATGAGTCGGTCGAACGGGTCGCGATGGTGAAACGGTAGGTTCGTCAGAACAGCGGTATGGCGGGGTTCAATCGGAAGAATAATGAATCCGTTCTGCCGGATAGCACGGTCCATGAATGATTCGTACGGCTCTTTCAAAGCGTATTTCCCGATGCTAATCTTAATAGCGATCTCCCAGTAAACCGCCGGACTAAGGAACTTCGCATTCGCTACATCTTCAATTAGTTGACGCGCTCTCGCACTCAACTGTAAATCCCCCAGTACGAACCAGAGGAAAGTATGCGTGTCCAAGAACAGATTCACGGCATGTATTCCTCAAAATCCTTTAAGTGTTCATCGTCTTCGGCAAGAATCACAAGCTTTCCCTGGCAGTTCCCGAAACGTGGCTGAGGCTGTGCACCAGCCAATAGGTGTAGCCCAGCGACGGGTTGATTATCGCGGGTGATGATGATCTCTGTACCCGGCTTCAGGCGATCAATCAACTCAGGTAGCATTGATTGTGCTTCTTCCAGCGAGATTGTTTCTGGCATAACTAATTTCCCTTTATGGGTGTTTAATAAGAATCCCAAATATATACCATCACTCAAACATCAGTGATCTGCTACATGCATCACTTTGCCGCGCTCCATTATCTCGTGCATGAAGTTGTCACCTATCTCCAAATCATCGGCATGAATAATGGGCTTGCCTTTAGCACTTCATGGCTGCCGAAGGGAGCGAACCTATGATACTTTGTCGAGCTGCACTTCCTCCATCAATTCTTCAGCCGTGTATTGAAAAGGTGAAACCTGAAATCGCGCTAACGCATTGATGAACTCGGCACGTGGTAGACCGGCCACTTCAGCCGCTTTGCCTTGTGATAACATACCAAGTTCATACTATTTCACTGCGGCAGCGAGTCGCATCTCTTTGACGAATTCCTCCGGATCGCACCGAAGTGTGGAAAATACGCTTTCTGGTAACTCAACTGAAATTGAAGTCATATTTCCTCGATAGTAGTAGTCATTCTGGAATCCGACGAAATCTACTAGATTTCAGCTATTGCCCCAGCTCTTGTTCCCTCAACTGTTCTGCGCTGCGCTGCAGTGATTGGCTGACCATCTCTCTGATCTGCTGCGTCCCGGCTTCTAAATCGCCCACATAGACGATTGGACCAGCTAGCGGTTCGGTCTTTGGCATCTGTTCAAAAAGCACCTTAATCAATTCTTCCTTTTGCTCAAAATTGCTTCCCCTTTTCCGGTCAAAATCTGCGCCGTAATTATAGCACGCTATCCAAGTGACCCCTGCTGATGGGCATCTCATCCCAAGTTCGCCCCTCTAGCAAACGCCCCGCTTTCTTTTTATTTACCCCTCCCCATTGTTTGAAGAAAAACGGAACTTCTGCCTTTCGACATTGATCACGTATATCCAAAACCCACGATTTGCATATTTGGCGCGCCCCAGGTCCTGATTCACCCCCAACTATAACCCAGTCTATGAGCTTGAGATTTATGTTAGGAATAGCTCCTAAAAGAGGCTCGAGTGACAAGAATTTAATGTGCGCATTGGTTTTCCTGAGGTGGTCTATACGAAAGGTATTTATTGAGATTTATGGCGAACGTGTCAGGCAGGCCTGCAATGCCAAAGGCAAACGGGAAGCAATCAAATGTGGTGAAGAAGAGCGCGCCCGTTTGATTGAAGAGGCGCAGGCTAAAAAGCTGGCGATTCAATTTCCATCGCAGCGAAGGTTAATTGGAGGAAAGCCAGCGCCTTTACCAACAGACACATTCGCTGAGTTCATTGACAATTGGTATAGACCTTGGGCCGAGCTTAACAAGCGCCCAAGTACATTTAAATCCGATACGTGGCGACTGCGCGTTCTGGTGGATAACTTTGGAGAGTACCCGCTAAACCAAATCATTCGTCCTATGGTTGAGACTTTCAAGGCAAAAGAAGCAGAAAGAGTAAACCAGTATGGCCACAAGCAAACAGGTGCCGCGGTCAATCGATTATTGGAGCTTGGGAGCGCAATCTTCACAAAAGTTGCCGAATGGACTGATTACGAATACAACCCATTCCGCCGGGTCAAACATTTTCGTGAGCAATCTCGCAAGAGAGTTCTTACAGCGCAGGAAGAGTCGCGCCTAGTGAAAACTCTTGAAAGACCAACACGAAAGATGCTTCGCCTATGCGTCTTGCTGGCTCTGCACGCAGGATTACGCAAAGGAGAGATCCTCAACCTTCGTCGCCGCCACGTTGATTTCGAGCAAGATTGGCTCGCGATTCTCGATGCCAAGACCGGCGACCGGATCGTTCCAATGAACTCAGTGGTTAAGCGCGCTCTTCGTCTTAGCATACATGCGAAGGGTGATCCTGAAGACTTGATCTTCGGCGGTGTGGACTGGATTAAAGACACATGGCCGACCATCTGTCGTGAGGCAAAGATCGTTGATCTTCACTTTCACGATCTGCGAGCCACTTACGTGACGCGTATTCTTGAAGCGGGATATGATAGTTTCACCGCGCGGGATGCCGCCGGGCATTCAGACGTCAGGACGACCGGAATCTATGCGAGACCGTCGATCGAGCGTGTTAGGAAGGCGGTCGATTCTCTGACTGATGTGGCGCAGATTCAAGTGGGCAGAGCCATCGGAACGAATGGGTAAAAAGAAAAATCTCGAAAGTTTTGTCACATTCTTGTCACATTTGATCATTTCACCGATTCTGTGACAAAAAGCAATGATTGCAGGACAAAGACTTACGAGATTTTTCGATCCGAAAGTTGGGTAATGCCGAAGGGGGGACTCGAACCCCCACGGGTTGCCCCATACGCCCCTCAAACGTACGTGTCTACCAGTTCCACCACTTCGGCTATTGGGAGGCTTACTTATTAAAAGAGCTCACTTCTTCATTTCCCAGGCGTGGCCGCCGGGGAGGCTGCTGGAGTTGCTGATACTGCAGGAGAAGCAGTAGGCGTTGCAGCCGGACTCGCCGAGGGTGATGGAGAAGGTTGAGTCGTCGCAGCCCCGCTATCACTCACAACTGAACTCGGCCCGGTAAGTCCCGGCAGCGAGAAAAGCAGCGCTATAAGCATAAATATTCCAGCTGCTACAACCGTAGCTTTCTCCAGAGGCTTTTGCGCACCGCGTGGACCGAACGCAGTTTGGCTGCCCGATCCGCCAAAAGCCGCTGCGACATCACCCCCCTTTCCTGATTGCAAAAGCACAACCAGAATAAGAAAGATGCAATCCACAACGAAAATCACTGTTAATATGTATTTTAAAATCAAAGTAATCTACCTATCTATTATTTCTGTCCAGCTACTATTCCTGTCCAGCTACTATTTCTGTCCAGCTACTATTCCTGCCCAGCTACCGGTCGTAGTTGACAATTCGCGCAAAGATCTCAGCATCCAAACTGGCGCCTCCGACGAGGGCGCCATCGATATCGGATTCTCTCATCAAGTCAGATATATTTTCCGGCTTGACGCTTCCACCATAAAGAATCCGTAAATCGTCAGCGATCTTTGAATCGAATTTCTGAGAAATCCACTGACGAATGTATTCGTGCATCTGCTGAGCCTGGTTAGGCGTCGCTGTGCGCCCAGTGCCTATTGCCCAGACAGGTTCGTAAGCGAGGATGATACGCATCAGGTCATTTACTGTCAACTCAGCTAAACTGCGTTCCAGTTGCATGGCCACAACCTCGTCCGCATTGCCTGTATCGCGATCCTTTAGCGTCTCGCCGACACATACTATTGGGAGGAGATTGAAATAGAGCGCTGCTCGTATTTTACGATTTACGATTTCGTCACTCTCACCATAGAGAGAACGACGTTCAGAATGCCCAATAATGACATGCGTGCAACCGGCGTCGCTGAGCATATCACCGCAGACTTCACCCGTGTGCGCGCCCTGCCTGGTCTCTGTTGATAAATCTTGCGCAGCGGTCCTGATGTTCGAGCCCTCCAGACGATTAGCAACAGCCTCGATTGCAGTGTAGGGTGGCGCGACGATGATTTCACAATGATTTGCATTTGCTACTCGCGGTTTGAGAGCGATAACTGTAGCCACCGCTTCACCAATTAACTTATACATCTTCCAGTTCCCAGCAATAACAGGTTTTCGCATTATCCTCTTTTACCCTTCGTCGTTGGTTGGTCAATCACAGCTAGGACATTTAAAACAGGTAATCTCACGCAAAGCCGCAAAGGATTTGCCAATTTCTTCTTTGCGCCTTTGCGGCTTTGCGTGAGACATCTGTCCCAATCTTGTGCGGTCTGATTTAGAATGTGAATATCACATCGGCCGTCTGCTTCGTACGGTCGAGCTGCAAATTGACGCGCGGCATTCTGCCCGATCTGTCCTCAGACATCTTCTTCATGAACTCTCTCACGTAACTGAAGTTGAACACTGAGCCCTGTGCCAGCTCCCATCTCCCCCGGATGCGCTTCTGTTCACTCTCAGGGGCATTGGCAATGACTACCTCGCCCATACGAAACAGTTGACCTTCATTGACAGTAATGTGGTAGTTGGCCGTACTCGAGCTATCATCAAAATCGGTCTTGATCTCCAGCTTCTGGTCGAGGTACCCCTGATTCAGATAGGCCGTCTTGATTGCATTCAAGCCTCTATCTATCTTGGCGCCGTCCGCCGTCGCCCCGGCTTTCATACCGAACAAATCTTGCATTGTGGAGATAGCTATCGACTGATTGCCGTCCCATTCAAAC